>JAWQFW010000052.1:0-23803 GCA_035968095.1 Oscillatoria sp. PMC 1068.18
GTCTTCAGCAAAAATAGATAATAAAATTGAGACTAATATATAAGAAAATTGTATAAGTCAAAAAAAAGGCTTAATCAAGTAAAAATAAGTTGGCGATCGCCATTTTGGGCGCTGGCGCTACTGCACCAATCGCGCGATCGCCAAAAAAAATTCATTAGTCAACCATCAAGGAAAAAGCTCACCACCCCAATTTTCGCAAAATAGGTTCAGTAGAAACCACATGACGATCCAACCCCAAATCCTGGGGCGAAATCCCCAAAGCCAAACCCACAAGCTGAGGAAAATGCAGCACAGGCAAACCCAAAGGACGTTTAATCACCCCAGACACCTCCGGCTGACGAGAATCAAGATTAAGATGGCACAAAGGACAAGGAGTTACCAAACAATCAGCACCAGCAGCTTTTGCCGCCTCCAAGTGCTTCCCAGCCATTTGAAAAGACTCTTCCTTCGCATAGCTCGAAATTGGCCAACCACAACACTGAGTTCGTCCGCTATAATCTACAGCCGTAGCCCCAACCGCCCGAAACACATTTTCCAACGACTGAGGATTAAACGGATCGTCATAAGGTAAAGATTTTTGCGCCCGAAGTAAATAACAGCCGTAAAAAGCAGCACACTTCAAACCCGTTAACGGTTGCTTAACCTTAGCTTGCAGCGCCTCCAACCCATAATCGCCTACCAAAGCCCAGAGTAAATGTTTCACCTCCGTAGTGCCGCGATAAGGAGAACAGCCCTCTGCTTTTAACAACTCATTAATTTGCCCGACATAACCAGGATTACTTTGTTGAGACTCCTTTAAACTCTCATCCACATGACCAATTACACCCTGACAAGTGCTGCAATGAGTTAAAAGAGGTAAATTTAGTGATTCAGCTAAAGCCAGATTACGAGCATTAACCGTATCTTCTAAAAGCTGAGAATCTTCCTTATAAGTACCCGAACCACAACAAGCCGCCTTTTTCAACTCAATCAATTCAATTCCTAAAGATTTCGTAACGGCGGCAGTAGACAAATAAAGCTCGCGGCAAGCACCTTGGGCAACACAACCGGGAAAATAGGCATATTGAAGCGTTTTTGTGGACATAAGTAAATAATAATCTCTCTAGCTTTGTTGACAGCATCCGTGTCTTGCTTCGACGCAGATTGGAGAGCGATCGCCCGAACTTAACTTGGTTGGTTGCTTGCTTCTCAATCTCTTGGTTAAGTTTGTCCTTTGGGCGATCGATCGCCCTGGCGCTGGGCTTCTCCTGACGGAGACACTCCGCGAATGCCCAATCGCCAAACGCAATCAGAATCGAATCCTGAATACACCAATTATTACAGTTTCTCGGACAGAATCTACCTTCAGACCCAGACAAGGGTTCTACAGTATAACCAAAGCTGAGATTAAACCGCTAAATCGGAAGCAAAAGCAAAATTCTCACTACTCAAATCAGCATCGCTAACACCTTGTCAAATTGCGATCGCCCTTTTGGGCGCTGGTGCTACTGCGCCGATCGCGCGATCGCCACAGAAAATCTCCATCCTACCGCAGATCTCCAGTAAAACCATTACTTGTAAAGTACCTCTTTCCGATAAGATGAAAAATGCAAAAGAACTCTAAATCTAAAAACCAGTTCTCCTACCCAGGTTGAAAAAACTTATGAACCAAGAAATTTTTGATCGAGTCAAGTCAATCGTTATTGAACAACTAGACGTTGAGCCAGATACCGTCAAACCAGAAGCCAGCTTCGCCGATGACCTAGGAGCAGATTCCTTAGATGTGGTTGAATTAGTCATGGCACTAGAAGAAGAATTTGATCTCGAAATTCCCGACGAAGTTGCCGAAAAAATTGATACCGTGGGTAAAGCCGCAGATCACATCAGCGAGAAAGTGACCACCTCAGCATAATCAAATTTGTGCTTCGGCGATCGCCCAGTCACTTAACCAAAGATTTTCTCCATTAAGCTACATTGTGAGGCAAAATACCCTCATCAGACAAGAATCATGACAAATTTGCTACTAAAACGAGTTGTCGTCACAGGTCTCGGCGCAATTACCCCAATTGGTAACAACCTCTCTGAATATTGGGACGGTTTGTTAAGCGGGCGCAACGGGATTGATGTAATTAGTTTATTTGATGCTTCCCGGCACGCTAGCCAAATTGCTGGTGAAGTTAAGGGCTTTGACCCCCACGACTATTTAGAACGCAAAGAAGCAAAGCGAATGGATCGTTTTGCCCAATTTGCCGTAGCCGCAAGCAAAATGGCACTTACCGATGCCGACTTTATCATTAACGACCTCAATGCCGAACAGGTCGGTGTCTTGATTGGGACAGGCATTGGCGGCATTAAAGTCATGGAAGATCAACAAGAGGTGTATCTGACTCGCGGTCCAAGTCGTTGTAGTCCGTTTACGGTACCAACGATGATTGCGAATATGGCAGCAGGTTTGACAGCGATTCACACGGGAGCCAAAGGACCTAATTCTTGCACTGTGACAGCTTGTGCTGCTGGTTCTCATGCCTTGGGTGATGCCTTTCGTTTAATTCAAAGAGGCTATGCCCAAGCCATGCTCTGCGGTGGAGCAGAAGCAGCCATTACACCTTTGACAGTAGCAGGTTTTGCCGCAGCGCGGGCAATGTCTACCCGCAATGACGACCCGGCTCATGCTAGTCGTCCTTTTGATAAATCTCGTGATGGTTTTGTAATTGGTGAAGGATCTGGTATTCTCCTGTTGGAAGAATTGGAACACGCTCTTGCTCGTCAAGCAAAAATTTATGCTGAAGTTGTGGGTTATGGAATGACTTGTGATGCTTATCACATGACTTCACCAGTACCAGACGGAAAAGGGGCGACTAGGGCAATGCAGCTAGCGTTGAAAGATGCGAATCTCACTCCCAGTCAAGTTGATTACATTAATGCCCACGGTACCAGTACCCCAGCCAACGATGTAACCGAAACCAAGGCAATTAAAAAAGCTCTTGGCGAAACTGCCGCAGCACAAGTTGCAATTAGTTCCACTAAGTCGATGACAGGTCACTTGTTGGGAGGTTCCGGTGGCATCGAGGCGGTAGCGACAGTTATGGCGATCGCTCACGATCGCATTCCCCCTACTATTAATTTGGTCGATCCCGATCCTGAGTGCGATTTGGATTATGTTCCCAATCACAGTCGTAACCAAAAGGTCGATGTCGCTTTGTCTAATTCTTTTGGCTTCGGTGGTCATAATGTTACCTTAGCCTTTCAAAAATACCTCGGTTAAACCTTAAATCAAAAGATTCGGTAATCCAGCTTATTTTCTGGTTCTTGAAATTAATGATTATTGACTAATACATAACTAATTGTTTTTGTCAAGAATTAAAGTAAACATTTCTCAAAGCAGATTACCCGATCCCGATCCGTTACTGGAGAATCAGGCTCTCTTGCCGATCGCTCCCGAACAATGGGATGATAAGAAGGACATCTAGTTCATTCATCGTCAAATAATCCCAGCAAAGGTTGACGAAAAAGACCAATTAGGTTAAAAGTCACATTTGATTACACCAGATGTTTTGCGCCTTAGCTCGCGCATTCAGTAGTTCAGTTTAACAGAAACAATTATGGTCGCTGCTACACAATCACTCGAAGAACTTTGCATCAATTCAATCCGCTTTTTAGCAATTGACGCTGTAGAAAAAGCAAATTCTGGTCATCCAGGATTGCCAATGGGTGCAGCGCCAATGGCGTTTGTACTTTGGGATCGCTTGATGCGTTACAATCCCAAAAATCCCCACTGGTTTAACCGCGATCGCTTTATCCTCTCGGCTGGACATGGCTGTATGTTACAGTACGCCTTGCTCTATCTCTCAGGTTACGATAGCGTCTCCATTGACGACATTAAGCAATTCCGTCAGTGGGAGTCGAAAACCCCCGGACACCCAGAAAACTTCATGACTCCTGGGGTAGAAGTAACCACCGGACCTTTGGGACAAGGAATTGCTAACGCTGTCGGACTAGCAATGGCAGAAGCCCATTTAGCGGCTAAATTTAATCAACCCGACCTCGAACTTGTAGACCACTATACCTATGTAATCTTAGGAGATGGCTGCAACATGGAAGGTGTTTCCGGAGAAGCTTGTTCCCTAGCTGGACACCTAGGATTAGGTAAATTAATTGCCCTTTACGACGACAACCACATCTCCATTGATGGTTCAACAGATTTATCATTTACCGAAGATGTCGGAAAGCGTTTTGAAGCCTACGGTTGGCACGTTCAGCACGTAGAACAGGGCAACACCGACCTCGACGCAATTGAAAAAGCGATCAAAGAAGCCAAAGCTGTCACCGACAAGCCTTCTCTAATCAAGGTGACAACCACCATCGGTTACGGTTCTCCCAACAAAGCCAACTCCCACGACGTTCACGGGGCTGCCCTTGGTGCTGACGAAGTAAAAGCTACTCGCGAACACATGGGCTGGGAATACCCAGAATTTGAAGTTCCAGAAGATTCCTTAAACCACTTCCGCAAAGCTGTAGATCGTGGTGCGAAGTACGAAGAAGAATGGAACAGCCTTTGGACTCGCTACCAAAGTGAGTATAGCGAGGAAGCTGAGGTCTTAGCACGAATGATGAAAGGCGAACTCCCTGAAGGTTGGGATAAAGTTCTGCCTACTTACACTCCAGAAGAAAAGGGAGATGCTACCCGGAACCATTCTGGTAAAGTTCTCAATGCTTTAGCTGGAGTTTTACCAGAACTGATTGGTGGTTCTGCCGATTTAGCTCCTTCCAATAAAACTTTACTCAAATCAGATAAAGATTTCCAAAAAGGCGCTTACGAAAACCGTAACCTACGTTTTGGGGTGCGGGAACATGGCATGGGCGCAATTTGTAACGGTATCGCCCTACATGGTTCGGGATTAATTCCCTACGGTGCTACTTTCCTCGTCTTTACCGATTATATGCGGGCATCAATTCGCTTATCGGCATTGTCGAATGCTGGGGTAATTTGGGTAATGACTCACGACTCCGTGGCTTTGGGTGAAGATGGTCCGACACACCAACCAATCGAGCATATTCCCTCACTGCGCGCAATTCCTGATTTAGTAGTTTACCGTCCCGCCGACGGTAACGAAACTTCCGGTGCTTACAAGGTAGCTGTCGAAAGTCGTGACACTCCCACCCTAATTGCTTTATCGCGCCAAGGTTTACCGAATTTAGAAGGTAGTTCGATTGAAAATGCGAGCAAGGGTGCTTATGTGCTTTCTTGTGGTAATCCTCCTGAAGAAATTGAGGTCATTTTAATCGGTACTGGTTCAGAAGTACAATTGTGTGTGGCAGCAGCCGAAAAACTGCGGGCTGAAGGTAAGAAAGTTCGCGTCGTTTCGATGCCAAGTTGCGAAGTTTTTGAAGCTCAAAGCGAGGAGTATCAGGAATCGGTTTTACCTGCTAGTGCGAAGAAGCGTTTAGTTGTGGAAGCAGGTTCTAGCTTTGGTTGGTACCGTTATTTTGGTAGTGAAGGTGCTAGTATTAGCATCGATCGCTTCGGTGCTTCTGCTCCTGGAGATTTAGCTTTAGAAAAGTTTGGCTACACTGTTGATAATGTCGTGGCTCAAGCGAAAAAATTGTTGGGATAAGTTGGCTGAATTTGGCTTAACTTAGCTTGAGCTTTTTCTGTAGAGACGTTGCACGCAACGTCTCTATTAATTTATTGGTTGATTTGCAAGAGTTAAGAGAGAAAATCTGGTCGTGCTTGTTGAGTAGATTCGAGAATTT
This sequence comes from Oscillatoria sp. PMC 1068.18, assembly GCA_035968095.1. Lineage (GTDB taxonomy): Bacteria > Cyanobacteriota > Cyanobacteriia > Cyanobacteriales > SIO1D9 > IIICB1. Next base: position 5,734 of record JAWQFW010000052.1, read on the forward strand.
GCGCGAGTTTTGCCCAGTTTTCTTGTTCGATGAGTTGGATGATTTCAGCGAGATTTTTGTGGTAGTGTTGGAGCGATCGCAGCACTTCCTCACGATTATATTTTGCCATCATTAGTCCTAATTCGGGATTACCACCACCAACGCGAGAGGTATCCCGAAAACCGGAACTGGCTAAGTTTTTGGCTAATTCTAACACGGTCGGATCGCTTTCACCCAGACTCGCAGCAATTAAAGCTGCACTTACCATCACCGGGAGATGAGAAATCCAACTTACAGCGCGATCGTGTGCTTCGGGAGTGCAAAAATAGACATTACAGCCCAGAGCAAGCGCAATTTCCTCTATTTTTTTAATTGCTGTAACCGCAGTAGATGCAGTCGGAGTAATTACATAAGGTGCATTTACAAACAAATTCTTTTGAGCCGCTTCGATACCTTGGGCTGCGGTTCCTGCCATCGGGTGTCCACCAACAAAATTTTGCCACAAACTGGTACAAGTTTGAGTAACTGTTCCTTTAACCGAACCCACATCAGTAACAGTCGTTTCCGGAGTCAGATAATTTTTTAGTGTCGCTAAAGTTGGCGCGATCGCCGGAATTGGCGTACAAAGAAAGATAACATCTAAATTTGCTGTACCTAAATCTTGTAAACTAACACTAGCGCGATCCACAGCACCCCTCTCAACCGCAACTTCGCAAGTGTGTTTGGAGCGAGAAACCCCGATTACCTCCCAAGAGTGCGATCGCAAATCTAACCCCAAAGAACCACCAATTAACCCTAGCCCGACAATTCCCACCTTCATTTTGTTCTCTCCTTAAGGAGTAAATCTTCGGCAAACTAAGCTTGAGGTAGCCGTGTAACCTATTTTAAATCAACTTTCCAGCCGAGCGGATTATTATTTGAGTAAGGGCAATATTAGTTAAATCCTGTTCATACAGCCATTTTTGATAGGTAAGTCAACAGTCTCAGTAATGCTGTTACTTAAGTTTCGAGCGTAAATCACTTTCTAAATCCTCAAGTATTGACTGCATTAACTTTGATTTCTCTTGCTTGTGTTTCCGATTTTTGAGCCAGCCAGGGACCAAGCACAGCGTTTCCTATCCCTACAAATAAGGTTGTTACGGTGATTGTCATACCTGTTATCACACCCCAATGAAATAAGATAATACCAAAAATACAAATAATACTTGGAACAATAGAGATAAGCAGTCCGGTTCTTATGTTCCCGTCAAATCTTTCAGCTATGTCAAACAGGGTCGTAAGTCGCTCCAGATTACTATCCATGAAGACAATTTGAGCAGTATCGATCGCAATCGTGGTAGCTCCACACAAAGAAACAGATAGGTTAGCTTGTTTGAGTGCAATCGAATCATTAATCCCATCTCCCACAAAACAAATGGACTTACCTTGCTCTTGTAACTGCTTAATTATCTTGGCTTTATTTTCTGGCAGCAGATTGGCGAAATAATTTTTGATCCCTAGTGTCTGAGCTAGTTTTTGGGTGGGAGCTTCATGGTCTCCTGATAAAATGTACATTGACATAGATCGTTTTTCCAGTGACTCTAAAAGCTTGGGAACTTCAGGACGAATAGTGGCATGAAACTCGATCAGTCCTACTACTTGGTTGTCAAAGGCGACAAAAACTAGCGATTGCCCCTGCTCATAGCAGTCCGCTTGTATACTTTTGAGTTCCGACGGGATCTCAAGATTACTTGTTTTCATAAATGCGTGACTACCAACTCTGACTTCGCGGTCGAGTAGGCGAACCTGAATCCCTGAACCCATTTCATAAACGGCATCGATAACTTTGGGCAGATCGAGTTGCTCCTCGCGGGCAGCCTTGAGAATCGCCTTCGCAATTGGATGGGTCTGACCAACTTCAGCAGCAGCAGCAGAGCATAACAAAATAGCCTCGCTGATCCCAGGACAAGTATGTATTTTAGCTACAGTTGGCTGTTCTAAGGTCAGCGTGCCTGTTTTATCAAAAACAATTGTATCAACCTGTTTGATAATTTGCAGCGAGCGACCATCCTTAACTAAAATACCTTGCTTAGAAGCCAAATTCAAAAAGGCAAGCATACTCGCGGGTGCAAAAAGACGCATTTTATAACCAAAAGTATTGGTTAAAACAGCAACCGCACTTGCATATCCAAGTCCTGGCAGAAAAAAGAATAGTGCGCTCAAGCCCAAAGTTGGCAGCGTCATCTGATCCGCAATAGCTTCTCCTTTTGACTGAAGAGAATTCTTGAAATCTGTTGTTTTTTCAAGAATTTGGGCAATTTCGCTGGCAACAGTTTCCTCTCCTGTTTTCTCTACCCTTACCCCAATTTTTCCGCTCAAAACGATAGTCGAAGCTAGAACTTGATCGCCTTCTCCTTTCTCTACAGGTTGTGACTCACCAGTCAATTTATGCTGATCGATAGATGCAAAACCAGTTGCAATCGTACCATCAACGGCTATAGTTTGTCCGGCACTGACTGCTAGTAGATCGCCAGATTTTAATTGTTCAAAGGGAATTTCCCGCTCATCCCCTTCATCCGTCAGTAGCAAAACAGTGCGGGGTTGTTCGTCAAAAAGATTGCTCATACTTTGTCTGGAGTTAGACTCACTGTCTAGCAGCATTTTGCGTCCCAAGAGCGCAAACCAAATACCGATAACTTCAGTATAAAAAAACTGACCGAATAACAAGCCAGACACTAACAATACGTCAATAACATAGGATGAGAGACGGCGTTCTTCAAAGACTGACTTATAAGCTAATCGGAAGAAGGGGATTTCGGAGTAAATAAGAATCGGAATTGTCAACCAAATCAGAGGATGATAAAACAAACTAAACCCAGCTAAGACTAGATTTACAGAAGCAATTTTTAGTGAATAGTCGATTGAGTCTTCTTCTTGCATTGATTTACCGAGTGATTAGCTAATTAAAAGATAATTCGAGATTTCCTGCCTAAAATACGTCGATCGCGAGATTTTCTCAGATCCCGAGTAATATTGATCCGTTTTAGCCAGCGATCGTTGCCGTCGTAGGTAGGAATAAACGGTCTTCTACCATGTACCGCACGATAGTTATCGATAAAACAAATATCTCCTGGATTTAAGACTAAATCTGTTAATTCATCGTTAACAGCTTTAATTAGTGCCTGAGCCGCACGATCTGCTTCCTCATCGATCCCTTTGAGATAAATGGAGTCGATGCACAGATAAGGCTGCTGAGAATCACCAAAGAAGGCAGGTCGTGGAGTGGGACGAGTATTCATCTTATTGACTCTTTGATAAGCAGCCTCTAATGATCCATCTGTTTGCGCTCGTTCGAGTTGTTCTAAATAGGTAGGTTGGTTTTCTGCCAGGTGTGAGTCATCAGAGCGGAAAATAAAGCGGGGTTCACAGAGGATCTGGATTTCCTTTTTATCTAACTTGAGAACAGCTTGACTAGATGCTAGGGAGGTTGCTCCCTGGTTCGGATTGCGTAAACACATCATGCCAAGATAATCACACCGATAGGAATGAAAAGAATCCTCAGTATGCCAACTTAACTCAACTTGACTACTAGACCCCATTTGTTCAAAGTCCTCCCCTTTAACAGGTAGAATATCGTGAACAATCCAACCTGCCTGCTGGGTAGCCCATCCAAACAAATCTCCTAGAAGCGAACCACATAAAGCCAATAGCAATTGCTCTTCTAGGGTGCGTGGTGTATCTTTTTTCTCAGATCTATTAGAAGGCGTTAATCCGATCTTTTGATCGTCGATTGGATAACCTGAGATGAGATAAATAACTTCATCATCTGCTTCATTTAATCGACAATCATTAAAAAACTGTCGAATAGATAATGGCAAATCATGGGCATAAATCGATGCGTTGTGGATAAATTGAGGATCTTCGGGCGTTGTAAATTTTTCAACCAGTAATTCTAAAAGCTGTTGAATTTCCCCAAGATCATTTTGATTGAGAGTAAGTTGACGCAGCATGAGTTTTCAATACCTTTTTTTTAGATACAATACCTTCGCCATTTTCTTGTAGGTAGGACGCGCGCGAAGCGGAACCAAACGCAAATGTTGGTTTTGGTCTGCGTTCCACCCAACCTACTTTTGATGATATTTTGATTTTGGCGAAGGTGTTGTCAGATAAGACTCGGCTTTTTAACGCTTGTAGGCTTTAACAACGACCATCGAATCAGACCACCAGTATTGACAGCCAGCAGGTGGCTGAAGGTCACGCACTACACTAACCTCGAAGGCATCGAAGTGTTCCAGTAACATCCGTTGATGCCCACGGCTCAGGGTGTCAATCTCACAACTGAAATAGGTAAAGACTCCACCTTTACGCAGGAGGCTGGCAGCAGTGGGAAAGAATTCACCGCAATGGCTATAGGATAAGCCCTCTACCTCATTGCGAATATATTCCTCTTGAGACAGTGGGTAAGTATCGAAAAGGATACCATCGTAGGTGTGAAGTTGAGGGATTACTTCTTGCCACATTCCTTTAACGAGGCGGATGTCTTGGTCTGGATAGTTTTGCTTCCAATGTTCAAAGCGAGAGATTACTTGGTCGTTGCATTCGATGACCGTGTAAGATTTGATGCCGACCTCTTGCAGGTAAGTGGCAGATATCCCCATGCCAAAGCCGATTTCAAGGACATCACCGTGGTTTTCTCCCGCTGCCTCTGCTAAAGCTTTCATCAAAGTGTGTTCCCAGGCTTGCATAACCTGTTGTCCTTGGATGATTAGTTCTGCGTCGTTGTAAGTGGCTTCGCTATTTTCCCAGTTTTGGTTGATTGATGGACGTTCTTTACCGTCGATAAAGTTACGCACCTGAGCATCGATATGGAGCAAGTCATTACCAAATTCCCGTATGGCTCGATGTAACGTCCAGTCTCGTTGATGGATGGTGGGAGCAGGGGCAAAATTATCACTCTTGAATGTAATTGAAATATCAAATTTTGAGAATTCTTGTTTCATCAAAACTCCTTGGGTCTGAAACCCCGTCCTTTAAGGACGGCTTTGTATTTTTCTGGTACAATCGGCAATATCGAAAGGCGCTCCCCCAAGCCGATTCGAGATCGGCACCTTGAAAACTGGATATAGCGGGTTTCGTGCAGAAAAGCTGGCATGAGTAAAATATCAAAGCAACAAGTACAGTCTTTGTTAGACACCGTACCGATGGGCTGTCGGAATCGGGACTCTGTAATGAAGTCGAGCCATGCTGGGGTTTCCCCAGCGTCTGGAATCGACTTGTTGGGTTAGAAAGTCTGTGGACATGACGTAAGACGGGGACATAACTAACGGAAGTTAGTGGTGTACGCAGATGTGGGTGAAACAGAAACTTAAATCGTGTTAGCGAAGCGGGGCGCGTTAGCGCACGGTTTAGGAATCACCGTCCGTTTACGGCGGTGAGGAAGTCAAGAACTTAGCTTTGAAGGTTGACAACTAGACATTAACGAGAACTGTGAGCGTCGGAAAAACCGTAGTCTTCAAGCTGACTATCTCGTCTAAGATCACAAGTGGCACAGTGAAATGAACCACCAAAGGTATAAAAATGACGGAAGTTAACAGGAATGACTGTAAACCCTAAATCTTTTAATAATTTTTGGGTGGCTTCTTCTTGCTTTTCGACAATTACTCGTTTCGTATCCAGACTTAAAAGATTCATACTCACCCATTTGCTAGCAATGGGAAGTGGCCAACTATCGGGGGTCGTTGGTGGTGCTGCTTCGATTAAATCCCAACCTGCTTGTGTAAAGATTTTGGCACTATCGGGTAGTGGGGGGCGATCGGGGTTAATCAGAGCTAACCCAGGTCGCAAAGGCACTAATGAGGCATCAATGTGCATGGGGTTAAAGTCGGCAAAATCGATTAAATGGACTCGATATTCGGAGTCTAAATGCCTTGCTAGCCAAGTAATCCCCAGTTTATTGGTGACATGACTGCGCTGTACAAACAAATCTCGTCCCAAGCGAACGATGTCTGCTGCATCAAAACAAGGTTCAAATTCAGTGGTAACAAATTTTCCTTGCTTGACTAGGGCTTCTTGTTCCTCTGGAGTTTTGGCGGCGAATTCAAAGTCATAGAGTTCGTCTGACATCAAGGGTTTGGGGACGGTTGTCCACTTGGCACCTTGCTGGAAATACTCTTTGATCAGCGAACGATAGGCACGGTATTCAAAAAAACGCGATCGCCATGCTAAAGGGGCTTCAATAATTTCATTACCGATGACAATTAACAGATCGCGCGGCATGGCTGCATATAATCCAGACGCGCGGAAATCTGGAGTCTGGTAAGGTTGAGAAAAGTCAACAAGATCTGGTCGTCTAACGGTAATTCCCTCTTGTTGGAGAACATGACAAAATTCATCTAACTCTTGAGTTGCTGCTTTGAGCCATTCATCTGGAAAAGGCTGTCCTTGATACTGTTGGAAAAAATCCCAGTATTGAGGGGGAGAATCAACCTTAATGTTGGCTTCTAATTGAGGTACTGAAGCTCCTTGAACCCGACCAACAATGACTTCCTGAAGAGAATCCCAATCATTATGGCTATTAACGATCGCTGTGTGGTCTTCTTTCTGAGGACTAGACAAATTTATCGGTTTAGTTGCAACTGAAAGTTCTCCTTGTCGTGTTTTAATTAACTTTTCTGCTGAGTAACGAACCATATTGACAAATTATCCTTTTTCTTAAGGAGTAGAGACTTGCGAGCTTTGTCCGTTGTGCCTAATCTGTCCCTAAAGGTCTGCCTAAGATAGTTTCCTGACCGAATATTTTCAACTGGTTCCAGCCAGACTAAAAACCTCTAAAACCAATTTAAGAGCTTTCAAGATTATATTCTAAAAAAGGATTCTCGCTCATAAACGTTCTTTTTCGGTCAAAGTGCATCGCCAAAAATGTTTTGATAATTGTGCAACTTACAAACTTCTACTGACGATCAAAGCGAACCATCAGCTTAAACTTAAAGTTGTGAAGGTTTTTCCGATTCTGGCTTTGACTAGAAACAGTTAGGTCAGTTTACTACTTTTAAGGTGGTGTTGCTCCAAAGAGCCACCAAATTGCTTTGTAAACAGGAAACGGATTTCCTTGGAGCAACTATTCAGTAGTTGATGTTCGTTTCCTCCCTAACCTGAAGAAAGTAAGTTGGGGTATCCACTCACATATTTTTTCGATGAACGTTACAGAACTTGGTGGTAAATATGCTGCTGGAGTCAGAGACTTTGCTAAGGTCAATCTTAGTGAAGAAAATCTGAGCGGTATTAATCTCAGTGGTGCAAATTTGAGCGAGGCTAACCTCAATGTAGTTAACCTCAGTGGTGCAAATTTGAGCGGGGCTAATCTTTCGCGAGCAAAACTAAATGTTGCTCGATTAAGCGGAATTAATCTTTCGCGAGCAAAATTAAATAAAGCCGTGCTAAATGTGGCTAATTTAATTCGTGCTGATTTAGGAGAAGCTGAATTAATTGAAGCAGCGTTAATTCGGGCTGAGTTGATTCGTGCAGAACTTAGTGGTGCAAATCTCACCAATGCTAACCTAAATGGGGTAGATTTTCGAGAAGCAACCCTGAGATATGCGAATTTGAGCGGTTGCAATCTCAGTGAAGCGAATTTACGTGGCGCTTTCTTGACTTCAGCTATTTTAGAAGGAGCAACGATCAATGGTGCTAATTTATGTCGTTGTGACTTGAGCGGTGCTAATTTAAGAGATGCCGAACTGCGACAAGTAGATTTGAGTCGTGCAGATCTTAATGGAGCCGATTTACGAGGAGCAAATTTACGTTGGGCAGATTTGAGCGGAGCTTCACTACGTTGGGCAGATTTGAGCGAAGCTAAATTAAGCGGAGCTAGTTTGATTGGGGCAGATTTAACTAATGCTAATTTGCTGAATGCTAGTTTGGTTCATGCTAATTTGACCCAAGCCCGTTTAATTAAAGCTGATTGGGTAGGAGCGGATTTAACCGGAGCAATTTTGACAGGAGCAAAATTATACGCAGTTTCTCGCTTTGGGTTGAAAACCGAAGGAATGACTTGTGAGTGGGTGGATTTGTCTCCAGAAGGCGATCGCAGCGAGATTTACCATTTTACTTCTGAAAGGGCGAAAAAGTTTTTTAATGAAACTTTACCCACAGTGGAAATTCTGATTGATGCTCCTTTGGATTTTAACGCTCATGTGGCGATCGCCTCTATTTATCAACAAATTGTCTCTTTGTATCCCGGAATAGAAAGACCTCCGACAATAGAAGTAAGTTCTCGACGTACAGCGATCACTTTTAGCGTCGATAGTAACGACGGACTTTTTACCACTGCTTACCTCGCGGTGATTCCTTTTGCTGACGCAAAAGCCAGCCATTGTAATTTAACGGCTTTAGTAGAAACATTACAATCCCAAGATCGCCAGGTACTTAGTCTACGGAAATATCAACGAATTAAAAAAATCAGTCTTTCCTTAAATCGAGCGATCGCTAAACTGAAAGAATTTCAACTTCCTAACTTAGATCATCTTCCGGCTGAAAGCGCTAATTTTTTCCAAGCTCCGACCCAAACCGTGTTAACAAATTCCAACGACCAAACTCTCGAAATCTATCGTCGCGCAGTTTTTGGTAAGCGTTTAATGCAGCAATCTAACTTATATCACCAAGCGAAACAGAATTTCCAGTCTCACTCTTGTGAAGCCAACTTACCCTCAGTGAAAACAGCGATCGAATTTATCAGAGAGTTAGACGATTCAGAACAAGTCAACCAAAGCTAGAAAATCCCAATTCAATTAATTTTCAGAGACGATCCGAGCTTCGCTCACTATTGCCACAAGCTAGGATTATTAAGTAAGAGCGAAGATGAAATTACCATGAAAGCGATCGAAGCAACAGTTCATACCTCCCTGCGTGCTTTGCTGCGAGAAACTGAATCAGTTCGCTGGCTACATCATTTAACAATGGCGCGGTTGGTAGCACGAGCCTTGCGTAACGATCGCCATGCTTTAATTCAAACAGGAAGCTCTCAAAAAAGATATTGCTTAAGTTATTTAACACCAGCCCTACTTTGGCACGAACCAGTAATCTTAGTCACACCCCAAAGATCCCATCAGAAACTCTGGAAAGCGATTCTCTGGTTACAAGAATGGCTCGAAACAGATAAACAAATCGAAATAAACTCTCATTTCCCAAAGACAGACAATTTCCGAGGCTTACTTCTAACAACCCCGGAAGCTTGGTTAAGCGATCGCCTGCAACCTCAAGGACGTTTCCCTCAACATCTTCCCACAATTATCGATCGCGCCGACGAACTTGCCGATTGGACTCGTCAACAACTCACCCTCAGCATTCACCCCTCCGACTGGGATACTTTGATGAGCCAATATCCTCATCACCAAGAAACCATCCGCAACATACGAGTACAATTAACCAAAGCAATTTTTGCACATCCACAAAATCCTTACCATAGCTGTTTACTCTCAGCCCCAGAAAAACAACTCTTACAACAGCTATTTCACACCTTAAGTCAAGATCCACAATGGCATTCCCACTCAGGGATAATTCGCGACTATCAAGCCCAATTTCAGCAACCAGAACAAATTTTCTGGGCATCTCTCGATCGAGATCGAGGACAATTTACACTTCATCTCGCACCAGTAGAAGTAAGTACAGCTTTAAAATCAATTTGGTCACAGCAACCGATCGTTTTAATTGGCTGTCCTTTAGATCGAGAACGCACTGCACCAATTTATCGTCAAAAGTTAGGTTTACCTGACTTAACCACACTTCAATTTGCTCCCGATCGCCAAAATGAGTATATTCGTCTTTACTTACCTTATCGGCTACCCCTGCCGAATACACCCGGATTTCACAAAGCGCTCCTCCCGCAAATTCATACTTTAGTTCGGATTTGTCCCCAAGCCAATCAACCCATTGTCCTTTTAATTGACGACGTACCACTTAAAGCTCAAATCGGAGCAAACATCGCCGGAGAATTCGGTTCGCGAGTCCAAGTCGAAAAAATTAATCTTCCAGCTAACGGCATTTTAGTCACAGGTTGGGAATTTTGGATCGCCAATCAAGATTTATTTCCTCCTCCTCAACTGCTAGTCATCGCTACCTTACCGATTCCTTCTCTCGAAAATCCTCTCGTAGCTGCTCAAGTTGCCGCCTTAAAAAGCCAACGTCTCAATTGGTTTGACTCGTATTTGTTACCCGCAGCCCTCCACCAACTCCAACGGGCGATCGTTCCTTTACGAGAGTCACGGGGAGTTGTGGCTTTGCTCGATAACCGAGTTAATTTCCGCAGCTACGGAAAGAAAATTTTAACTTCCCTGGAACCTTTCGCCCGAATTAATTATCTCGATGCGAGTTGGTTTGAACCACAACGTTAGTTTCAGCCCTAGAATTTTTCGCCCGAATTAACTACCTCGATGCGAGTTGGTTTGAACCACAACGTTAGTTTCAGCCCTGATTGGTAACTGGTAACTCGTAAGCGCTATCATATTTCCCAGAAAGAGATTTCAATGAGAAAATTTTTATGGGTGAAGCTAAACGGCGTAAAGAGGCATTAGGCGAGAAATACGGTCAAGAACAAACCATTCTTCCTTGGCTACCAATTACCAAATCTCAAGCCCAATTGTTTTACAAATGGACAACGACTGGGGCTTGGATTGGGATCGGCTTAACCGTAGCTTTTTGGTTAATCGTCAGAATTATCGGACCGGGTTTTGGTTGGTGGCAAGTACAGTAAGTTTCAGTTGTGAGTTAAGCACACTCAAAAGTTAAAGGACTAAAGTTAGTTTGTCCTTAAGACTTTAGTCCGCAATTTTGCGAAAAGAATTTGTTGTGAGGAAGATATTTTTCTCAAAGCCGAAAATTGACTGCTAAATTTGGTTGGTAGTTAATTCTTTAGTGTAATAACTACTAAAATTAATGGCTAAATTTTGGGGAAAAGTTAATTTGAGTCTGAGTGGTGCATGAGCGCTAACTACAACAAACAGTTGAGAATTAAAAGTCTTTCTCGGAGAAGTTTTGCCCTGGTAATCGCCAATTTATAACCAATTTTAGCGTTGGCAAAACCTGCTACAGGGATCGCTGTTGATTGTTTTTTCGTCTTGAAGTTGTCCATTTTCGCTAAATGCGGAGAAAGCATTTTGAATTGCTGAAGCGATTATTTTTGTGGTTTCAGCCACAATGTTTACAAGCATCTTGTTCAACAAAGCTTCACAAATGCTACTAGCAAGAGCAAGAATTTTCACTGAAGTAGCCAGAAGGAAATTAGTAGCTGCGAGACAAAAGCGACGCTCGCGATCGCCCACTTGCCCGAAAAAACATTCCGGAAGAGGAAAAACTCCCTCGGCTAAATTCAGAGAGAATTAATGATTAACTGCGATCGCCCCCCTGTGCTAATCTTCCAAAAACAGTATTAAGAATAGTTAGTCTCGACCAACAATCAGTCCAAAATAAAAATGACTAAATTGCTTAAAACTGGCAAACAAGTCACCCCAAAACTAACAAGCTGTTATTTTCGATACTGTTGGACTTATACTTTAGCAGGTTAAGTAAGAGTTGCGTAAGCACACAAATTAGTCATAATAGTTTCAGCACCAGGAGTATAGATAACCCGTGCAGACAAATATTCCCGTCAAAGAAACAATAATTCAAGTAGAAGACGATCGCACAGGCATGAGCGTGGAAACCCTCAAGCGAGCCTTTGCTGACAGTCTTTTCTATACCCAAGGCAAATATGAATCGATCGCAACTCTCAAAGATTATTATCTTGCGCTCGCGTACATGGTGCGCGATCGCTTGATCCACCGCTTTCTCAAAACCGCAGAATCATACGCACAAACAAATGTCAAGCGAGTTTGTTACTTATCGGCAGAATTTTTAACAGGTCGTCACTTAGAAAATAATCTCATTAATCTAGGTATCGATGAGCCTGTGCGGAAAATTGTCGAGGAAACTGGACTAAATCTCGACGACTTGATCGAACAAGAAGAAGACCCCGGTTTAGGAAATGGCGGCTTAGGCAGGCTAGCAGCTTGTTTTCTCGACTCAATGGCTAGTTTAGAACTACCTGCGGTTGGTTACGGAATTCGCTACGAATTCGGGATCTTTCACCAAGCTATCAAAGACGGGTGGCAAGTAGAAATCCCCGACAAATGGCTACGCTACGGTAATCCTTGGGAAATTCACCGTCCCGAAGCCACAGTCGAAGTCAAATTTGGCGGACATACCGAAACTCAGCACGATGACAAAGGAAATCCCTGTGTCAAATGGATTCCCAGCCGCACAGTTACCGCCATGCCTTACGATACCCCCATACCTGGGTATAACACCAACACAGTTAACGCCCTACGCCTGTGGAAAGCTGAAGCCAGCGATACCGAAGAATTTGACTTCGATGCTTTTAACGCTGGAGACTATGACGGTGCAGTCGCCCGGAAAATGGGTTCGGAAACCATCTCCAAGGTACTTTATCCCAACGACAACACTCCCCAAGGAAGACAACTACGCTTAGAACAGCAATTTTTCTTTGTCTCCGCCTCTTTGCAAGATATTATTCGCAATCACCTGCAAACAAATCCGAGCATCGATAACTTACACGAAAAAGTAGCCATTCAGCTTAACGATACTCACCCTGCGGTTAGTATTGCCGAAATGATGCGTTTGCTGATTGACGAACATAATCTCGATTGGGATAAAGCTTGGAGAATTACCCAAAAAACCTTTGCTTACACTAACCATACTTTGCTCCCAGAAGCTTTAGAAAGGTGGTCAGTAGATTTATTTAAGTCTCTGTTACCCCGCCATTTGGAAATTATCTACGAAATCAACCATCGTTTCTTAGAAAATATCCGGATCTGGTATCCTGGGGACGAAAAACGCTTAGAGCGTTTGTCAATCATCGAGGAATCTCCTGAAAAGTCGATTCGGATGGCGCATCTAGCTTGTGTTGGTTCCCACGCAGTTAACGGTGTGGCAGCTTTACATACCGAATTGCTCAAAAAAGAGACACTCCGCGATTTCGCGCAATTGTGGCCCGAAAAATTCTACAACAAAACTAACGGAGTCACTCCCCGACGCTGGATTTTACAAAGTAATCCGAAGCTAGCCGAACTGGTGAGCAGCAAAATCGGCTCGAATTGGGTGAAGCACTTAGACGAATTTAAACGTCTGGAACCTTTTGCTGATGATGCAGAATTTCGCGATCGCTGGTCTGAAATTAAGTTAGAAAATAAGCAAAACTTGGCAGACTATGTTCTCCACACGATGGGAATTGAAATAGATGTCAATTCAATCTTTGATGTGCAAGTCAAGCGAATCCACGAGTACAAACGTCAGTTACTAAATGTGCTGCACATCATTACGCTTTACAACCAAATTAAGCAAAATCCAGCAATGGAAGTGGTTCCGAGGACGTTTATTTTTGGCGGGAAGGCTGCTCCAGGCTATTTCATGGCAAAATTAAACATCAAGCTGATTAACGCTGTTGCTGACGTTGTCAATGGCGATCCAGACGTGCATGGTCGCTTGAAAGTAATCTTCTTACCCAACTTTAATGTTTCTCTGGGTCAGAAAATTTATCCGGCTGCCGAACTTTCCGAGCAAATTTCCACTGCTGGAAAAGAAGCTTCGGGTACGGGTAATATGAAGTTTGCGATGAATGGCTCGCTGACGATTGGGACTCTCGACGGAGCGAATATCGAAATCCGCGAGCAAGTAGGAGCCGAAAACTTCTTCTTGTTTGGTTTAACTGCATCGGAAGTTAAGGAGTTGAAACGTCAGGGATATAACCCGATGGACTACTACAACAACAACTTTGAACTGAAAAAGGTGATCGATCGCATTGCTGCGGGTTATTTCTCTCATGGAGATCCCGAATTGTTCAAACCTTTGCTCGATTCGTTGCTTTACAACGATCGCTTTATGCTTTTGGCTGATTACCAAGCTTACGTGGATTGTCAAAAAGAAGTTAGCGAAGCTTATAAGGATCAGACAAATTGGTTGCGAATGTCAATTCTCAATGCTGCGCGCATGGGTATGTTCTCTTCAGATCGCCCAATTAAAGAGTATGCTGACGAAATCTGGAAAATTGAGCCTCTGAAGGTGGAACTGGGAGAATATAATCAAGAATCGGCAGGATTGAAAGTACAAAAACCACAAGTAATTTCCTAATCCTGAATCTAGTTCATTGTTTTGTTTTGTAGGGACGTAAATTAATTTACGTCCCTGCTCATTTTGTCCCAGAAAGCACAGAAATTAAGGTAAATCTTGCAGTACCTCAGCCGCAGATTGATATCTTTCGGGAAAGTTATAGCAAACCATCTTCTCAATCACTGCTGCTAATTCTGCGCCAATATTCACTAAATGTCGCCACTGAAGATTACCTGTATGGCGATCGCTTTCGAGTTGATTCGGACGTAATCCAGTCAGGGCGTAAATCGCAATTACTCCCAAAGCATAAATATCGCTGCTAAAATTTGGTTGTCCTGCGAGTTGTTCGGGTGGTGTATAACCGCGCGTCCCAATCGCGACTGTAAGTTCTCGATCGCTAGCGCTATGTTGGTCTTGGGGTTGAATTTGTTTCACTGCACCAAAATCGATTAACACTAAGCGATTTTTTTCGGAGTCACGAATAATATTACTCGGTTTGAGGTCGCGGTGAATTACGCCGCGATCTTGGATATAAACGAGAATTGATAAAATTTCTTTGAGCATCGCGACGATCTTGCTTTCATCTAACACTCCAGAATTGGATAATTCTTGACTGAGAAGCTCTCCGGGAATGTATTCTTCAACTAAATAAAATTCTTGGTCTTCGGTTTCAAAGTGAGCTAAAAGTCGGGGGATATTGGGATGATTGCCCAGTTTTTCGAGGATTTCGGCTTCGGTATTAAACAATCTTCTCGCAACGATTAAGAAGGCAGGATCTCGATGAGCAGGTTGTAATTTTTTAACCACACACTCAGGAAAACCTGGACGTTGGGTATCTTGAGCGAGGTAAGTACAAGCAAAGCCGCCTGCACCGAGAGCTTCTGTAATTTTATATCGTCCAGCGAGTAAAAAGCGAGGAGTTGTCGAAAAGCTGGTTTTCCAAGTTGCATCCGCAGGAGCGATCGCGGTATTTTCGTCTCCCTCGGCTTCGGGGGGGATTCCGGTAATTTCCTCAGAATTTGCATAGCTGTATGTCTCGCTGGGTACTGGGGGAGTATTTTCTCTTTCTTTTAAAAGTTGTTGCAGGAGCGCGATATCTTTGGTTTGTTGTTCAATTTGACGGGCGATCGCTTGACGTTCTTTGCTTTCTCGATTAGCTGTGTAAACTAATACCCCACAGCTACTACCAACTAATCCTAAAACTGAAGGGACTACAGGTAGCCATGCTCCGAAGCTAAAAGCACTGACTGTAGTGCCGAGCAACACTACCAGCGTCCCACTTTCGGCGATCGCTAGTTGTAAAGGATGACGCGCCCAATAACCAACGATACCGCCAATTAACGACCAACTACAAATCCAAATTGCTTCTACCCAATCTGACCAATACCAGAGCAGTTTTCTTTCTCCTAAAGCTGCACCGATAATTTGACTGGTTAGTTGAGCGTGAACTGCCACTCCCGGCATTTTCTGGCTGGCGGCGCGACCTGCACTAAAGGGGGTATAAAAAGCATCGTCGATACTTTTGGCGGTTACACCAATCAAGACGATTTTATCTTTAATTTGTTCTGGAGAAATCTTTTCTTCGAGGACATCCTCTAAAGTTACGCTAGGCGCTCCGTACCCCCAAGAACGATAATTTAGTAAAATTTGCCCGCCTCGGTTATCAAGATCGTGATAACCTCCTGCATTTTGCTCTAGCAAGTTGAAGGTTTTCTTTCCGAAGCGTATATCGTTGCTGGAAGTTTTTTCTGGTTCGATTCCGAGGCTTTGCAGATAGCGGGTTGCGAGTTGAAAACCGAACGCTAAAGGACTGATACAGGGTGAGTTTGGCTCGATTTGCTGAAAAAGTAAACCACGGCGGACAATACCACCAGGATCGACAACTACATCAGCAAAACCAACTTGGTCGGGAGTGGTTTCTGAGGGTGCAGAAGTGCCACGACTATCTTGGTCGTTTTCTTTACAGACTAAAATCAGGCGATCGCTATTTTTAATCTGAGCGATCAATTCGGCATGACCTGGTTCGTTAGGAATATCTCGATAAATATCTAAGCCAATGGCAATTGGTTCATTTTCTTCAATTTTAGTCAAAAGTTCAGTGACAACTCGATCTGAGAGGGGCCACTGTTCTTGTTGTTGAATATCAGTTTCGGTAACTTCGACAATGAGTAAGCGATCGTCAGGGAGTAATTCTGGTCGCAGCCGGATCATTTGGTCATACGCACTGAGTTCCCAGGATGCCAGTAAACCGACGTTTCTCGCCCCCAAAATACTAGCAGCGATCGCGGTGATGATTCCGCAGACGGGAATTGTTTGAGCGAGATTTTTGCCTTTGAGGAACCAGAACTTTTTCTTCTGGTTGTTATCGAAGCTAGTCATTTTGGTCATTTGTCGTTTGTTCTCAAGTTATGTGGCTGACTCACGAGTAGTAATTCCGCAAATTTGCCCATTTTTTGACAAAACTGAGATACTCTAGTTTTTGCCGACTTTATTTACGAGCAACAAACAACAAATAACCAAACCTAAATAGAGGTCAGTGAAATTAGGTTCTCTATTTCGAGGTTAAATCCCAAACACCATCCCAATCTGCTTCAGGAGCCTTTTGGAGAAAATGCTGACAGCGTTCGAGATGGAGTTTTGCTGCTTTGTTGCTGCTATCAAATTCCATTACGGTAGCGAATTGAGCGATCGCCAAGGCAAACTTCCGATTGAGATAGTATTCTCGTCCTTTGTGATAAAGTTCAATCATTTGCTCTGTGTCTGAATCAACCGGGTCATTTTGTAACCCAACTAATTCATAAATAGAAACTGGTTGTTTTTTCCCCTTAACTCGAATGCGATCGAGTTCGCGGACTCTGATTTTATCAGTACAGGCACGGTAAGTATATTCGGAAAGAACAATATCACAACCGTATTGTTTCGATGCACCTTCTAGTCTAGATCCCAAGTTTACCCCATCACCAATCGCTGTAAACTCCATCCGTTTACTAGAGCCAATGTTACCGCTAATAACTGAATCGGAGTTTAACCCAATACCAATTCTAATCTGTTCTTTCCCGCTACCGAGACGACGAGCATTGAACTCAGCCAATCGTTGACGCATCTCTAAAGCCGTTTGTACCGCTTTCCAAGCATGATCGTCAAGAGGTAGCGGTGAACCAAATACTGCCATAATCGCATCACCGATATATTTATCGAGAGTACCTTTGTGTTTAAAAATGGCTTCCACCATACTCTCAAAATATTCGTTCAGCATTCCGACCACTTCTTCTGCTTTTAATTTTTCGGTAAGGGTAGTGTAGCTACGAATATCCGAGAATAACACAGTCACTTCTTTGCGATCGCCACCTAACTTCGCATCTCCGAGTTTGAGTAATTCTTCGGCTAACTCTTGAGTCATGTAACGATACATCGTACTCTTAAGACGCTTTTCGTCAGAAATATCATCCATTACCACCAATACCCCAGAAACTTTTTCAGGATCGCTGACATCGGTAATTGAGTTAATCGAGATATTCACGCTATGTTGGTCTGCGGAAGCAGAAATTAAAGTGCGATCGGGATAATATTGTTCTCGCTTGTTGAGATTTCCCGTTGCTTGTAAAGCTGTTTGGAACCACTCACAGAAGTTACCTTCTTTCATGGTAATTAGTTCGGTAATGTGATTACCTTCTAACTGTTCGTATTCCGGCAACCCTAATAAATCTTTGGCTTTTTCATTCGCAGCAATAATTTTTCCTGACTTATCTGTGGAAATCACACCTTCGGTCAAACTACGCAGAATATCACGCTGCATTTGTTCTTGGCGCTTAACTTCAGCAAAAAGTTTCGCATTTTGTAAAGCGACACCAGCTTGAATATTGAAAGCCTTCATAAATTCTTGATCGCTGCGATTAAAACTATAGCGCTGCGCGCTGGCATATTTACAAATACTGAAAAGCAGCATCGGTGGCTT
>JAWQFW010000053.1:0-23582 GCA_035968095.1 Oscillatoria sp. PMC 1068.18
CTTATAAATAGCGGTGAAAGAGAATTTTGTCTGAAAGAAAAATTAACTTTAACTTGTTTCAGTAAAATAAATTAACAACAATCTGTCCCGGAGAGGAGCGATAAACATGGTATAAGTATGGTAAATTCAAATGCTTGATGATAGGTTGGCATCGCAATGAAGCTTAAATCAGCGATTGGCGCAGTAGTGCCAGCGCCTAAAAAGACCATCGCACTCTTAATAATGACAGCCCTCGGACTGAGTGCTACTGGCTGTGAAACGAAACAAATTAGAAATATTGCGTTTTTTTGTGGTGCTTCTCGGGATGGTATCCCAACAACGTTAGCTAGCACATCTCAGGGTGATACAGCAGTAATTCGTTGGGTTTCCGACTATTTTAGTTCATCAGGTTATGACCCAGAAAAAAGATGTAATCAAGTTTCCGAACGTTTCCAAACGTATTACCAACTCGGTATTCTCAACTACATCACAACTGGGATTATCGAACGTCAAGAAGTAATTTGTGTCTCCAGCATTTATGGTGGTCCTTGTGATGGAGTGTTGTTTACCCTCGAACCAGGAGAAAGTGCTAGCAGGGTAATCCAAGGACTGTTTGATATTGGGAAATTTGGTTTAAACCCACTCAAACAGAGTTCTGGAGAAGACCAAATATATATTGACTTTCACAAGTTTCTCGAAACTGCTCCTAGGGAAATTAATGAAGTGAAAACACTGAGAAAGAGCTTTCTAAAGCAACGGCAAAGTGTTAAAATTTTTCCGACAAGAAATTTTATTCCCGAAGTTGGTAATCAGTGAAATGCTCTCTGGTCGGAAACTTGTTGCTTATGTTAGGAGATGTAGATTCTCCCGATCGCTGTCCAAGCATCAACCTACTATAATTACTGAAGACGTTCGAGACAGAAAGATAGTTCCGGACAAAAGGGTGGCGTTGAGAAAACAGGGATGTATCTGTTCACGATCAGCAGATTGGTAGCAGCATTTGCTTTTACCTAACACTCTTGAGTACGACGAAAATGAAGCGTAGTCGAAGATTATTATTTGTTTCTGGCGCAGCGATCGCCTTTATCGGTTTTAGTATTATTACTCTAATCAAAAATTTTCAACTCGATCGGCAGATCTTCACTTCTCAATGCGAACAGCTTGAATTTTCTCACCAACTCTCCTTAGATGAGTTACGGGATTTAGCAAGACAAATTACCGTGCAAGTAGTTGCGGGAAGCAGTGGTGGTTCAGGTTTGCTCCTGAATCGAGTCGATGGAGTTTACACCGTAATTACTACTGCTCATGTTCTTGCAGTGGGAGCAACCTATACGATTCAAACGCCCGATGGTAAACTGCATCAAGCAAAGGCGATCGAGGATGTCAAATTTAGCGATCAAGATGTTGGTTTATTAGAATTTCAGGCTGAAGAAGATTATGCGATCGCTAAACTCGGACAAGCGTCACCTCTAGGCGAAAATCAAGAAATCTTTGCCGCAGGCTTTTCTTTCGATACCCAAAAATTAGTGTTAACTACAGGAAAAATCTCTTGGTTATCCGATCAAGCTTTACGAGGAGGCTACAAAATTGGTTATAGCAACGAAATTCAAAAAGGAATGAGCGGTGGACCAATACTCAATCAACAAGGTAAAGTTATTGGTTTAAACGGAATTTTGGCTTATCCACTTTGGGGTAATCCTTATGTCTTTGCTAACGGCGAGTTACCTTCAACTGACCAAAGGAAGGAGATGATGCGCTTAAGTTGGGGATTACCTATCCAAACCGTAATTAAGTCAATAGAAAATGTCTCTCTCGAAGCCAAAGTGCGTCCTTCTTTACTGTCAGCCTTTGCTCCCGATCATTTGAGCGATCAAGTTGATGATATTGCTCAAGAAATTACAGTGTTAATTTCTGGAAATAAAACTAATGGTTCGGGAGTAATTGTCGCGAAAGAAAATAACTCTTACTATATCCTTACGGCTGAACACGTGGTGCGATCGGGTTCAAGATATCAAGTGATGACTCCTGACGGGAGATGCTATCCGGTAGAGAATGACACTCTCAAAAGATTACCTGGATTAGATTTAGCTGTGTTAGAGTTTGTCAGCGATCAACCTTATCAAGTTGCTACTCTCGCTGATTACGATCGCCAAGAAGAATCAAGTTTTGTTTATCTTTCTGGATGGCCCGCGTCAAAATTAAGCAATAATCAACCTAATCGTTTGTTTACTGCGGGTTTACTTTTTAGTGAAGAGTGGGGTGCAATTCGGGCGCAAGATTCGTTTTCTCTTACTTATGGTTATGAGTTACTTTATAGCAATATTACTGAACCAGGAATGAGCGGCGGTCCGGTGTTAGATACTCTCGGAAGAGTGATTGGGATTCATGGACGCGCAGAAGGAGAAATTAGTAATAATGAAGTTGGACACGGACGACAAATTCAATTAGGTTACAGTCTTGGTGTCCCAGTTAGCAGTTTTTTGAGTTCCTTGAAGGAAATTGAAATTCAGCCAGACTGGTTAGAAGTAGAAGCTTCGTTACCGCCAATTTTGACAGGACAAGAAATTACGCGCATTAATGAATCTTTGTTAAATCGACTCGAAGTTCCGAAAAATAGTCAAGATGCGATCGCCTGGTTGAATTATGGAAATAAGCTTTGGCGCTTACAACAGTATGATGAAGCAATATTAGCTTTTGACCGTGCGATCGCGCTCAATCCCAAACTGTATCAAGCTTGGTATGCTAAAGGCTTGACTCTCAGGTTCCAAAAACGCTATCGAGAAGCAGTAATCGCTTTTGAACAAGCAATTACTCAAAGTCAAGAAAACTTTGCTCCGGCTTGGCGGGGTAAAGGTCAAGCTTTAATTGGTTTAGGTGCAAATCGAGAAGCCTTAGAATCTTTAGAAGCAGCGATCGCGATTAGTCCAGATGACTTTGCACTTCATGCTTTACGTGGTGAAGTATTACAAGAGTTAGAAGCTAATCAGCAGGCTATTTCTGCCTATACTCAGGCAATTAAAATTAAACCCCATCCTTGGGTTTACTATAACCGAGGTACGGTTTATTCTCGCGAAGGCAATAATCAAGCGGCGATCGCTGATTTTAACCGCGCTTTGGATTTAAAACCTAATTATGCGGCTGCTTTCAATAATCGCGGTAATGCTCATTTTGAAATTGGAGATGAGGATGAGGCGATCGCTGATTATTCTCAAGCGGTTAAACTCGAATCTAATTACACTGCTGCTTATTACAATCGTGGTAATGCCTATTTTAATTTAGAAAATTATCAAAGTGCGATCGCTGATTATAGTCAGGCGATTGAATTAGCACCGAATCTAGCTTTAGCTTATCTGAGTCGCGGTGCTGCTTTCACAGAAAGAAAAGAATATCAAAAGGCGATCGCTGACTATACCAAAGTCATCCAACTCGATCCCAGTGATGCTGATTTGGCTAAAGCTTACTATAACCGTGGTGTCACCAATTACGAAATGGGTCATAGCCGAGCCGCAATTGCTGATTATTCTCAAGCAGTTGAACTTATGCCCAATTATATTGAAGCTTATAACAACCGAGGCAACGCTCGTCGTGTGATTGGGGATCAAATCGGCGCGATCGCTGACTATACCAAAGCGATTCAACTTCAACCTCAAGATGCTTTTGCTTATTACAATCGTGCGAATGTCCACTTCGAGTTAGAACAAAAGACTCGCGCGATCGCTGACTTAAAAAAAGCCGCACAACTTTTCCGTCAACAAGGAGACACTGTTAACTATCAACTTGCCCTCACTCATTTAGAAAAATTGCAAAACTAAATCAAGAATTTTGCGATCTCGTTGCCGAAAAAAGAGAGAGTCGCGATCGCTAATTCGACCTCATTTCAGATTTTTCCGAAATTGTCAAGATTTAGCTTAACTTTAATTGTGCTAATCTCGACTAAATTTAAGCCGAAAAACTTGAGAAACAGTCAAACAAACCGCTAAAATCGAACCAAGCGCAAATACTCAACCTATTTCGCCAAATTAATTTAAATACAGCCAACAATAAAATTAACTAGGGAAAAGCCGACACCTCAAAACCACAAATCATTGTTAAAGTCAAGAAAAGGCGTGTCTATGTCGATCCAGACCGCTAAGATCCTAAATAATATTCATCTTTGTTAGAGGAAGCACAAAATAGATTTATGACATCTTATGCAACCTACTCTGCTAGGGCTGAAATGAGCGAACTTCGGCGCTTAAAAACCTTATTACCGCCGGAACTGCAAAGTTGGGTCATGGTAGAAGCAACCACAGAAATCAACCCACCCTTAATTCGCTGTGAAGAAATTGGTAGAGACGAAGTAGAAATCCAAATCGACCTCGCCAAATGGGAAAACCTCGCCATTGACCAGCGTAACCTCGTCTTTTGGCATGAAGTTGCCCGGATTCAAAACGATACAATACCCAGAGAAGGATGGGAAATGGCAGCCCTAGCCATCGGCTTAGGAGGTGCTGTCGGCGAACTTTGGGTACAAGACGGACTCCTATTGCTGTTAGCATTAGCCCTCTGTGGCGTTTCCGGCTATCGCCTGTGGCAGAAAAATAACGGAGAGCGAACCTTACAAGAAGCCATCGAAGCCGACGATAAAGCGATCGCCCTAGCAACCCGCTTTAATTACACTCTCCCCAACGCCTATAAAAGCCTTGGCAGCGCCTTAAAAACCTTAATCGAGCAAACACCAGGTCGTCGGCAAAGAAAAAGATATGAAGCCAGACTGCAAGCCTTGCGACGTAGCGCCGCCAAAGCCAAAGCTCAAATGAAAGCGAAAAAAGAAGGTAGACTTCAAAGTTGACCCAGATACTTATGGGTTTGCGGTACTACCCGCACCGACACCAGCAAGTCTTTGATTAACTTTTGCCAAGACAGAACTTGCTCTGGAGAAGGAGGAAGTACCGCCCCAGCCAGCAAAGGTACTTGCAAAGAAGTTACTGGCTGCAAAAACACCGGAATCTCCGGATTAACCGCAGCCACCAATGCTGCCGCCTGAATTAACTCATCCGGATTAGTGCGATCGCTAATAATCAACTTTACAAAAACTTCTACCGAAGCATCAAAACACTTTTGCAAAAACAAGCAGTGACTTTGCCAATGCTCTTCTCCACTCACACTCGGTAACTTAATATCCATTCCCACCGAATTCAAGTAAGGCAAAACCACAGATAATTCTTCTGGGCGATGACCACCAGTTTCCAAATACACAGGCAATTGAGTAACCTCAATCAGTTTCGGCAAAAATTCCTGTAAAAAGCTAGCGTGTAAAAGTGGTTCGCCCCCAGTAAGAGCAACACTATCGTGTAATTGAGGTAAATTTTGCCTTTCTACCCAACGAAGTAACTCGAAAAGCTTCACGGGATTTGAAGAAATTTCA
Organism: Oscillatoria sp. PMC 1068.18; assembly: GCA_035968095.1. Classification (GTDB taxonomy): domain Bacteria; phylum Cyanobacteriota; class Cyanobacteriia; order Cyanobacteriales; family SIO1D9; genus IIICB1. The sequence continues at coordinate 5,387 of JAWQFW010000053.1, forward strand.
AAATCCCGTAGTCCAGGAGTTTTCTCAATCCGGCAAGTAGAAGGAACACTCCAAGTATTCGCACTATCACAAAAACGGCAGCGTAAGTCGCAAACGGCAAAACGGATAAAAATTTGCCGCGAACCGACATTAAGTCCTTCACCTTGAATTGCACTGAAAACTTCGACAATTCGAGCCTTTTGCTCAGTTAACTCAGTCATGTAAAATAAAGTACCTTTAAAGTCGTGAAAAGTTTTGATGAAGTAGGTGAGATTCAGACAAAATATAGGTCAGGATAGGAAATAAGCCAGAGTAAGTAGCGGGTTACTGATGATTAGTCAAACTCCAGAAACAGATTTCCCTATTACTTTCTTCGAGGACACTGCGGTCATGGAACTGCCAAACAGAATTGCGGTACTAGAAGCAGTTGCCTTTAAGAAAGCCTTTCAATATTTGCTGTCTTTGCAAGATACACTCCCAGAACAAATTGTTCTTGATTGTAACAAAACCACATTTATAGATAGCAGTGGTATTGGTGCTTTAGTAAGTAATCTTAAACTTGCGCGGGAAAAAGAGATAGAATTAATCCTTAAGCACGTACATCCGCCAGTAATGGCAGTTTTAGCAATTACCGGATTGGATCAAGCTTTAAAGATCCAATCTCAGGTGCAAAACCCGACAGCAAGTTCCAAAAGATTATCTGAGAAGCATCTACCCACTACTCATCCCTCAGTACGTTCTTGGGTGAAACGCAGTATAGACATAGTTGGTAGTATAATCGGTTTAGTAATTACCGGGGTGTTATTTGTCCCGATCGCGATCGCGATCGAGATTGATAGTCCAGGTCCGCTCTTTTTTGGACAAATTCGCTGCGGTTGGATGGGTAAGCGATTTAAAATTTGGAAATTTCGCTCGATGTGTCTCGACGCTGAAGCGATGAAAGCCAAAGTAAAAAATCAAGCTAGCGGTGCAATCTTCAAAAACGAAAACGATCCTCGTGTCACTCGTGTTGGTCGCTTCTTGAGACGTACCAGTCTTGACGAATTACCTCAATTCTGGAATGTCTTGAAAGGAGAAATGAGTTTAGTTGGGACTAGACCACCTACTCCCAACGAAGTTGATATTTATGAAGTTCCTGAATGGCAACGTTTAGATGTTAAACCAGGAATGACAGGTGAGTGGCAAGTCAACGGGCGATCGCAAGTGAAAAATTTTGAAGATGTGATTAAACTCGACCTCCGTTATCAGGAAAATTGGAGCCTCATGTACGACTTTAAACTGATTGCGAAAACAATTTTGATCTTGTTTCAGAAAAATAGTGGTGCTTATTAAATCCATTCCCAAACAAAAGCAAAGCTTTCGACTCTTGCTGAATCGTCAACCAAGACAAAAGTTCCAATTACAGGTGCAAACCCAGATCAGGGAATTAAACCGCGTCTTGTCCTGGTTTGAGGACAATACTGCACCCTTGATCGATGGAAAATGTTTGTGGCAGTGTAAGTTAGCTCTTACTGAGGGCTTTACTAATGCTGTTCTCCACGCTCATGCTGATTTACCTCCTACTACGGAAATTGACTTAGAAATAACTATTCTGAGCAAATATCTCGAAATTCGTGTTTACGATTCGGGAAAACCTTTCAATCTGAAAGCCCAACTGCACGTTCAAAGGTTAGACCAAAGTGAACCCTTGACTAAAGAGGGAGGTAGAGGACTAATTTTTATGCACGAGGTCATGGACAAAGTTAAGTATCTCCGAATGCCTAACCAACGTAATTGTCTCGTGCTGCGCAAAAATCTTCGTTAGTTGAGGAGCAAAAAGTTGAGTAGTGGGTCGTGATTTGCCCACTACTAAATTATTTTGGCTTAAATTTCCGCCGCCGCTCTTTCAATCAATCGACGCGCTAGGGTTTGGGTTCCGGTATGTTCGTAATAGTTAGTAGTTACATCCAGAAAAGCAGCCAGATAGTCTAGTTTACTGTCGGAAAATTCAACAAAATCTTGTAATTGGTTCGCAACTTTTTGCGGAGTCAAACTGTGGTTAGTTACGAAACCGCTCATCCAACCTTTAACTGAATCAAAGCTACGTCCGATAAAGTTAAGTTTACCTGAACTACTATTTCCTGGTATAGAATCTCTAACTTGGGAAAAAGTCGAATTTTCTTCTAAATCTTGGGGACTAATGCGATCGATTGTGGCTTGAGTTTGTTTAATGAAATCAGGTCCGAGAGGAATTAAACCATCGAAACAAACCAAAGCCGCCATCCGCATTAATGATTCGCCACTATATTCGCCCAAAGACTTGACAAAATCGCCAATACTGTCTCCAGGAATGCCATTAATTTGACAAAAGGCAACTAACTCGACAACTAATTTGATCGCGAGGTCAATTGATTGCGCCTTATCAGCCTTGGGGGTAATGCGGTTGAGAAGTCCCCCAACTAAAGGAATTTTGTCGCTGACTTTATTTGCTAAAGCCGCAGTTGCCAAAGCTTTATCAGTACGATCGACAGTTTGATAAAGCCACAGCGCTCGCTGATAGCCTTGAGATTTGTCATTATAAAGCCAGACAGCGCGATCGCCAATTTGTTGAATCAACTCTTGGTCAGTTTCACCCGTGACCTTACGAATCATATTTTCAAAGCCAACGGTATTATCCCATTCACCGGGAACAACAAAGTCGAGCGCTCGTAAAGCACGAACTGTTAAGTTATTGGTTGGCAAATCGTCAACCAAGCGAAAAATTGCTTCGCTCACTTGGATTACTCCTTAAATGTAGTATGTAATGAATTTTTGTTGAGAAGAGGTTGTGTTAATGAAAGTAATTAGTTATTGCAATCGAGCCAAACCGCCCAAGTCAAACTTAGTCAACCAATCTTGGCGATCGCTAGCACTAAAAGTCGAGTCGCGACTTTGTACTTTCACTTGATAGCGATTAGATACTAAAATTGCCGTACCTGTACTACCTTGACTAGCGGCTGGATAACCAGCGATCGTCTGAGAAGCATTTTCAAACTTTGTCGTCGCACTAGGATTATTAACCGTGTCGGAAATTGATAGCACTGCCACTTCCTTCCCGTTGTTTTTCAACTTCGCTTCGGCAAAACCTTTTTTCTCTTGGGTATAAACAAGATCGTAACCTCCCGCAGCTTTGGGGAAAAACTTATTAAATTCACCACCAGCTACCGACTCCTTAGAAACAGCCGTAGCACCCCGTTGAGTGCTTTCTTGTTGAGCTTGATCGAAACGAGAATCAGGTTCGTTAGCACAAGCAGTGAATAATAGCAAGGAAGCTAACAACAAAGGAACCAAGATTTTTGGCAAACGTTTAAAGAACTTCATAAACAGACTAATTGAAATTACCAATGTCTTTAATTTTGACTTGCAACCAGGCAATTTACCTATCCCAACAGACAGGTTTTTTTATCGTAAAGAAGAATAAATTGCCCGATTTTTAATTTAGAGGCAAGTATAAATCAACAGAAAGCTAAAACCCGAAATTTTAATCAATCGTTATGAGTTATAAAAAAATACCAAACTTTACTTACACCAATGCGATCGTCCGGCAATAGACTGGGTACGCTGTAATTGGGTGACTATTATTGCTGACCAGAAATCAACAAATCGACCTAGACTGTAGTATGCGCATCCTCATTTATTCTTATAACTATTACCCAGAACCAATCGGTATTGCCCCCTTGATGACTGAACTAGCTGAAGGTTTAGTAAAAAGAGGTCATCAAGTGCGAGTAGTCACCGCGATGCCTTGGTATCCGAATAGCGAAATCTACGACCAATACAAAGGGAAATTATATCTGACCGAAAAACTTAACGGTGTCAAAATCCAACGCTGTTACGTGAGAGCTAGCCCAAAGAGGAATTTTCGCAATCGAGCCTTATTTGAAATTAGTTTCGTGATTCTTAGCTTTCTCCAAGCACTTTTCGGTCGTCGTCCCGACGTAATTCTTTTGACAGTACCAGGACTACCAGTGGGTGTCCCCGCCGCAGTGTTAGGATGGTTGTATCAAGTCCCAGTGGTTTTAAACCTTCAGGATATTTTACCTGATGCCGCTGTTCATGTTGGTTTACTTACAAACAAAAAACTCATTCGTATTTTTGAAGATTTAGAAAAATTTGCCTATCGCATTGCCACCAAAATCAGTGTTATTTCTGAAGGTTTTGTGGATAATCTCTTGATGAAAAGAGTTCCTCAAGAGAAAATTATGCTGATTCCTAACTGGGTAAATGTTAACTTTATTAAACCTTTACCCCAGGCAAATAATAGCTTTCGTCAGGAATATGACCTGAAAGATAAGTTTGTCATTATGTATTCGGGAAATATTGCCTTAACTCAAGGTTTGGAAACTGTGATTGAAGCGGCTAGCCAGTTACGAGATCTAGAAAAGATTAAGTTTGTCATTGTTGGTGAAGAGAAAGCTTTATCTAGACTAGAACGATTCTGTAAGCGATGTGGTGCAAATAATGTTTTGCTTTTACCTTTTCAACCCCGTCCTCGACTACCAGAAATGTTAGCGGCGGCTGATATTGGTTTAGTAGTACAAAAGCGAAATGTAATTGCTTTTAATATGCCTTCTAAAATTCAAGTTTTGTTAGCTAGTGGGCGAGCTATTATCGCCTCGGTACCTTCCACGGGGACTGCTGCTAGGGCAATTAAAGCTAGTGGTGGGGGAATTGTGGTTCCACCAGAAGATCCGCAGGCATTGGCGAAAGCAATTAAAGAGTTATATTTGAATCCAGAGGAAGTAGTACAGCTAGGTAAGCAAAGTAGAAAATACGCGATCGCTCATTATTCGTTTGAGTCAGCTTTAGAGCGTTATGAAGAACTTTTTCTGAGTGTGACGAAAGGTTAATTTAGTTTAATCTACAAGGAAAGTAATTTGCTGTGAAAAAATTGGCTGAACACAACTGAGCGCTCACTCTCAGGATGAATTTTAGCCGTAATTAGGTACTAGCCCTAGCAAAATTAGGAAAAAATAAAAATATCTTTGAAGCTGAGTAACAAACAAGCGATCGCTACTATCATAGAAAACATCAGCAACCAATCCCTGAAGAGAGTTTTCTCAAAGCTGAAAAACTTTAGTAATTGTTAAGATTGAATGCCAGAAAATAATCAACACAATCTCAATAAATATTCACCTACCGCGATCGCCCGCGAGGTAAGAGAACAGGATACCAGTAAAAACCTAGCAATGACTATTGCTGCCGCAGCAGATGACCGCAAAGCAGGGGATATAATTATCCTGGGTGTTGAAGAAGTTTCTTATATAGCTGATTACTTCACCCTCGTAACGGGTTATTCTAAGGCGCAGGTACGCGCTATTTCTGACTCGATTCAAGCCAAGGTTGAACAAGGTTGGCAGCGTCGCCCTCTGAGAATTGAAGGAAAAACTGAAGGAAGTTGGGTGTTACTGGATTACGGCGAAGTTATAGTTCATATTATGCTGCCTCAAGAACGGGAATATTACAACCTGGAAGCTTTTTGGGGACACGCGGAAAAACTAGAATTTTCTAGCCTCGAAGGTAACGGGAGTAACTAATGAAGCAGTCTTTTGTTTCTTTTTGTCCGGTTCCTAGCGAACAACAGCCACTCAACGAGTATGAACAACTCAAGGATTCTTGGTTTTATGGTTGGGCAAAACTTGACTTGGTAGCTTATTGGCGAAAACTTGCTTGGGTATGGCTGTCGGGCTGGATTGTCGCCGGACCAATTGCTGCGGCTAGTTTTACTCCAGAAAAAGAGCCATTTAGATTTGCTGTTTGTGGTGCGGCTGGTGCAGGGGTATTAGTGACATTAATTGTGGTACAGCTTTATTTAGGTTGGCGCTACGTGCGATCCCGTCTTCACGCAGAAACGGTCTTTTATGAAGAGTCAGGCTGGTACGATGGTCAAAGCTGGCAAAAACCGACCGAAGTCTTAGAACGCGATCGCTTAATTGTTTCTTACCAAGTTAAGCCAGTCTTACATCGCCTACAACAAACTTTCGCTATTTTTACTCTACTTGTATTTAGTGGTAGTCTGCTTTGGTTACTGTAAGTAGGTCAAGAATTGTCACGAAGAGTTTAAATTTATCCAATCGATCAAAAATTTTGAAAATGAACGCATGACTAGGGGAAAAAGAACTCAAGCACCAGAACTAGAAGTTCATTTATTACGGGAAGGAATTGTTGAATCCACCCATCGTGTCACTGCCGCCGTTGGTGACGACCGGGGGCGGGTATTATCAGTGGCAGGTAGTACAGAAACAGCTTCTTTTGTCCGCTCGGCACTGAAACCGTTTCAAGCTTTGGCAGTGGTTACTTCTGGAGTCCCGGAACGTTACAATCTTACTGACAAAGACCTTGCGATTATTTGTAGTTCTCACCAAGGTAAGGTAGAACAATCTCGACAGGTATTTAATATTCTTTGGCGTTGTGACCTCGATCCTAGCGCCCTTCAATGTCCAACTCCAGCTAATGCTCAAAGTTCCCTTCAACATAATTGTTCGGGAAAACACGCCGGAATGTTAGCTGTATGCAAACAACGTCAATGGTCGCTCGAAGGCTACTTAAAGCGCGATCACCCGGTGCAAAAGTTGATTTTAAGCAAAATCGCCGAATTGCTGGGGATGCCCGGAGAAGAGTTTATTAGCGCCCACGACGATTGTGGCGCACCAACTTATTTTCTGGAACTAGGACAAATGGCAGGGCTATATGCTCAATTAGCTTCGGGAAATAGTTTGGATCTCGAACGGATTGTTCGGGCGATGACTTATCATCCGAAGATGGTTGCTGGAGATGGCGCTTTTGATACCGAGCTAATGCGTTTGACTGAAGGTGAGTTGGTGAGTAAGTCAGGTGCAGAAGGAATTCAATGTATTGGGCGCGTTGGCGAAGGAATGGGTTTAGCAATTAAAGTGGCTGATGGTGCAAAACGAGCCAAATACGCGGTTGCAATTAATTTACTTCGGCAATTAGGTTGGATTAGTCCCTCGGCATCAGAGGAGCTTGAAGAAATGTTTATGAATCTCGGTAAGTATAAGCGTTTGGAGGTTATGGGTGAACTCTCGATGCTCTAAGATTTTTGTTCTGATCGAAACTAATTTGAGATCGAAGTTGTCATTTGGCTTACTTGTTTGTTATAGTAGGAAAGGCGACGCGGGATAGAGCAGTCTGGTAGCTCGTCGGGCTCATAACCCGAAGGTCGGTGGTTCAAATCCGCCTCCCGCCACTCAAAATAAGAAGCCTGTCACTAATTTAGAGGTGGCAGGCTTTTTTAGTTATTAATGAGCATGAGCAGTAATTCCTGAGAACACCAAAAACGACCTTTGCACTTTTTTCAAAAAAAGATGCTCGTAACTCTTGGCGCTTACTACATTACAGAGGTTATTCAGCAAACCCTAGATAGGGCAGGCGATCGCCAAATTTTTTCTGAGCAAACACTTCTCAAAGGATAAAATTGGTAAAAAGGCGATCGCTCTTTTCGCCTGGACTCTAGAAATTACCAACCATCTACTCTTCCAAGTCTTCCCAATCCCCAATCACCAGTCACCAATCCCAAATCCCCGATCGCCTCATTTTCCATTAGCACGGTAATTTTCACTGTAACGAACTCTAGCTCCCGCCCATTGGAGTTTTTCCCGTAAAGTTTGGTAAAAAGAGTGATTATCGCGCAGAATAATGAACTTAGCTTGACAATCAGCCATTCTGACGCAAACGCGCTGTCCGGGCCAAATACTGGTAGCTAAAACACCGTCCGTCCAAAGTTTTGTATTCAGTTCGTAGTCTCCGAGAGGCCAAACGTTAACGACTGAACCAGAAGGTAAAATCAAAGAGCGACTAGAAAGACTGAGAGGACAAATGGGAGTTATGGCGATCGCTTCCATTCCTGGGTGCATGATCGAACCATTAGCCGAAGCGGTATAACAAGTAGAACCCGTAGGAGTCGCCACCAATAGCCCATCACCGTGATATTGATCGACAACTTCGCCATCAACCTCCATTTCCAAAATTGAGGTCGGCATTCGGTCAATGCTAGCAGGTTTAATGCACATCTCATTCAGACAGAGAAAGCGATCGCTCTCAGTTTCTGGATTTAGGCGATCGCCCGATAACAAAAGCGCTTGCAACATCATCCTTCGTTGCACTGCATAGCGATCTTCTTCCAAACGATCTAAAACTAACTCAAAGTCTTTAAACTCTTCAAATGGTTCGGTAAGAAAACCGAGATGTCCGCCGACGTTAACCGCTAAAATGGGAATTCCCTCCGGGGCTAAATGTCTCGCGGCGGCTAACGCACTACCATCACCACCTAAAACGATCGCTAAATCGATTTGTGAATGACTAGAAGCGAGAAATACTGGATAAGGATTATCCTTCACACCACTCGGTCCCATCAATACGTGACAAGAACGCGCTTCAAGAGAAGCGGCGCATTTTTCTGCCCAAGCTTTACCTGGGGAATTTCCGGCTTTGTGTACGATGATGACTTGCTTAAGCTGCACGATCGCTCTTTTTCCTTATGATCTTTTTCTTTCTGGGTAATCGAGAATTAAACAGCTTTTGCTTCAAGAACCAATTTTCAAAGTTCTCATACTTTGCTCAAAACTTGGTAAGCGCTGCTCAAATTGCTCTGCTGTTGTCGCGTAAGTAACGATCCAAAAAGTATCGTCATTTTTAATAGTATAGAAAAGTTGTTTGATCTCAGTTTGATCAACTTCTGTTTGCGCCACAATCCGTCCGGCTTGATAATCTTCTACAGAGATCAATTTTTGGTCTTGAATACGATACAGCGAAGATAGTTGAGTAGTAAATCGCTCTAAGTAGTCTTCTATTGTCTCGTCTGGTACAGATTTATCTGTAGTAATATTAACATTTGTCAAAAAACTTTCTGGAGCGCTATTGCTATCAAAAGCTAAAAGCGCAATCGCTTGAGAATTTTGTTTAATTTTGGCAATATTTTCTTCATAACTCGGAGCAACAGCTTTTAATTTAGTAGTAATCTCCTCAATTTCTGTCTGAGGATTACCACCGAAGTAATTTTGAGGTAATTCTAAAACCACTCCTTTACCAGATATTTTCTGCCAATCTCTTTGAGGATTTTGGATTTGTGCTTTGGTTTCCCTAGCTTGGGGGACAACTGCTTTGCACCCAGATATCCCTGTAAACAGCAATAGCAAATAAAGAATCATTACCTGTTTTTTTGCTTTCATCAACACTCCCGATGTAAAAAAATATTCCCAAAATATTCATCGTCAAAAAAACAACTTTTTCACCTAAATTTCTTAATTTTACTCGTTACACATTCTAGCAAACAATTAAAACGTTAATTGTCTTTTCTGAAAAAAAAATCTCAGTTGAGCAACGCTCTTGCTTTATTTTACTCTTATTTCACCTAATTCGTGCTGTTATTTAATTTACTTTCTTGAAAATCGGGTTCTTGAAGTAGTAAATCTGCCTTTCCTAAATAGAAAATTGCTTCCGGAGTAACTTCAAAGCGTAAAGGTAAAACTTCCACTCCTCGCGCGATCGCCTCACGCAGTAATTTTCCGTAGACAGGATCGGCAGTTTCTCCTGGAGCAAAACTGATACAATCGCTACGATTGATAAAATAAAGCATAACTGAGCGAAATTCAGGTACTAATTCGCTCAACTCTTGCAAATGTTTTTGTCCTCTCGTAGTTACTGTATCCGGAAACAAAGCTATTTCTCCTTGCGCCCAAGTCACATTTTTTACTTCTAAATAAATATTTTTTTGACCGCCACTGAGAAAGAAATCTATGCGACTTTTTTTATTTTTACCGTAAACAACTTCCGGAGTAATTTGAGTGTAACTACCAGCTAAATCAGGAAAAAACTGCTTTTCCAAAGCTAATTTAACAACTCGATTTGGCAAGTTTGTATTCACTCCAACCCAAGTGCGATCGAGTTTAATCATTTCCCAAGTATAAGCTAATTTACGTTTGGGATTATCACTTTTTGAAACTTTTACTAAACTCCCAGGAAGACAGACATCAGTCATTGGACCAGTATTCGGACAATGAGCAGTAATAATTTCTCCGGAAGTTAGTTCAATATCGGCGAAAAAGCGCTTATAGCGTTTGAGCAGAATGCCACTGATTAAAGGTGGATATTGATAAATTAGCTGAGAAGTCATTATTTGAGGTAAGTTTTAGTTAATTAAAGTTGAAGATTAGCGCTACCTTGGGTCAAGCGGTATTTTTCAGCAGTAAGTAGTTAGCGATCGCCAATACTAAACCAAAGCAAAAAAAATCTTCAGTAGCGATCGTTGACTGGAACGCGATTAAATGTAATGTATGAAAGAACTTTAGTGAGATCCTAATTTTAACTGCTTGTGGCTGCAAACAAGAAATCAACTCGTTCCCTAGCTGGTATTGCCTCGATTGTGGCAGCCGCTACCTTAATTAGTAAAATATTTGGCTTATTTCGCGAACAAGCGATCGCGGCGGCTTTTGGTGTCGGTCCGGTGGTGAATGCTTATGCTTTCGCTTACGTGATTCCTGGCTTCTTGCTAGTCTTACTCGGCGGTATTAACGGTCCTTTTCATAGCGCCTTAGTCAGCGTCTTAGCCCGACGCAACAAAGCAGAAACTATCCCAATTGTCGAGACAGTAACGACAATAGTCGGTGGAGCTTTATTATTAGTCGCGATCGCCCTTTACATCTTTGCCCCAACTTGTATCGATCTTGTCGCCCCCGGTTTAAGCGCCACTGCTGAAGGGTTAGAAGTTCGATCTCTGGCGATCCTCCAACTACAACTTATGGCTCCTTTAGCCATCTTAGCCGGATTAATTGGCATTGGTTTCGGCACTCTCAACGCCTCAGATCAATACTGGCTACCCAGTCTTAGCCCTGTATTCTCCAGTTTGGCGATTTTGCTGGGGATTGGTTGGTTAATCTTTTTCCTCGGTGTCGATGTTAACGATCCTCAGTATCTCAAATTCGGCGCAATTCTCCTCGCTGGGGCAACCTTAGCTGGTGCAGTTTGGCAATGGTTTGCTCAATTAATTGCTCAATGGCGATCGGGTTTAGGAGGTATCAGCTTACGCTTTGACTTCAATAATTCTGGAGTTAAGGAAGTGATGAAAGTGATGATTCCCGCCACTTTTTCTTCTGGAATGCTTCACATCAACGTTTATACAGACTTATTTTTCGCTTCCTACATCGAAAATGCGGCGGCAGCGTTACGCTATGCCAACTTTATCGTTCTCACACCCCTAGGCATTATTTCTAACATGATTTTAGTGCCGATGCTGCCGATTTTTTCTCGACTTGCCGCCCCTGAAAATTGGCACGAACTCAAAATCCGGATTCGTCAAGGTTTATTACTAACTGCCTTGACAATGTTACCTTTAACTGCTTTATTTGTTTCTCTTGGATTTCCGATTGTGCGAGTAATTTACGAAAGATTTGCCTTCGGTAAAGAAGCATCAGCGATCGTTGCACCCGTCTTAATTGTTTACGGTTTAGGGATGTTCTTTTACTTAGCGAGAGATGTTTTAGTCCGAGTTTTTTATGCTTTAGGAGACGGCAAAACTCCTTTTCAAATTAGTCTAGCAAATATTTTGCTAAATGCAGTTTTAGATTATTTTTTAGTTCAAGCTTTTGCTACATCTGGTTTAGTGCTAGCAACGATTGGGGTAAATATTACTTCCATTATAGTTATGTTAGCAATTTTACACCGTCGTTTAAATGGTTTACCTTTACTAGAATGGGGTTTAATTTTACTAGCTTTAAGTGGCGGCAGTTTAGTTGCTGGTTTAGCTAGTTTTAGTGCTAGTTGGAGTTTTGCTTCTACTTTTGGCGCAGATACGTTTTTCTTACAATTGTCTCAACTAAGTATTGGCATGATTGTTGGGCTAGGTATTTTTATTCTGTTTGTTACTCAATTAAGATTACCAGAGGTAGATATTTTAGTTAATCGAGTGAAACAAAAGTTCGGGAAATAAGCCGATCAAGATACTTTTTTTCAAATTTACCCTGCTCTTTTCTCAATAAGTCTCACTAACTTGCTAGAAAAATATCTTACTTTTTGGCAGGAGAAGAACTCCAGTAATTATCGCGCGATCGTCAACTTTTTTTGCTTACCAATAAAAACTAACAAAACACGTCTAAAATTTGGAAAAGTCAACAAATAATTTACTTCTAAAAAAGCTAGCTCAACCTAACTTAGGTTATGTAAAAATATAAAAAAACTGTTGATAACTACTTATTTCGCGATAAAATATAAAGAGCGAAACTAAAATTATCTTTTGAAAGTTTTACTCACTTATGGATTCTCAAGATAACTTATCCTGGAAAAAACGCCTCCGCTATCAATTTGACAACTTTATGTCCCAAGGGGGATTTGCTGTTTTCCTAGCTTTATTATCAGCATTTTTTGCAGCATTTGTCTTTATGACATTGGTGCGCTTCACCGTTGAACAAATATTTCCTAACGAAGGTTCACCAGATATCCTCTGGGAAGTATTTGTGCAACTTATCGGCTTAAGAGACGTAGGAGATGACGCTAACTTTGCGGCTAAAACTGTTGGTGTATTCGCAATTTTTATTGGCTTAGTATTTTTCTCAAGCTTAGTAGCTTTTGTTACCCAAACCTTTGAAGAACAACTATTAATGTTGCGTAAAGGGAAAAGTATTGTTGTCGAAAAAAATCATACTTTAATTTTAGGATTTACTGACAGAATCAGCGATATTCTTGAAGAATTAATAGTTGCCAATGAATCCGAAGAAGATGCAGTAGTTGTCATTCTTGCTGAAGAAGATAAAGAAGTAATGGATGACTTTTTTAGGAACGCTATCAGCGACTTCAAAACAACTAGATTAGTTACTCGTAACGGCTCAGTTGCTAATATAAAAAGTCTCAAAAATGTCGGAGTCACTGTTGCAAAATCAGTAATTATTTTAAACGAAGCTAAAGGTTCAGACTCAGAAGACTTCAAAGCCTTATCAGATTCTCGAGTAGTTAAAGCAATCTTAGCAGTTGTAGCCGCAAACGAAGAAACAGATTTACCATCAATTGTCGTCGAAATTCATTCAGAACAATATCGCCGTTTAGCTGAAAATATTGCTCCTGGAGTAGTAACAACACTCAATGAAGCTGATATTTTAGCTCGGATTTTAGTACAAACTTCACGCAACGTTGGGTTAGCAACAGTTTACTTAAACTTAGTGGGTTTTGCAGGAAATGAGTTTTATTTTTATCGTCCTACCTTCGGTTGGAAAAATATTGTTTTTGGTAAATTATCATTTCATTTACCAGGAACTATTCCCTTGGGAGTGCGACATAAAAACGGTAAGCTAACTCTCAACCCAGATAAAGATTATCTACTTGAAAAAGATGATCAAGCAATTGTTTTAGCCGAAGACGATTCAGCAATTGAGTTTTATTCAGAACCAACAGTAAAACCTAGAAAGATTGGCTATCAAGATGAGCTTAAAGTAGCAGAAAGAGCATCAGAAAGGTATCTTTTAATTGGTTGGAATAATAAAGCGGCAATTGCTTTAGCAGAATATGCAAAATATGTAACTTCAGGTTCTCAAGTTAATCTCGTAGTCAGAGATTTGACTGAAGCAATTAAAGAAAAGTTCGACCGAATTGCTAAAGCTTATCCTGATGTTAATTTACAGGTAAAACAAGTTAATATTGATTCAACTGAAGAATTAAGAAAACTTAACCCTTATAAGTTTGATAGTATTGCTATTTTATCAGGAACTGGAAAAAGGGCTGAGGAAATAGATGCGATCACTTTGACTATTTTGTTAGAGTTGCGGCAAATATTTCGAGAATATACTGAGACAACTGGAAATGAAGTAACTACAGATTTAATTGCAGAAATTATTAATACTGAAGATACTGATTTAGTTGTGAAAGCGGGTGTCAAAGATTTTCTGTTGTCGAATCAGTTTGTTTCTAAAATTTTAGCTCAAGTTTCTCAAGAACCTGATGTGATGTCTATCTATCTCGATTTGTTTTCCGCAGATGGAAGCGAACTTTATATTAAACCAATTTCGCTTTATTTTCCCGAAGATGTAGTTAGACAAGTAACTTTTGCTGATTGTATTCTTGCGGCTCAATCACGCAACGAAATTTGTTTGGGTGTGAGAGTCAATTCGGAAATCGGGATTAGAGAAAAAAATTACGGAATTAATTTATTACCGAAGTTAGAAAGACGTTTATTTCTGTCTCAGGATGATGCTTTGATTACTTTGGCTGAGGACGAAAGTTAAGTGCAACAAAATCTTTAAAGGTAGCAATGTCAGAATATATCTCAGGAATTGCTTTTGTGGTAAAGCTCACTTTGAGCATTGATAATTGTGTTGCGAGGGTAATGATTTGACCTTAAAGTGAGTAAGAATTTTTTCTCGAACTGTAGCTAAGTTTGTTCTTTACCTAATTCAGCCGTTAGTCTGATTTATCTAGTTACTGAAGTCGATATTAGAGGATCTGATTAAGATCGGGAAGTAAACAGTTAGCGATCGCCTCCCACATTTTCTCATGATCAGGGATCAGTTGCCGAATTCCAGCGTCGTCAAAAAAGCCTTACCCAGCCAGAAATCCCCTCGGAACTAATTTTGGCAAAATCAGAATTAGCCGGATACCCGATCTCCTCTGACCATAATTCCCCTTACACTAGAAAAAGTGAGATAATTTAACGATAGCTTTTATGAGTGAAACCAACAACGCTCGCGAAATTTTTCAGTCAGCCTACGAAAATCGCTACACCTGGGACGAAAATTTTCCCGGTTACACAGCTAACCTAGAAATCAAACAAGGTGAGGAAACTTACCAAGGTCAAGTTAAAGTTAACCCAGACCTCAGCGTGGAAATCTCTGGTATCGAAGACGAAAAAGTCCACGAAAGCGTTTATAACCAAATGCGGGATGTCATCACTCACCGCAAACGCAGTTCCTTTGCGGCTGCTCATGGCAAAAATCAGTTTACACTAGGGGAAAAAGACTCCACAGGTGCAGTTGAAATCCTCGTTTCCGGTGACGCAATGGGTTCCAACTACAAAGTACGCGGTCAAGAAATTACCCAAGTCAGCCGTGTCATGGGACCAATGGCATTTACAATTAATACCAAAGAAAGCCTCGATACTGGTAGTGGTTACGTTTCCACTGCTTATAATGCCGTTTTCCGCGATGCCAAAACCAACGAACTCAAAGGAAAACGCGACTTTGAAGAAACTTATGACCAAGTAGGCGACTATTATTTACCCAGTTGTCAAGTAATTCATGCAATTGGTAAAGATGGAGAAACCATTACCACTGAGTTTAACTTCTCCAATCTGAAACTGTTAGAAACAGCTTCAGTAGCTTAGTTTCTGGGCTGGGAGTTAGGATTTAACTAGAAACAACTAAAAATACATTAGAGTTAGGGAAACTATGGATACAACATTACCTCTTACTTCCGATAACGTTGAGCAAGTTTTGGATGAGATGCGTCCTTACTTAATGGCTGACGGCGGGAATGTCGAGTTAGTCGAAATCGAAGGACCAGTAGTAAAATTGCGTTTACAAGGTGCTTGTGGATCTTGCCCTAGTTCCGCAATGACGCTAAGAATGGGTATTGAGCGCCGTCTGCGGGAATTTATCCCCGAAATTGCTGAAGTTGAGCAAGTAGTGTAAACTCAAACACACAAAAGTTTTTTGGTCGCTTTTAAGTTAAGGGCAGTCTTCAAGATAAGTCATGTAGTTTTGACTTGGCTTGGGGTCTGCTCTTAATTTATTGTTTATGGTTCGGAAAAAGTATTATGCCTTATCCTCTCTACATTGCCTTTATCTGGCATCAGCATCAACCACTTTATAAGTCTCGCACAGCAGCAGGATCGTCTTCGATGGAACAGTATCGCTTACCTTGGGTACGGTTACATGGGACGAAGGATTACTTAGATTTAGTGTTATTACTGGAAAAGTATCCGAAATTGCATCAAACGGTCAATTTGGTTCCTTCGCTAATTTTGCAGTTAGAAGATTATGCTGCGGGTAAAGCAATGGACCCTTATCTAGCAGTTACTTTGGCTCCTACCGAACAACTTGTTAAGCCGGAGCGAGAATTTATTATTCGGCACTTTTTCGATGCTAACCATCATACTTTAATCGATCCTCATCCACGCTACAGCCAGTTATACCAACAGCGTTTGGAAAAAGGTGAAGATTGGTGTTTGGCGAATTGGACGAACCAAGATTACAGCGATTTGCTGGCATGGCATAATTTAGCTTGGATCGATCCTTTGTTTTGGGATGACCCAGAAATTGCGACTTGGTTAAAGCAAGGAAAAGATTTTACTCTGGCTGATAGACAGCGTATTTTCTCGAAGCAAAAACAAATTATTAGTCGGATTATTCCTCAACACCGGAAAATGCAAGATGCGGGTCAGTTGGAGGTGACGACGACTCCTTACACACACCCGATTTTACCTTTATTGGCGGATACGAATTCGGGACGGGTGGCTGTACCGCAAATGAATTTACCGCAGCAGCGTTTTCAGTGGGAAGAAGATATTCCGCGTCATTTACGCAAAGCTTGGTCAAATTATCAAGAACGCTTTGGTCGGGTTCCTAGAGGGTTGTGGCCCAGCGAACAGTCGGTGAGTCCGGAAATTTTGCCTTATATTGCTGAACAGGGTTTTGAGTGGATTTGTTCGGATGAGGCGGTTTTGGGTTGGAGTTTACATCACTTTTTCCACCGGGATGAACGCGGAAATGTCCGGGAACCGGAGGTTCTTTATCGTCCTTATCGTTTGTCAACTTCTCAGGGTGATTTGTCGATTGTGTTTCGAGATCATCGCTTGTCGGATTTGATTGGTTTTAGTTATAGTGCGATGGAACCACTAGACGCAGCGAGGGATTTGGTGGGACATTTGGAGGAAATAGCGTCTACTCTTCAGGAACGACAAGAGGGTTCTCATACGAGTTTAGAACAACCTTGGTTGGTGACGATCGCTCTCGATGGGGAAAATTGTTGGGAGTTTTATCGAGAGGATGGGAAACCGTTCTTGGAAGCACTTTATCAACAATTGAGCGATCGCCAAGACCTCAAATTAGTTACTGTCTCGGAATTTCTTGACCAATTCCCCCCAACAGAAACTATTCCTACAGCTAAGTTACACAGTGGTTCTTGGGTTGATGGTAGTTTTACAACTTGGATTGGCGACCCGGTGAAAAATCGCGCTTGGGATTTACTTTACCAAGCCCGACAAGTATTAGCTAAACACCCTGAAGCGACTGAGGAAAATAATCCTGAAGTTTGGTCGGCTTTAGATGCGGCTGAAGGTTCTGATTGGTTTTGGTGGTTTGGTGAAGGACATTCTTCCAACAATGATGCGATGTTCGATCAATTATTTCGCGAACATTTAGCTGCAATTTATCAAGCTTTAAATGAACCAATTCCGCCCCAGTTGTCTCAGTCTGTAGAAAATCATCAAGGTAAAGCTAGGGAAGTTCCCCAAAGTTTTATTCATCCAATTATTGATGGTAGAGGTGATGAACAAGATTGGGATAAGGCAGGGATGCTTGAAATTGGCGGGGCGCGGGGGACAATGCACCGCAGTAGCGAAATTCAGCGACTTTTCTATGGTTTAGATCACTTAAATTTTTATCTACGTTTGGATTTTAAATCGGGCGTACAATTCGGTCAAGATTTACCCAGTGAGTTACATTTACTTTGGTATTATCCTGATGCAATTTGTTTCAATAGTCCTGCACCTTTAGCAGAGTTACCCGATCGCGAACCGCTTAACTATTTGTTTCGCCATCATCTAGGAATTAATTTCCTGACTGGTAAAATTTGGTTGGAAGAAGCGGCAGAACATTGTCAATGGAATTCTTGTTTTACTCAAGCAAATTTTGCGGTCGATCGTTGTTTGGAAATAGCTGTACCTTGGGCGGATTTACATCTGCAACCTGACTCTCGTTTACAGATGATTTTGCTTTTGGCTGATGATGGTATTTTCCGATCGCGTTTGACTGAAGAAAAATTAGTTACTTTCCAAGCACCTTAATTATTGATAGGGACGTTGTTTGTAACGTCTCTATTTTCTAACTTTGGTTAACTTTGGTGGTTGTTTCTAATTCCACTTGGGTTTGATTATTTGACTCTTTTTGATCGGGAACAACAGTTAATTTTAAACCCAAAGCTTCTAACCACCTAGCTAAACTATAAATTGCGTCTGTTCCAGATTTAGACATAATTTCGTCTA
>JAWQFW010000054.1:0-2095 GCA_035968095.1 Oscillatoria sp. PMC 1068.18
TTGGAAATTACCAACAGACATCTTACCAACCATTGACTCTTCCTTGTCTCCCAATTCCTCCAATTCCTCCAAGTCTCCCAATTCCTCCCAATCCCCAATCCCTAGTCCCCAATCCCCTTTAAAGATAAGCTGGTTTACGGCGTATGTATTAATTATCTCATGGCAACGATCAACGACAACTACCTCAAACTCAAAGCCGGATATCTATTTCCGGAAATTGCCCGACGGGTAAATGCCTTTGCCCAAGCCAATCCGGATGCTAAAATCATTAAACTCGGCATCGGCGACGTAACCGAACCCTTGCCAGAAGCTTGCCGCACAGCAATGATTAAAGCAGTGGAAGATATGGGATCTCATGACACCTTCAAAGGCTACGGTCCCGAACAAGGGTATGCTTGGTTACGAGAGAAAATTGCCGCCGCCGATTTCCAAACAAGAGGCTGCGAAATTGATGCTAGCGAAATCTTCGTTTCCGACGGCGCAAAATGCGACACAGGCAACATTCTCGATATCTTCGGAAAAAACAACAAAATTGCCGTTACCGACCCAGTTTATCCTGTTTATGTAGACACAAACGTCATGGCGGGACATACAGGCGAAGTTAACGAAAAAGGCGAATATCAAGGCTTAGTTTATATCCCAATTATCGCCGACAATAATTTCCAAGCTTCTCTACCCACCCAAAAAGTTGATTTAATTTATCTGTGCTTTCCTAACAATCCTACCGGAGCAGTTATTAGCAAAGACGAACTGAAAAAATGGGTAGACTATGCTCAAGAAAATAACTCAATTATCTTCTTCGATGCAGCTTATGAAGCTTATATCACCAACCCCGAACTTCCTCACTCAATCTACGAAATTGCAGGAGCCAGAAATTGCGCGATCGAGTTTCGTTCCTTCTCCAAAAATGCAGGTTTCACCGGAACTCGCTGCGCTTATACCGTTGTCCCCAAAGGCTTAACAGCTAAAGCTAATGACGGTTCTGATGTAGAACTTTGGCAACTTTGGAACCGTCGTCAATCCACTAAATTCAACGGCGTTTCTTACATTGTGCAACGAGGCGCAGAAGCCGTTTATTCCGAAGCTGGAAAAGCACAAATCAAAGAGTTAATTGGCTTTTATTTAGAAAACGCCACCATCATCCGCGAGCAACTTTCAGAAGCAGGAATAGATGTATATGGTGGCATCCACGCACCGTACATTTGGTTAAAAACTCCCGCAGGTTTATCTAGTTGGGATTTCTTCGACAAACTATTACAAACCTGTAATGTTGTCGGAACTCCTGGTTCCGGTTTTGGCGCTGCTGGTGAAGGTTATTTCCGCATTTCCGCTTTTAATAGTCGCGAGAATGTGGAAGAAGCCATGAAACGAATTAGCGAAAACTTTAAAGTCTAGAAACATCAGGGTGGGCGCTGCCCATCCTCGTTTTTTTAGCTCAGTTTATTAATATTTTAAGAAAAGGATGAATCGTCAAAAAGTTTTACTTCGAGATGCACAATTACAAGATATTACTTCAATTATGGAATTACTCGATTTAAAAGCAAAATTCGATGGTTGTCCCGAAAGTTTAGTAGCAACATCTGCAAAACTCGCCGCAGATTTATTCGGGGAAAAACCACTTGCTTTTGTGCTTTTAGCTGAGATTAACCATCAAGCTGTTGGCTTTGCAACCTATCACTTTAATTACTCAACATTTTTAGCTAAACCGGGAATTTGGCTTGATGATTTGTATGTCAAAGCTGAATATCGAAGTCAGAAAATTGGTCAAGGGCTGATTTTGAAATTATGTGAAATAGCTGAGAAAAATGGCTGTGAAAGAATTGATTGGACAGTTTCGCTTTTCAATGAAGCGGGAATTAAGTTTTATCAAAGATTGGGTGCAAAAGTAAAGCCGAATACGAGGTTATGTCGTTTAGATAATGAGGCAATTAGCAATATTTCTTTGAGCTAAGTTAGTTAATTATGATACGAAGAGAGTCAATTCTCTGTTAATAAAAAATTCAAGAAAATGAGCCGATGCTAAATTAATTTTTCGTGTCTCGGCTCTGTCTAGAAATGCTAAAATATGATTGGAGGCGGAGCCTCTAGAAAGTGT
>JAWQFW010000054.1:2195-23552 GCA_035968095.1 Oscillatoria sp. PMC 1068.18
TACCACGCGGAGCATAATAACAAGAATTGGAAGCTTTTCTCGTTTCTAGGCTCTGTCTAGAAATGCTAAAATATGATTGGAGGCGGAGCCTCTAGAAAGTGTTACCACGCGGAGCATAATAACAAGAATTGGAAGCTTTTCTCGTTTCTAGGCTCTGCCGAGAAATGCTAAAATATAATTGGAGGCGGAGCCTCTAGAAGGTGTTACCACGCAGAGCATGGTAACAAGTAAAACAATTAGGTGGAAATATGGTATTCAAGAAAATAACTGACCAAGTGCAGGAAGTTTCGGGCAAATTGCAGGAACAAGCTGGTGAAATGTCAGAGATGGCGCAAGAACAACTGAATGCAATTTTAGAAGAATATCAAAAGGTGTTACCAATTGCTGAGGATTTGGGTTTAAGTGTCGGTAGTTTTAAACTGGAAATGGGTGTAATTCCAGAAATTAGAACTACTTTAGTTGGTTCTCTCGATCGCATTAATGAAGAAACAGTTAAAGAGATAACTTCCGCGAATAAAGCTAATAAATTATTAGGAGTTATCTTTAATGCTTTGCTACTCGCTAAAGATTTACAAGAGCGATTGAAATTATCAGTTCTGACAGGGGTAACTGTTGATGTAAAATTGGGAGTCACTCCGAATGTGTCTGTAAATTTAATGCGCTAGTTAAACTCATTAGTTTTCAGCAAGAAAAAGCAATTTTGGAGTGTAGAGACGTGGTGTTTTATGCGTCTCTTTTTTCTCATTTGTAGGCTCTGCCTCTTGTAAAGATGATTTAATTAATTTTTAGAGGAAGCGCGATCGCAAATTCGGTTCCTTCTCCGGGTACAGAAGCACAAGTCAATTCTCCACCGTGACGTTCGACAATAATCGAATAGCTAACACTCAAACCTAAACCAGTTCCGCTACCTACTGGTTTAGTTGTAAAGAAAGGGTCGAAAATTTTTTCTCGTACTGATTCGGTCATTCCTAAACCATTGTCAGCAATCCGAATTTCAATAAGATTCTTTACCGTAATTTGGGTATTAATAGTAATAGTTGGCTCGTTACAGTGAGCTTCTTGGAGAGCATCAATACTGTTAGTGATAATATTCATAAAAACTTGGTTAATTTGACCTGGATAACAAGCTATTTTCGGCAAATCATTGTAGTTTTTAATCACAGTAATTTGAGAGGAATTTCCGCTCGACTTTAATTTATTTTGTAACAACACTAAGGTACTATCTATACCTTCATGAATATCAGCAATTTTCCGTGCTGCTTGGTCTAGTCGGGAGAAATTCTTGAGTGAGATAACAATTTCATTAATGCGATCGACTCCAGTTTGCATCGAAGCGATCGTTTTCGGCAAATCTTCTTGGACAAATTCAAGTTCTATATCTTGAATTTCTGCTTGAATATTTTCTCCTGGTTCGGGATAATATTTTTGATATAAAGCTAATAAATTTAATAAATCTTGGGCATAATCTCTGGTATGAGCGATATTACCATAAATAAAAGTCAAAGGATTATTAATTTCGTGAGCTATCCCTGCAACCATTTGCCCTAAACTAGACATTTTTTCAGTTTGAATTAGTCGAGCTTGAGTGCGTTGTAATTCAGCTAAAGTTTTTTGCAGTTGAGCAGCTTTTTCTCGTTCTTTAGCTTCGGCTTTGCGGACAGCTTCTAAGTTAGTTAATTTGATGTGGAGTTGAATTCTTGCTAATAGTTCTTTTTTGCTAATTGGTTTAATTAAATAATCATTAGCGCCACAATTAAGACCTGTGAGAAAATCAGTAACTAAATCTTTCGCAGATAACAATAAAATGGGTAGTTCGTCGAGAGAATATTGTTGACGGATTGTTCGACAAACTTCGTAACCTGTTAGACGAGGCATCATCACATCAAGTAAGATTAGATCGGGTTTGAGTCCTGCGGCGATCGCGTCGAGAGCTTCGATACCATTAGTGACTAAAACGAGATCGTAGTTTTCCCCAGATAAATAATTACTTAAAACTTGTAAGTTTACTGGCTCATCATTAACAATTAAAATTGTTAGTTTATTCCCTGAGAATGCAGCTAATTTAACTTCGGTATTAGCTCGATTATTAGTCAGCGTTAACTCTGACTCTATTTGCTGAAACTTTTGCACTTTTTCTGTTAACAGCAACGCCGTAGAAGTAGCTTGAGAACTAAGAGCTAAAGGAAGAGTAAAACTAAAGCAAGAACCAACACCAACAGTAGACTCTACTGCAATTTTTCCACCATGTAGTTCAACTAATTGTTTAGTTACGGCTAAACCTAAACCAGTTCCTCCATAAACTCTAGTAGTAGAACCATCTCCTTGAGCAAATGAAGCAAAAATTTTCTTTAATTGTTGAGGAGAAATACCGATTCCCGTATCAGCAACAGTAATTTTCAGATAATTTTCTTGGCGAGTAGCGAAGACTGACACTGTACCTGAATCGGTAAATTTAATCGCATTCCCAAGCAAATTATAGATGATTTGTTGGAGACGATTTTCATCGGCATTGACTAGAGGCAGATTTGGTTCGAGATCGTTAATTAATTGGAGAGATTTTTGTCCAACTAAGGGTTTGCTTAAAGTTAAAACAATTTCGGTAATTTCGCGGATTCCTACGGGTTTGAGAGCGAGTTCTAGACTACCATGTTTGAGTTTAGAAAAGTCGAGGATATCATTAATCAAACTCGATAAACGTCGTCCACTAGAAACAATGATCGCCAGATTAGAAATTGTTTCTGGAGGTAGGGAACCAGTTGCACCTTCAATTAAAGATTCAGCAAGTCCAATAATTCCTTGTAAAGGAGTACGCAACTCGTGAGAAGTATTAGCGAGAAACTCATCTTTTAATTGTTCGATTCGCTTGCGATCGCTAATATCTTGGAAAGCAGCGATCGCGTACTCGATCTCACCTGTTTCGTTAAAGATTGGTGTCGCGGAAACTTCCACCGAAGTAATTTCTTCTCCTTGGTGAAGTTCGAGATCGTCGCTTTTGACACTTTCACCTTGAAGCGATCGCGCGATCGCTAGTTCTGCGGCAGGATATAATTCCTCAGTACCAGCGCGATAGATTTGATAAATTGAGGAAAACTGCTCGATTGTCGGCTTCGGTAGCGCTTCCATACCCAATAACTGCTTGACAGTTTGATTTGCGTAATTCACTTGTCCGTGGCGATCGTAAACGGAGATTCCAATCGGGATAGCTTCCAAATACTGAGTCAACCGTCGTTCGTTTTCTTGTAACTCTGCATAAAGTCGAGCATTAGTGATCGCGATCGCTGCTTGACCAGATAATAGTTGAATAATTTCTATCCGAGCAGGAGTAAAAGCACCAGTCGTTAAATTATTTTCTAGATAAATCATCCCACTAAGTTGTCCTTGATTCAAGAGCGGCGCACATAAAATTGATTTAGTTTGATACTTTTTAATATAAGGATCGTGACTAAATTTACCTTCGTGGAAAGCATCATGTTCAACTACAGTTTCTTGAGTTCGGGTCACATAATTGATTACTGAGCGAGGTAAGCGATTTTTTAGAGAAATTGACTTTAAAACTGTAATTTGTTCGGGCGAAACTTGGAGAGAAGCTTCAATCAACCATTCCCCCGATTTTGACAATAACAACAAACCGATTTCTGCACCAGCATTCTGAAGGAGAATATTCATTAATTTACTCAATAATTTATCAAGTAAAATCTCACTCCCAATAGTTTGAGACGCTTTCATTACTGCGGCTAAATCAAAATTTTCTCCCGACTGAGTAACATTAACATTATGAGCGCTAGTTTCTTGCAGTTGATTTATTTCTCTTTGGCGAGATAAAGAATTAGCCAGCAATTGGGGATATTTTGCTTCTAAATCTCTGACTTTCGCCATCGCTCCCCAACGATTATAAGCATAATGTGCTTCAGTTAAATAAGTTTGGGCGATTATCTCTCTACCCAAATTTAAATAAAACTTAGCAGCAAGTTCGTTAGCAAGAGCTTCTTCAAGAAGATCTTGATTCTTCTTTGCTCCCCCGATCGCGCGATCGTAAAATTCCATTGCTTCCAGATGACACCCCTGCACCCGATAACATTCTGCTGCAACTAAATCAAACTTGTGTAAATAATTCATCGGAGCAGAATGCGCCCATTTTTCCATTTTTTGCTGATTAACTTGCACTCTAGCTAAGAGTTTTTCTCGTTCCAGCTTAGTTTGACGATCGCAAATTGCTAGCCGAGAAAGAGAATCATAATAATAAAACAGAGGAACCAAAAACGAACTTAACTCTGCCTGAATATATTCTTCAGCTAAAACAGCGTTTTGATAAGCTTCTCGTTCTTGATTAAACAAATAACAAAGAATCAGTTTATGTAAATAAAAATGACAAATAACGATCAAATGATTATTCTTTCGATAAGTTTCTAGCATTTTTTCTTCATCGAATAATTCTCCTCTTAAACACCAAGGCTCGTCAACTGAATTCAACAAATTTAAGACTACTTGATAATGGAGTTCGTGTAATTCCAAAGAATTTTGTTGCTTGATTTGAGCTAAAAATTCCCGGTAACTACGCATCTGTTTTTCTAGTTCTGTCAGGGGAATAGTTGCCGCAAAATAGCTAAGGTAAGAATATCTACAAACTGAATAACCAGCGTGTTCTAAATCTCCTGTTTCAAGCCCAATAGTATAAGCTTCTAAAATAGATTTTAAAGTTTCCTGAATGGAAATTTTTAAATGCTTAACAAAATAATTAGTGACAAATATAGTCATTGCTTTCAGTGGTTGAGCATTCAACTTATTTAATAAATTTAAAGCAAGTTCACTAAATTGATAACCAGATTCAAAATCTCCGACAATTGCACAAAGAATTAAGCTATAGTTAGCATAAGCATGAGTATGAGCAGCAGCATTACCATATTTAAGGGCTAAGTTTACTTGTTGAATGGAAATTAAAGGTAAGAGTTCCGACCTCATCATGTAAACAACGGGACAAAGATTTAAGAGAATTCGAGTAGCTGCTAATTTGCCCGGATCGGTCATTAATGGTAAATTAATTAAGTCTTCGATTCTCCTTTCTGCTAAAGCTAATTGTGTTTGGGCTAAACTAGCTTGAATCACAGTTTGGTTAGGTTTTTCAGGTAAGTTTACTCCTAATAATTTGAGAATTTCTAAACCTAAATCTAAGACTTTTTGTAACTTGTTTTGAGTTTTTAAAGCTTGCATTTTTACTTCATAGACTTTCACTTTTTCTACCAGAGTTTTAGTTTCCTGAAGCAATACTTCCATTAATTGCTCCATTTGAGTAAAATCTCTGAATAAATAAGTGGCTTCGGCGGCTTCTAAATAAAGATTAAAACTTAATTCATATTCATTTTTCCAGTTATCTGTACTCAGAAGTTTTCTTCCTTGCGCGAAATAAGTAACTGCTGCTTGATAAGCGGTTGCTGCTTTCGCTTTTTTCCCTGCAAGTAAATTCAGTTTGGCAATTTCGTGACGTTCGGGAATCGCGTTAATTAATTCAATACCTAAATTAAGTTGATCGACAATTTTAAATAGTTGATCGGATAAAGATTTGGGATTAGTATTTTTCCATAACAAACGACCAATTTGTAGGTGAATAGCTTGTTTTTCTGCTTTGTTAATTAAAGTGTAAGCTGCTTGTTGAAGCCGATCGTGGAGGAATTTATAATCCTGAATTAATAATTCTTTATCTAACTCTGATTGAGGCAAAATTAATCCAGATTGAAGGGCGGGAATCAAGTCTGAGAAAACATTATTCTGAGATTTTTCGCTAACAATCGCTAAAGTATTTAGACTGAAAAATCCTCCAATACAAGCTGCTAAACCTAAGATTTTTTGGGTTGATTCTGGTAATTTTTTAATTCTCCTAATCATTAATTCGATTACATTATCAGTAATTTCTCTTGCTTGAATTTCAGCAAGATCCCATTGCCACTGATAATTTTTAGAGTCGAAATTTATTAATTTTTCGACGTGAAGAGTATTCAGAAATTGATTAACAAAAAAAGGATTACCTGCGGTTTTTTTCAGAATCAGCTTGGCTAAAGGTTCGACTTGGGGAAGCTCTTGACGTAAAGTATCAGCAGTTAATTGACTAATATCTTCTTTGGCTAAAGGTGTTAAGTTAATTTGATTAATTATTGTTTTTTGTTTTTCAATTGATGCTAAAGTCATCATTAACGGATGACTCGGACTAACTTCGTGATCTCGGTAGGCTCCTAAAAAGAATAAATATTGAGTTTGATCGTCAAGAATAATTAATTCAAGTAATCTTAAGGTTGCTGAATCTGCCCATTGTAAATCATCGAGAAAAATTACTAAAGGATGCTGAGGAGAACAAAATACTCGAATGAAGTTTTGGAAGATTAGGTTAAAGCGATTTTGGGATTCCATTGCTCCCAATTGGGGGACAGGTGGTTGCTCACCAATGATTAATTCTACTTCGCGAATTACTTCAGTAATTACTCGACCATTTTGTCCTAAAGCGGCTAACAATTTTTTGCGCCATTTAGTTAGTTGAATTTCGCTTTCGGTTAATAGTTGGCGAATTAAACCTTGGAAAGCTGCTACGATTGCGGAGTAGGGAATGTTGCGCTGAAGTTGGTCAAATTTCCCTTCAATGAAGTAGCCTCGTTTTGCGGTGACTGGTTTATAAATTTCAGCTACGAGGGAGGATTTACCAATTCCTGAGTAGCCTGCGACTAAGAGAATTTCGAGTTTTTTTTGGGGGGGATTATCGGGTGTTTTTTTGAGGAGAGAAGTTTCGGTAATTCGCTCAAATGTAGCTAGTAAGGTGGCAAGTTCTTTTTCTCTACCGTATAGTTTTTGAGGAATTTGAAATCGAGCGGTAAAATCGTGAGTGGCTAAAGGAAATTCGGTGATTTTTCCGGTGGTTTTTAATTGTTGGCTACATTGTTGTAAGTCGGCGACAATTCCCCAAGCACTTTGATATCTTTCTGCGGCAGTTTTTGCCATTAATTTCATGACGATTGCGGAAATTGCGGGAGGAATTTCTGGGTTTATTTCCTGGGGTGAGGGGGGAATTTTAGCAAGATGAGAATGAATTAGTTCTAAGGAATCTTGAGTCTGGAAAGGTAATTTTTTTGTGAGAAGTTCGTAGAAGGTAATTCCTAATGAATAAAAGTCGCTACGATAGTCTACAACACGGTTCATTCGTCCGGTTTGTTCTGGGGAGATATAAGCTAGGGTTCCTTCGAGGATGCTAGGGTTTTGTGGGGTGGGGTTTTCGCGAGTTAGTTGAGTGGCGATCCCGAAATCAATGATTTTTAGTTGTCCAGTTTGGGGATTTAAGACGATGTTGCTGGGGTTGATGTCTTTGTGAATTACATTGTGGGTGTGAATTTGACCGAGGATTTGAGTTATTTGAATAGCGAGATCGAGAAATTGATTTAAAGATAAGTTTTCGGAGAATTCTAAGTCGAGTAATTGTTTTAAAGATTTGGCTCCGAAGTCTTCGAGAATAATTACTAAGGTGCGGCGATAAGTTTCTAGACCGTAAGTTTTAATTACGCCATCGAGGTTGAGTTGAGTGGTGATTTGATATTCTTGCTGATAGCGAGTTAATTCTTGGGGGGTAGGATAATCTTGTTTGAGAACTTTGAGGATAACGGGTTGTTGTGTTTGGTCGCGGATAGCACGATAAACTAAGGAATTCGCACTTTCATAAATTGAGGCGATCGCCTGGTAGCCTGCAATTTTCAAATTCTTGCCTCCTTTGTTTACCTAGATTTGAGCGAAAATTATTCCTCAAGGCTGAAACTAGGTGCTTGTTTTTTTCAGGTTGATCCTAATATAGCGTTTGTAAATTGGGGAAGGGGCGATCGCTTAATAAATTAGCCCGCGCGGGCGGGCTGGGTTAGTGTAGCTACACCTTGAATGGTGTCAGCATGAGGGAAAATATAACGTCTTTTAACTAATTGTAGCTGGCTGTTTTTGGAAGAAAGTTTGTAACACTTGTTGAGCCATTTGTGAGGGTAACAAACCTAAGTCGGCTTTGGATTCGTCGGGTTTGGCGTGATCTACTAATTGATCTGGGATACCAAAACGCTTGACGGGAACCAAAACGTTACGATCTTGTAATCCTTCGACGACGGCGGAACCAAAGCCACCGATTAAGCAGCCTTCTTCAAAGGTAGCAACTTTCCCGATGCTTTGTGCTAAGGGTGCAATTAGTTCGATGTCGAGGGGCTTGACGAAACGGGCATTAATTACAGTGGCTTCAATCCCGTGTTCGCTAAGGATTTCGGCGACTTGCATGGTGGGATGTACCATTGCACCGTAACCGAGGAGTAAGATGTCGTCGCCGTTGCGGAGGATTTCGCCTTTACCAATTTCGATGGGTTCCCAACCTTCTTCCATTAGGGGTACGCCAACGCCGTTACCACGAGGATAACGCATGGCGATCGCGCTATCCGTATATTCAATTCCGGTGACGAGCATTCGTTGCAATTCGGCTTCGTCTCTGGGTGCCATAATTACCATGTTGGGAATGCAGCGTAAGTAGGCGATATCGTACATTCCTTGGTGGGTGGGTCCGTCAGCGCCCACGATTCCGGCGCGATCGAGACAGAAAAAGACGGGTAGTTTTTGAATGCAAACATCGTGGATAATTTGGTCGTAACCGCGTTGGAGGAAGGTGGAGTAAATTGCGGCTACGGGGCGCATTCCTTCGCAAGCTAAACCAGCAGCGAGGGTGACGGCGTGTTGTTCGGCGATGCCGACATCGATGTATTGTTTGGGTAGTTTCGCCTGTAGTTTGTCTAAACCTGTTCCGGTTGCCATTGCTGCGGTAATGCCGATAATTTTCGGGTTATTTTCGGCGAGTTTGGTGAGAGTATGAGCAAATACTTTCGAGTAGCCGGGAGGAGTGGGTTTGTTGGAGGGATGGGCTTTTCCGGTGGCGAGGTTAAAGGGTTTTTGCGCGTGATAGCCAACTTGGTCTTTTTCGGCGATCGCGTATCCTTTTCCTTTCACCGTCGCGACGTGAACTAATACCGGACCTGGGACTTTATGCGCCTGTTTAAAGGTAGCAATTAATTCTTGTAAATTATGACCGTCAATGGGACCGAAATATTTGAAGCCTAATTCTTCAATTACTGCGCCGACTTTGGAAACGGCTAAACGTTTCATTCCTTCTTTGACTCGTTCCATTTCTGGGGTTAAACTTTCGCCAAAAAAGGGTAAATGTTTGAATTGTTCTTCCAGATTGTCCGAAAGAAACTGTACTGGGGGAGAAAGACGGACTTTGTTCAAGTAACGAGAAATTGCGCCGACGTTAGGCGAAATCGACATTTCGTTATCGTTTAACACCACCATCAAGTTAGTATTAGGTAAGTGTCCGGCATGGTTAATCGCTTCTAGCGCCATCCCACCAGTTAAAGCGCCATCACCAATCACGGAGACAACTTTGAAATCTTCGCCCTTAGCATCCCTGGCTAAAGCCATCCCTAGCCCTGCGGAAATACTGGTTGAAGCGTGTCCAGCGCCAAAATGGTCAAATTTGCTCTCGCAACGCTTTAGATAGCCAGCAACGCCATCTTTTTGTCGCAGAGAGTGGAACTGGTGGTAGCGTCCTGTGAGCATTTTGTGGGGGTAAGCTTGGTGTCCTACGTCCCAAATTACTTTATCTCGGTCGAGGTCGAGGGTTTGGTAAAGGGCGATCGTGAGTTCGACGACACCCAAACCCGGTCCCAAGTGACCGCCGCTTGTAGCTACGGTTTGTAGATGCTTTTCCCGAATTTGACGGGCGATATCTTCTAGTTGACGGAGGGAGAGTCCGTGTAACTGATTCGGATGAGTAATTTCATTAATGTGCATACGAGCGTTTTCTTTAAAATCCTATCCAAGCGTTTGTTTTCACTGTATACTTTAGAGGATTTACTTCTCAAAATAGTCTCCTCTTGAATAATCGTGACATATTCATCGGGAAACGTGGCGATCGCGTGAAGTTGGAGTTAGAGTTGGTGCGATCGCCAAATTCAGCTTGATAATTACCCTAAAATAATTCTGCCTCCGGAAACTGTTCCCTCTTTTTCGCATTTGCTGCTTCCCCACAACTCCGAGGTGTCGGAAACAACTTACCTGGATTTGCTAAACCTTTCGCATTAAAAACTTGTCGCACATACTGCATTGTTTCTAAATCTACTTCATTAAACATCTCCGGCAAATAACAATTTTTATCCGCCCCGATACCATGTTCTCCAGAAATACTTCCACCAGCTTCAACGCAAAGTTTGAGAATTTTGCCCCCAATTTCTTCAACTTGCTCAAATGCTCCTTCCACCGCATCATCATACAAAATCAAGGGGTGAAGATTCCCATCTCCCGCATGAAAAACATTCGCAATTTGATAACCCGAATCTTTACTTAACTGCTCAATTTCCTGCAAAACTTCTGCTAATTTTGTGCGCGGAACCACCCCATCTTGCACAAAATAATTTGGACTCATATTACCAGCCGCCGCAAAAGCCGCCTTCCGTCCTTTCCACAATTTTAACCGAGTTTCTTGGTCATGCGCCGAAGTCAGATTTCGCGCCCCATTTTGACGACAAATTTCCGCAACTTTTTCTTTATTTGTGGCTACTTCTACTTCTAAACCATCTAACTCAACTAATAAAATTGCTCCCGCATCACGAGGATAACAACCAGTAGCCACCACATCTTCTACTGCATTAATACTTAAGTTATCCATCATTTCCATCCCCGCAGGAATCACTCCACCAGAAATAATTTCTGTAACTGCTTTTCCGGCTGCTTCAATACTATTAAAATCCGCTAAAACTACACAAATTGCTTCCGGAGTTTTTAAGATTCGCAATCTAATTTCTGTGGCTACACCTAACGTTCCTTCAGAACCCACAAATAAACCAGTTAAATCGTATCCAGGCATTTCCGGAACCACGCCACCAATATCGACAATTGACCCATCAGGGGTAACAATTTTTAACCCGAAAACATGATTAGTTGTTACTCCATATTTGAGACAATGAACTCCCCCAGAATTCTCAGCTACATTCCCACCAATCGAGCAAACAATTTGACTCGAAGGGTCGGGTGCGTAATAAAATCCGGCTCCACTCACGGCTTGCGTTACCCAATTATTAATCACTCCTGGTTGGACAATAATTTGCTGATTTGCTAAATCTAGATCAAGGATTTTGTTCATTCTGGCGGTAACAATTAAAACGCCATCTTTTACAGGTAACGCACCTCCAGATAAACCCGTTCCTGCACCTCTAGCCACCCAAGGAATATTATTATCGTGGCAAATTTTTACTGCTGCGGCAACTTCTTCTGTAGTCCGAGGAAGCACCACAATTGCGGGACGTTGACGATAGCTAGCTAATCCGTCACATTCATAAGTAAGTAGTTCTTCTTTCCGTTGCACTACCGCATTTTTACCAACTGCTTGTTCCAATTGTTTAATAATTCGTTTCCATTCAGTTTTGGCACTTGATAAAAGATTATTTAGAGTCATTTTTATTACTAATTTCTCTGTTACTAAGATACTAATGCACTTTCAGCTTATTTGACAATCTTACTCGCGATTCAGGCTGAAACGCGATCGCGTTCCGACACCAGTGATAATTCTCCTTTTCATCCAGTTTTTACCTCCACCAACTAAAATTCGATAATTCTGTCATTGTTGAATCAGTCTTATTTTCCCAGTGTTATTCAATAATTGTAACAAAATTTACTGATTTTTTTAAATTTAGTTGTCCAAAATTTTCAATTCATTAAAATCCTTAATCTCAACGCATTTGCTAATCCTAAAATCCTAAGAATCTCCTTTCTCGACTATGATAAAATTTTTGCAAGCTAGGGAGATAGATAGATAATTCGTAAAGATCTCCAAAGCTTATTTAATTAAATCAGCAAACATAATTTAACTCAATGACCAATTCTGAAAGTACAATTACCACAGAAACTTCACAACCAGTTGAAGTTATGCGTCCTTCTTCAAACCCCAAAGGATGGTTTTATCTGAAATTAGTTGAGTATTTTTTCCTAGCAGGTTTTGTTTATGCCGTTATTTATAATTTGGTACTTCCCGGTAATAAACAAGTAACAATTGCTGGGGCGGCTGCAATTGCAATTTTTCTGCTTTTGTTCTTAATTAATCGTCAGTTATTAAATGATTATCGTCAGACAGTTAAACAATCGGAAACTAGCAAGAAAGCTGAGTTGTACGCTAACTTAATGTCTAGCGATAATTCTCCGCAACAAAATTTAATAATTCGGGCGAGGGAAAAGGCTTTATCTTATTGTCAAGAGTTGATTGATGATTACAAAAAAACGCGCCGAGATTCTCGGAATATTTATTATATTTCGCAAATTTCGACTGTGGTTTTATCGGGAGTAACACCAATTTTAGTTCTAGTAGATAAACTGGAAGCTGGTGTGGAATGGCTAAAATGGCTACCAGTAATTTGTCCTGCATTAGCTGCAATTATTGCGAGTATTGTTACTTCTTTTCCTTTTCAAGAAACTTGGATTGCCGCGAATACAACTGTAGAATTGTTGGAAGCTGAACAGGAAAAGTTTGTTTTGGGTGTGTCTCAAGCTTATCGTTGTTATGATTTAGAAGACGAAACTCAACGTCAGAAAAAAGCGAAACAAGCGATAGAAAACTTTATTTCGCAAGTGAATGGAATTCATTTGAAGCAAGTACAAGAATCAGCAAATAGTGTCCAAGCTAAGGAGGAAAATAAAGAGTCTGGTGAAGCAAACTCATAACAATAGTCAGCTTAGACAAGAGTAAATGAAAAAGTGGCGATCTAGGAGCGATCGCCTTTTTTAACTCTACCCTATCTAGATTGTATCGGGATCTATGCCCATTTCTCGCAATTTTGCCTCTAAGCGTCGAGATTTCTCTCGTTCCTCCTCTACTTGTTGCTGAAGCTGCTGTCGTTGCATTTGTTCTTCCCGAAGCAGGTTTTCGACGATGGGTGGCGCAAGAACCGTATCAACTGATAAAATTAGCTCTGGAAACTGCTGAGAAGGAAAATTTTCTCCGCGAGTATAAGAGTGGCGATCGTAACCTTCTTCACCTTCCGGATGGTTTAATACCCAAATTTGCTCTTTTTTTGGGTCTACAATCCAGTATTCAGGAATATTAATTAAAGCATATTCTGCACGTTTACGAATATAATCTTCGCGCCAATTTTCGCTTGTTACTTCCACGACTAAATTCGGTATTTCTTCAAGGTCAAAAATTCCACTACCAGGTCGATTGAGAATTTTTGACCACAGTGAGGAACTACATACTAGCAAATCGGGGATACGAGATGTATCAACTTCAGTTCTCACACCAATTACAGTTTTTGCTATTAAGTCAAGATTATTCGTAGCAAAGTGATGCTGGAATTTGTAAACTAAATATTGGCAGATGCTAGAATGCAAAGCTGTTGGTATTGGCATTGGTACTAAATGACCTCGAAATAGCTCATACTTTAGATCGGAATCAGGCTGATAAAAGCGATATTCTTCAAAGGTAAGTGTTTCTTTCGCTGTAATCGATTGAGACATTTTTGGCTTTCCTTGGCTTTCTTATATTATGACCGATTT
The DNA here is from genome assembly GCA_035968095.1 of Oscillatoria sp. PMC 1068.18. Lineage (GTDB taxonomy): Bacteria > Cyanobacteriota > Cyanobacteriia > Cyanobacteriales > SIO1D9 > IIICB1. Next base: position 15,789 of record JAWQFW010000054.1, read on the forward strand.
TGGTGCTAATCGTGTAATTTTTTTCTTGAAATTCAACTTGTCTCTTGACTCATTGTTTTTACTAAAAATCTCGTTATCACAAATATTTTTTTTTTCAAATTCTATTCAATATTGAGCTAGTTACTCTTTTTTTAATTATAATAGAAGAAAGCGCTCAAATACAGGATTCAATTATGCTTGAGCAAACTTATATGTCGAAAGTTTCCGAAGTTTCTGAAGTTTCTGAAGAATCGGAAGAATTCTATATCCCAGATGCAGAAAAGCTAGTTACTGAGGACGATACACCAGTAGATTATTTAATAGTAAAACAACAACGTTTGTTAGTAAGTTCTCTTTACAGTTCTTGGCGAAGAAAACAGAGCTTTTTTGCTGCGGCAAATGTTGGTATTTATTATACAGACCGAAAACCAGCGATAGTACCTGATGTATTTCTCAGTCTTAATGCTCAAATTCCCGAAAATTGGTGGGAAAAGCAAAATCGAGTTTACATGGTTTGGCGCTTTGGAAAACCACCCGAAGTTGCAGTAGAAATTGTTTCTAATAAAGAAGGTAAGGAACTCGAAGATAAACTGCGAATTTATGAGTTGATGCGGGTGAGTTATTATCTTGTTTATGACCCAATTCAGCAGTTAAGTAATCAGAAATTACGGATTTTTGAGTTGCGAGGAATGCGCTATTTTGAAACTACGGAAACTTGGTTGGAACAAGTAGAATTAGGTGTGACTCTCTGGGAAGGAGAATTTGAAGGAAGACAAGATTTTTGGTTGCGTTGGTGCGATCGCGATGGTATTCTACTTCCTACGGGTGATGAACGCGCGGAAACAGCCGAACAACGCGCGGAAACAGCCGAACAACGCGCAGAAACAGCCGAACAACGCGCAGAAATTTTAGCCCAACGACTGCGAGAAATGGGTGTAGATCCAGATAATCTCAGTTAAACTAAACTAAGCTTAAAGCCATAAAATTAGCGCTAGTTTTGTGGCTTTAGCTAAGAAAATCTTGCACTCGCTGCCAAACTTTTGCTAATAAGTCGGGGCTATCTGCATCAAACCATTGAATTTCGGGATAAGCGCGAAACCATGTACGCTGACGTTTAGCAAATTGGCGAGTATGTAAAACAGTCAAATCTTTAGCTTCAACAAGAGAAATTTTTCCTTGGAGATATTGTTTAATTTCTGCATAACCCAAGGTATTTAGTAAAGGTAAATCTTGACCATATTTATGAGATAATTTTTCTACCTCCTCAACAAAACCTGCGGCGATCATTTGTTCAGTACGTTGTCGAATGCGTTGCTCTAAAGCTTCTAATTCGCAATCCAAACCAAGTTGTAAAATCGGATAACCAGGAGGATTTTCGCCTTGTTGTTGAGAAATCGGAATTCCCGTGACATAATAAACTTCTAAAGCCCTTAAAGTGCGTACTTGGTCGTGAGGATGAATTTTTTGAGCAGCAGTTGGGTCTATTTGGGTTAAAAAAGCGTATAGTTGAGCTTGACCGAGAGAAGTGAGGGTTGCGCGTAACTTGGGTTGAGGAGATACCCTCGGAATTTTCAATCCTTTCGCGATCGCCTTAATATATAAACCAGTACCTCCCACTAAAAGCGGTGGAGACTTAGCTAAAGTTGAAGAAGTAATCAAAGCTTGCGATCGCTCCTGATATTGTGCCAAAGTTAAAGTCTCAGTAGGAGCGCAGATATCGATTAAATAATGTGGAACTAACTTTTGTTCGCTGGGAGAAGGTTTCGCCGTCCCAATATCGAACTCGCGGTAAACTTGACGAGAATCTGCACTAATAATAACCGAATTGAGTCGTTGCGCCAGATCCAAAGCTAATCCAGATTTTCCCGTCGCCGTCGCCCCACAAATTACAATTAACATTATTAATAATTCCTACCTCACAACCAACTGGGCGAGAATAACCAAGTGGGTATATCCCCCGCCAAACTTTACTTCCAACTGGGCTAATGTCGCCTTGAACCTCTTTGTGCTAAAATTTTTAAAGATTTTGCCATGAAGGGGTCGAACATCGGCTCCAAGACTAAATTGGAGAATTTTCATGACTAGCAGTTACAGCGCCGAACAGATTCAGGTTCTCGAAGGTCTTGAGCCAGTCCGAAAACGTCCCGGGATGTATATCGGCTCCACAGGTCCGAGGGGACTCCATCATCTAGTTTACGAGGTTGTGGACAACTCGATCGATGAGGCACTAGCTGGCTACTGTACCCACATCGAAATCGACATTAATTCCGACGGTTCCGTCACCGTTACCGACGACGGACGCGGTATCCCCACCGATACCCACCCCACCACAGGCAAATCAGCCTTAGAAACAGTAATGACAGTATTGCACGCCGGGGGAAAATTTGGCGGCGGCGGTTACAAAGTTTCTGGTGGACTACACGGGGTAGGGATTTCTGTCGTGAACGCCCTTTCCGAGTGGGTAGAAGTAACGGTTTGTCGAGAGCAAAAAGTTCACCTCCAGCGCTACGAACGCGGAATTCCGGTAAGCGAATTAGAAGTAACAGGAAAAGCAGACCGCACCGGAACTTCGATAACCTTTAAGCCAGACACCCAAATTTTTACTACCAACGGGATCGAATTCGACTACAATACCTTAGCAGGGCGAGTTCGGGAACTAGCTTATCTGAATGCAGGAGTAAGAATTACATTTAGCGATCGCCGCACCCCAGAACCCCGCATCGAAAGTTATTGTTACGAAGGCGGTATCCGCGAATATGTCACCTACATGACCCGCGAAAAAGAACCCCTCCACCAAGATATTATTTACGTTGAGGGAGAACGTAACGGGGTACAGGTAGAAGTCGCTTTACAATGGTGTGTCGATGCTTACAGCGACAACCTCCTGGGTTTTGCCAACAACATTCGCACCATCGACGGCGGAACTCACCTCGAAGGACTCAAAACCGTTCTCACCCGCACCATGAACACAGTTGCACGCAAACGCAACAAAATCAAAGACAACGAATCTAACCTCGGTGGGGAAAACGTCCGCGAAGGCTTAACCGGAGTAATTTCCGTCAAAGTACCCGAACCCGAATTTGAAGGACAAACCAAAACCAAACTCGGTAACACCGAAGTCAGAGGTATTGTAGACTCTCTCGTCGGCGAAGTCTTAACCGAATATCTCGAATTTAATCCTGGTGTCGCCGACTCAATTATCGAAAAAGCCGTCCAAGCCTTCAAAGCAGCCGAAGCAGCCCGTCGCGCGCGCGAATTAGTCCGCCGCAAATCAGTCTTAGAATCTTCCCCCTTACCTGGTAAATTAGCCGATTGTAGCGAAAGAGACCCAGGCAAAGCCGAAATTTTCCTTGTGGAAGGAGATAGTGCGGGTGGTAGCGCTAAACAAGGAAGAGACAGACGTTTCCAAGCCATACTGCCCCTACGCGGGAAGATTTTGAATATCGAAAAAACCGATGATGCGAAAATCTATAAAAATAACGAAATTCAGTCGTTAATTACCGCCTTGGGTTTAGGAATTAGAGGCGAAGAATTCGATCCTTCTCAATTACGCTACCATCGCATAGTGATCATGAGCGTGGCTGGCGACGAACCCACATTAGTACAAGATGATACCGGAAAGACAGAATTTGTCGAAATTGGTAAATTTATCGACGATTGTATCGAAGGACAACGTAGTACCGAACGCTATCAAGTGATTTCCTTCGACCCAGTTACCCATGCTACCAGGTTCCGCCCTCTGAAAGCCGTAATTCGCCACGGTCACGAGGAACCAATGTATAAAATTACTACCAGATACAATCGTTCGATTAAAGTGACTTCCTCTCATAGCGTTTTCGTTTATGAAGATGGCGAAGTGAAGCTGAAAAAGGGTAACGAAGTTCAACCGGGCGATTTATTAGTCGCTAGTCATCGTCTCCCTCGTCCAGTTGAAAGTCCAACTCAAATCGATCTTCTCAAGACTTTCTATCAAGCAGGATTGACGCAATCCCTTTATTTACAAGGGGAAGAAGTACGCCAAATTGCCGCAGCCAGAATTTTAGCAAAAGTGGAAAAACCCGAACAATGGAGTGAACCACGGGTACTTTTAAACACCGAAAGCTGGCAACAACTGATTAGCCAACGTCAAGCCGCAAAAGTTACTCAAAAGCAAGTAGCGACTGTGGTGGGCGTAAAACAACCGATTACAATTAGTCATTGGGAACGAGGCATTAATCGCCCCACTTTACCTGAATTTCTGCGTTATTTAGATGCAGTGGGTGGTAGCGATCGCCTAATTTATGAAACTCTACCAGCTAAAATTGAGCAGTTGGTTAATCAAGACGATACCAGCAAAAATGCTCGTTGGCGCGAAGTTAGTCGCTACAAACCAATTGATTACTTCACTCCTAGCGAATTAGCCCAACTCAGCGAAGCGGTAGAAATTGTCCCCCAAGCACATACAGATAAAGCCTTTAAGCGTTATTTACCGATAACTCGCGAATTAATCTGGTTTTTAGGTTGGTATGTGGCTGAAGGAAGTCTCAGCAAGCATCAGGTTAGCTTGAATTTGGGTCAAAAAGATGAACGCTTTTTCCCAGAGTTAAAAGCTGCAATTGAAACTGTATTCGGTGAAACTCCACGCTACTATCAAGATCCTGATAGTCAAGGAATCAAACTTTATTTCCACAGTGTTGCTTGTGCGCGACTTTTGCAAGCTTGGGGTTTAGCAAATCTGGCTCATGAAAAACAGTTACCAGATCTAGTCTTTAGTTTAGGTGAAGAACTACAACTAGCTTTCTTATCCGGTTATTTTCTCGGTGACGGGACTACGGCTGGTCAAAACTTCTCGTTTACGACTAATTCTGGCAAACTGAAGGATGGTTTACTTTATCTGTTTGGACAATTAGGTTTAGTTGCGACGACTAGCGAACATCAAGCTGTTACGAAGATCGATGCAGCAATTCAAACGAAGCATCCTTATTACACAATTACCATTTGTGGCAAGCAGCAAATCGCTCAATGTCGCTCGATTTGGCAGGATCATGCTAACGCGAGTAAACTGGAAGCACATTTAAGCGAACCAACCAGCAAAGCACAAGATTTTGTTACCATTAGCGACGATTTGATCGGATTAAAAGTAGTTGCTAACGAAGAAATTGAACTTGTCGGCGACTACGTTTACGATTTCTCCGTCGAAGGTGATGAAAACTTCGTCTGCGGTACAGGTGGTTTGTGCTGTCATAATACTGATGCTGACGTTGATGGGGCGCACATCCGGACGTTGTTGTTAACCTTCTTTTATCGCTATCAACGGGATTTGGTGGATCAAGGCTATATTTATATTGCTTGTCCGCCATTGTATAAAGTTGAGCGAGGACGCAACCATTACTATTGTTATAGCGATCGCGAACTCCAAAACTTAATCCAAAACGAGTTTCCGGCTAACGCTAACTACACGATTCAGCGCTTTAAAGGTTTAGGTGAAATGATGCCCCAACAACTGTGGGATACTACTATGAACCCCGAAACTCGTACCTTCAAACGAGTGGAAATCGAAGACGCAGCCGAAGCCGATCGCATCTTTACTGTTTTGATGGGCGATCGCGTCGCACCTCGTCGCGAATTCATCGAAACCCACGGTCCGCGTTTAAATCTTACCGAACTCGACATCTAAACATTTAATTGTTTGAGTGTAGAAAATTACCTTGACGCTCTCCTTAACTTTCGCTTGAAAAAGGGAGAGCGTCAACGTTTCTTCTTTCACAATCAATTGAGAAAAATCTTTGATTTCTCTTGACATCCGTAGGTAAATGATAGTCTTTAGATACCATGATTAAAGTTCGAGGTTGTAGCAAAGCTAAATCAACAGAATTTCTAGAGAGTGCATCAAGAGATTGATTGTTTATACCTCTCTGTGTGAGAGTTATCATTGAAAACAATTCCCTACTTGCACCCAAAAAAATCTTTCTCAGGAGTCAATTATGTCAAATTCAGAAGATTTCACACCCATTGTCATTGACAACGGTTCAGGAACTATTAAAGCAGGTTTTGCTGGGGATGATGCCCCCAAAGCTGTTTTTCCTAGTGTAGTCGGTAAACCTCGCGATTCCCTAGCGGGGACGGGTCAGCAAGATTGTTATGTTGGGGATGAAGCCCTCAGTAAGCAAAGTATCCTCACACTCAAACATCCCATAGAACATGGTCTCGTCACTAACTGGGAGGATATGGAGAAAATCTGGCATCATACTTTCTATAACGAACTCAGAGTAGCCCCAGAAGAACACCCCGTCTTGCTTACTGAACCACCTCTCAACCCAAAAGCCAATCGTGAGAAAATGGTTCAGATCATGTTTGAGACGTTTAATGTCCCGGCAGTGTATGTCGCCATTCAAGCCGTTTTATCATTGTATGCTACTGGTCGCACAACTGGTATCGTCTTAGATTGCGGTGACGGTGTTAGCCACACAGTGCCAATTTACGAAGGGTACGCCTTACCCCATGCCATTATCCGACTGGATTTGGCAGGACAGGACTTAACTGATTATCTGATGATGATTCTCACTGAAAGGGGTTATGGCTTTACCACTACCGCAGAACGTGAGATTGTACGAGATATCAAAGAGAAATTATGTTATGTTGCCCTTGATTTTGAGCAGGAAATGCAAACTGCCGCATCAAGTTCTAGTCTAGAAAAATCTTACACTTTGCCAGATGCTCAAGTAATTACGATTGGTAATGAACGTTTTCGTTGTCCGGAAACTTTATTTCAACCCGCATTTGTGGGAATGGAATCCGCCGGAATTCACGAAACAACCTACAACTCAATTATGAAATGTGATGTTGATATTCGCAAAGACCTCTACGCGAATACTCTTCTTACTGGTGGTTCGACAATGTTTCCTGGAATCGCAGACCGAATGCAAAAAGAAATTTCTGCATTAGCACCTCCGACAATGAAAATTAAAATTATTGCCCCTCCGGAACGTGCATACTCACCTTGGATTGGAGGTTCTATTTTAGCTTCTCAGAGTACATTCGATCAGATGTTGATTAGTAAACAAGAATATGATGAATCTGGTCCGAGTATTGTTCATCGTAAGTGTTTCTAAAGAGGATCGATTTTAACCTCAGTCATCCTTACTTATAAATTATTGCCAAATCTGTTGAAGATGAGACTGTTTAAGTTCATTGGTGAAGTTAAATTTATTCTTGGTTATCAGTAAATGATTAACTAAAAATTAGCTAACTATTCGCCAATATCTTCGTTCCAAAGTAAGGGATTTTTAGCGATAAAATCTTTCATTAATTGTTTGCATTCTGCTAAGTCTAAATCGATAACTTCAACACCGTGAGATTCCATAAATTCTCTTGCGCCGGAAAAGGTTTTTGACTCGCCGACAATTACTTTTTTTATCTTAAATTGAACGACTGCGCCTGCACAAAGATAACAGGGCATTAAAGTAGAATATAAAATTGTATTTTTGTAGCTACCAATGCGTCCGGCATTGCGTAAACAATCGATCTCGGCATGAGTTATGGGGTCGCCGTTTTGGACGCGCTTGTTGTGTCCTTGACTGATAATTTTACCATCTTTGACTAAGACTGAACCGATGGGAATTCCACCTTCCTTTAAACCTAGTTTAGCTTCGGCGATCGCGCAATTCATAAATTTATCCATCTTTTTCACCTGGTTGGGGACTGGGGTGTTGGAGGTGTTGGGGGAATTGGGAGTGTTGGGGGTTTTGGGGGTTTTGGAAATTACCAACAGACATCTTACCAACCATTTACTCTTCCTTGTCTCCC
>JAWQFW010000055.1:0-5647 GCA_035968095.1 Oscillatoria sp. PMC 1068.18
CATCTGTATTTAATAAAAATTATCAACCACGTTCAATTCCTAAAAGAAAACCGATAAAATTTAGGCGAGGTATTTCTCAGTTAGAGAAGATAATTCCTGAAATTGAAAAATTAGGTTTTCGCGAAATAGATCGCTTTTATTTGCGAAAAAGTTACTCTTTTATCGTTGTGGTACTCAGACATCCAGAAAAAGTAATTGATTGGTATTTAATTTATGTTCCTAATTTGATTTCTAATGTTTATCCGCAGAAAACTTTCTTGGAATTATCGACAGCGTTTGAAAGCAATTTGTTCTTAAAAACGGTTTCTTTTGATGCAGTACATACACCGACAGTTTCTTTTGATGCAGTACATACACCAAAACCAAATAATTTTTATTATCAAGCTTTAATTGATAGCACTTACTCTACATTTGCAAGCTTTCTAGAAATTCATGAAGACGCTATAGAAATTTTTAAACAACGGGGTCATTTTACTCAAGAAATTCCAATTGTTTCGCTTAGAAATCGTTTTGTTGAAAGGGAAAGAGAGCTTAGTAGTTATGTGAGGTCGTTTCCTTTTTGGGCGATTAAAATTAATTATTGGGTTCTTACAAAAGCTGGCAGAGAGTATTGTGAACCGCTTCGGAATCAGTTTGAATTAGAGATAATTGAGATTCCGGAAAATCGATAAAATCCCGGAAAATTAAGGAAATGAGAAAGTTATTTAATTGCGAGGCAGAGCCTCTAGAAATGCGTTTATCGGCGGAGCCAAGAAACGAGGAATTAGAGATAATCAAAATCCCGGAAAATCGATAAATAATTGGGCGCTTACTCGTTTCTAGACTCTAGGGATAAAGACTTTTCGGAGGTTCCTAATTTTACCAGGAATTGTGAGGCAGAGCCTCTAGAAATGCGTTCCTCGGCGGAGCCAAGGAACGAGGGAGGGAAACTAAATTTTGGGAAAATAGTTATAAAATTAATGAATGATTTAAGAAGTTAAAGCGCGGATAAATTGCTGCATTTTGGAGATCATACTGGGTTTTTTCACAGTGGTAGTTGCTTCACCTTTTGCTTCTTCGGTTGCGGTAGCTTTTCCGAGGATGGTGTTTAAACGATCGCCCATTGGTTTTTCGGGTTCTTCGGCAATTAAGGTAAAATTATGGTCATCTTTTTCTAACCAAACTTGCCAAGCAGAAGGGTAGGAACGTAAGATGGCTGCGCCTTCTAAGGGTCGAATATAGTAACAAGTTTCGATAGTATTGAGGAAGCGTTCTCGTAACTGACGGGCGGCGTAACCAATGCCCACGATCGCCACATTTTCTAGTTGCGGGATTAACATCAGGATCGGGCGAGATCCAGCTAAATTCGCTAGTTTCTCGGCTTGGCTAACTTCCACCGAAGTGGGACAAACCAGCAAAAATGCTTCGTCTTCGTCGTTAACTTTCGTTTCAATTGGAGTCCGAGAACTACCTAAATCGCTTACCTTGTAAGGTGTTTCGCCCCAGTCACGACGGGCGAGTGCAGCCGCACCTGTATCGGGAAATAAGACTTTTAGCCCGGAACCATATTGCTCAAAAATTGGGATAAAATCTTGAGCAAGAGCTTGCGCCCTCAAAGCGATTTCCGGGAAGACTAATTCTACCTGTAATCTGGTCTGACCGTCATTGAGGGCTTGGGTAGTTGCGGCTTTGGCTTGCGCGATCGCTTCTTCTAAAGTTAGTGGTAGTTGAACCATTGTTTTTTAGCTACTGTTTTAAAAATAGCAATAACTCATCGGAGTGATATTACCATCCCTGCGTTAACGACTACCAACTAATTGTTTTGCCAATAACCGTTCTACAATTTGTTTGCAAACGATCGCTGTCCACTCAATGTCGGCTTCGGTAGTTTCGCGTCCGAGGCTGAAGCGAATTCCAGCTAAGGCATTACTGTCGGAATAATTCATTGCTTTTAAAATCGGACTAGGACTCAGTTTACCACTGTGACAAGCCGAACCAGCGCTAATTCCAATTCCAGCGAGGTTCATTTGTCTTACCAGGGTTTTTCCGGTGATTCCGGGGGCGGAAACGGTGAAACTGACGTGATGGGGTAAACGCTGGAAGCGATCGCCTGTTGGGGTTAAATAGTCACAGTCGGCTAAAAGTCCAAACAGCAAATCCCGTAATTGAATCAACCTGGGTGTCTCTACCGACATTTCCGTGGCTGCAAGTTCGGCTGCAACACCAAATCCGGCAAGATTCGGTACTGCTTGCGTTCCCGAACGCAATTTCATCTCTTGTCCCCCACCACCAAAGAGGGGAACTAATTCGACTCCAGGACGAACGTAAAGCGCCCCTGCACCTTGGGGACCGTAAATTTTGTGACTGGAAAGGGAAAGTAAATCTACGCCTAGTTTTTCCACATTTACAGGCAAACGTCCCGCTACTTGCACTGCATCGGTGTGAAAAAGAACGCCTTGTTTGCGGGTAATTGCGGCAAGTTCGGAAATTGGTTGGAGAGTTCCGACTTCACTTTGACCGTAAATAAGCGAAACTAAGACTGTATTTGGTTGCAAAGCGGCTTCCAAGTCGAGAGGATTGACTCTACCTTTGCTGTCTACAGGTAAGCGGGTAATTTGCCAACCCCATTTTTCGAGAAGTTTTACAGGTTCAGCGATCGCGGAATGTTCCACATGAGAAATAATTAGATGTTGCGGCGTTGAGTATTGCCGCGCTACTCCCATAATCGCTAAGTTATCGGCTTCGGTTCCTCCAGATGTGAAAATAATCGTATCTGGGTTCGACGCACCAATTAAACTGCCAACTTGCATTCTCGCCAACTCAATTGTTGTCGCTGCTCTCTGTCCCCATTCATGTAAGCTAGAAGGGTTCCCCCAGCCTTGGGTGAGGATTTGTTGCATTTTGCCTCTCGCTTCTGGGCGTGTCGGCGTTGTCGCGCTATAGTCTAAATAAATTTGCATATTTTTTCGCCAGGTCGATACCACCGAAGCTGCTGATATTACTATTTTACGATTCCGAGGCTTTTCTCGATTTTCACCTGAGAGTTTGTTCCTGCTTCGGTCGTTTATAGATGTTATTTTGCTAACAATTTAACAACTTTTAATAATTTTAACTGCCCGGTTTGCGAACGTTATAGTCCTCATGAGAGATAACTTCTTCGGGAACTAAAATACTACCGCGATCGCGACAAAGTAGCCGATAATGTCTAGTAACTGGGATCGAGATCACGAAGCGATCGTGTCTAAGTCGTTTCCCACGATATTCTCGATAGTCTCTCTGACTTTCTAACCCAGCAATAATTCTCCGCGCTTTAATCACCACATTTTTCGGTAAGGTACTTAAATCAATCGGATCTTTCGCAAAGCTATCTTCCCATTGTTGCTTTTTATGTTTTTTTCTTTCCCAAGTTGCTTGTTTTTGCTCACAACGATGGCAAATTTGTCCGTAGCCGCTATGACCACAGGGAAATTTTTTCTTTCTTCTCGGCATATAATTGCGTACAGGTTGCTTTCCTGCACCCTCATTGATTAACATGAAATATTGACTTCTTTTTCATACAACTTACAAAAAATGGCGCGAAGAATCTTCTCGCTAATCTTTGTAAAGTCTGGGAAAATCAAACTCTACATCGCTTGAAGATATATCGTGCCTGAGAATCTTGCCTCTAGGGGCAAAATCTAATCATAAAATAATTTAGTGACCCAAGGGAATACCTGGGTAGCGAGTGCAGTCAGTTATTAATTATTACCTTTTCTAAAGTCGCCTTTTCTACATATCACTTTTGTGTGGATCGAGCGCAAAAAAATCACAAAAATTTGCAGAACGATAATTTTTAAGTCTTTCCTTAGATAGAGGATTTTTTCTAATTTAGGAATTAACGTATAGCTTTTTACCAATAGATACTTAGCTTGCTGCGATTTTTTACCAATTAATTGACTGAATTATTATTATTAAATAATTGCTTTATTGGGAAACTTGTTTGCAAACGTATGCTAATACTTGCGCGGAACTACTACCATTCATCGGTCGATATAATCTACCTGTTTCCCCATAGTTAAACCGACGAATAACTCTTTTCTCACGGTCATAAGCAATAATTTGTCTTTGTCGTTCCGAATTATTTGTACAATCAACCGAACGATATACTGTTACTGCAAACAGAGGTTGTCCAAGTTCTTCTTCGAGAAAAGCATTATTTGGTTCGAGAAACTCTCGATGTTCCCAAAACCAAACAATATCACCTTTAGCATCCAGACTATCACGATCGACGAAAAATTTATCGCCAACTTGGTTGACTACTACTTCTACCCACTCTACTGCTTGAGCAGCAGAAGCAAAAGAGAGTAAACAACTAATTGTTAATAATTGCAGTAATTTTTTCATTTTCTTTTACTCTCTATCTCTGGAAGCTGTGTTTAAAATGTTTCGTTCTAAAGCTGAACCGTCTACAGTTTTGTAATCAGCAATTTTCCAAATATTATCTACTAATTCTAAACTATAGCGAATCACTTGAGTATCAAAATCAGTTTGACTACGATCGATTTCACCTTCTCGATAAAGAGTGCGATCTTCAGTAACTTTAACTTCAATTGTTGCTTTGCGATCGTTAGCAACGAATCGCTCTACAGATTCAATTTTTTGCACCCCAAAGCGATAATAGGCTTGGTTATTTCTTAACCAGGCGATCGCGCCGTTCGCTTCAGTTAGCGAATCATATAATTCACCTGTTGTCAAGTTACTAATTAATTGTGTTGCAAAAGGAGGCGCAAAAATTTGTGGCTTGGCTTGTGTCCAGCGATTAACCAAACTAAGTGCTTGTTGTTGCGTAATTTGGCGCGAGAACGAACGCGAGTTAGAATTACTCGTGAGTCCGAGGTTGCGTTGGAGATTAGTCACTTCTTGTTGAGCAAAACTGTCTCCTGGACGTTCATCTAGCGCACGCTGGAAGTAAAGTAAGGCGGTTTGATAATTTCTTTGGTCACTAGCATCATAAGCGGCTTGCATATAGCGATCGTACAGTGTATTACCATCTAGTGATGGTCTTCTGGTTGGAGTTGGAGATGGTGTTGGTGTCGTTGGGGTGATATTAACAGCCGCAGTATCTCTAGTTGCACTCGTTGAGGAATTTCTGCTGCGAGTGGTATCTCTTCCTGTATTAGTTTCTCTCGTTACGGTTACTGGGGGGTTGTTATTTTCTTCGCTATTCGTTTCTGTGGCTGAGGAAGTGCGCGTTTGTGGAGTTATCGAGGGACGAGAATTGTTTTCTCTCGCTACAGTTGTGCGACTTGGGGAGGGAGTGTTTTCCTCGTTATTCGTTTCTCTGGTGACGGTTACTGTCGGAGTGGTATTTTCTTCGTTGTTCGTTTCTGTTGCTGAGGAAGTGCGTGTTTCTGGGGTAGTTTCTGGGCGAGAATTGGTTTCTCTGGTAACGGTTACTGTCGGAGTGGTATTTTCCTCGTTATTCGTTTCTGTGGCTGAGGAAGTGCGTGTTTCTGGAGTTGTTGAGGGACGAGAATTGGTTTCTCTCGCTACAGTTGTGCGACTTGGGGAGGGAGTGTTTTCCTCGTTGTTCGTTTCTCTGGTGACGGTTACTGTCGGGGTGGTATTTTCCTGGTTATTCGTTTCTGTGGCTGAGGAAGTGCGTGTTTCTGGAGTTGTTGAGGGACGA
>JAWQFW010000055.1:5747-23388 GCA_035968095.1 Oscillatoria sp. PMC 1068.18
GACGAGAATTGGTTTCTCTCGCTACAGTTGTGCGACTTGGGGAGGGAGTGTTTTCTTCGTTATTCGTTTCTGTTGGTGTGGGGGTAACTACTTCTGGGGTAGTCTCTGGGGTCGTATTATTGGGTAAAGAACTATCTTCGGTTTCCGGAGTTGTATTAGTTACAGTTGCGTTATTTGGTTCTTCACGCTCAGAAGAATCAGCCGTAGTTGTGGTAGGAGTAGGAGTAGATGAAGCGATCGCCTGCTGATATAAATTTAAAACTTTTTCGGTGTAACTGGAAATTAAACTATTGTTATAAAGGTTAGCATCACCAGTCATCCACCAACCTGCGGCGCGACGTATAGCCAAGGTTTCGTCATTTCCGGTAGCTTGATATTGTTGTGCGAGGATATCTTCTACCACACAACTAACAACTGTCCGTGCCGTATCAGGATTAGCTGCAAACTGTTCCGGGGTTAACTCTCGTTGAAGACATTGTTTTGACCAACGGGGAATTATACCTGGTTTAACCTGCCAGTCGCTATATAATCCGTTATCTAGATTAGAAGTGCGTGGTGCAGCCCGACGCAAAGCTTCTACCAAAGCATTTATTTGTGTGTCTGTGACTTGTGCGTGAGTTGGCGTAGCAGCCAAAACTCCGATGCCGATACTGACAATTAGTCCAGCAAGTCGTAACCCCATAGTTAACCCTTTGATTGCTGTAACTTAGTTTAGTGTAAGATTTAGCAGCTTCCTACTCACAAGTAGGAATTGCTAAAGTTAATGTCGTCTTTTCTTATTGTATTAGTTCCCGCCGACGATGAACTGCTGAAAATTTTTATCTTTTTCTTTGTGAACCGTCGCGCACGGCGATTATTTCCGCCGGGGATTTGCCCAAGATGCGGGCTAGAGGTACAATCAAACTATCTTCAATTTCTTTACCTGTGTAAACATTTTGGAGATTTTCCCAAGATAAACGATAAGAGTCACAAAAGCGAGCAAATTCGCGATCGCTAATATCGAGTTCGGCTTGTCGTTCCCGTAGTAAAATGGCGATCGCCTGTGTCCCATACTTAGGTCGTTTCGTCCCAGAAATATATTTGCTCATCAAACCCTCAACTTCCCGGCTATCCCCTCCCTGTTGCTCAAGCAAGTCTAAACAAGCATTTTTCAAAGCTTTGCGTAGATTTTCATCTTCATTTAAAATCTTCACTATTCGCTGTGCATACTCAGGGTTGAAAAATCCTACTACCACCCCTTGATAATAAACTGGAAAAAATTTAACTTTAGCATTAAAATTCCATTCCAAAGGTTCGTCTCGTAGTGGCATACCTCCCGCTCCTTTTAAGTTAATCTAGACCAAATATTCAGAAATTTTCCTAACTAGAAACTGTCAAATTCCTCTTAAATTCCCATCATACTAGATATCCTCGCAATTATTTCAAGTATCTAGGTAGCCAGCTTGTCACTTCCACACTGCCCTGACAGGTAAAATCAAAGCGAGAGAACAATCGTCCTCAACTTACTACCGAAAAAAAAGCTGATCTCTCTCTAGTTAGTAGATAGTTTAGTTCAGTTTGAGAGAAAATTACTTAGTCAACGAGCGCTTGACTAAGTAACTTCTAGCTAGTAAAAAAAATGAACCAAATTCAAAAAAGTAAAGAAATTCTCCGAGTTGTGCTTGCTGTTTGTATGTTAGTCGCAGGCATCTTACACTTTCTCACCCCAGAACCATTTATCAAAATTGTACCAGAGATCCTCCCGCAGCCCGCAGCGATCGTCTATATCAGTGGTGCTTTTGAAATTCTCGCTTTTTTCGGCTTACTAATACCACCCGCAAGCCGAACTACCGCTTGGTCATTAATAGCTTTATTTATCGCCGTTTTCCCAGCCAATCTTAACATGGCTATTAATCAAATTCACATTGATGGTATCCCAGATTCTCCTTGGTTTCAAGCAGTCAGATTACCCTTTCAAGCTGTCTTAATTGCTTGGGCATATTGGTACACCTTACCCGATAATAATCCCAAACAAGCCTCAATCCTCCCTCGTTCTTGGTTTGCTAAATCAGACTAAATTAGCTAAAGAATAAATTCGGAATTTATTTAACTAAACCATTACTTCCGAATCAATTTCATCTTCCTCAACTTCCCTATTTGCTTCATCAGTTTCAACCACAGCTACAGTTAATTCCAACCCGAAAACCTTCAGCCACTCAGCTAAACCATAAATTGCCTGACTCCCATTTTTACTCATCAATTCCGCAATTTTTTCTCGATGTAACTTAGTCACTTCCGGAGACAATTTTGTTTCTCCTAAAGCTTCAGCTACATCATTAAGTGCAACAGCAAGTAATTGCGGTTCCGGGTCTTCTTCTTGTAAAATTGCCCACAGATACCCCGCAGCTTCTTCGGGGTTTTGGAGACGTTTGATTAAATATTCTTGATAACTATCACTCTTCGGCATTGTTTCTACTCCTGTATTCTTTCCAGTATCCTTGTGCTTGACGAATATCTTGTTGTTGATTGCTTTTATCTCCTCCACATAAAATTAAGATAATTCTGGAGTTAAATAACGTCGAATTTCTCTAGGTTGTGCTTCCATGAACTAATTATAAGCTTACGCCACAACAGTGAATTTTTCTGAGATAATACCAATTAGCGCTAATCGCTACTTTCCTCTCTAGTAGAAAACATGGTTGTGCATCGACTTTTTTCCACTTTTCGGCTCTTTTTCCTGATTATTTCCTTAATCTTTACCGCTTGTCAAAAAGAACAAACATCTTCTCCTCGTCCCCAACCTTTACCACAAGATCCTTTCGTCAAAGTTTACTTTAACAATAATCAAACTCAAGGTGCAGATTACACCGATATCTATCGAGAAATAACTCGACCAGGAGACGATTTAGAAACTATTATTATCGAGGAAATTAACTCTGCTAAGAACACTATTGACGTTGCTGTCCAAGAATTTCGTTTACCTCAAATAGCCCAAGCCCTCGCCAAAAAACAGCAAGCAGGAGTTCAAGTTAGAGTAATCTTAGAAAATACCTATAATCGTCCTTGGAGTAGCTTAACAACCGCCGAAGTCAGCCAACTTGATGCAAGAGAAAAAACTCGCTATCTCGATGCAATTGCTCTCATCGATCTTAATAAAGATAATCAACTTAGTCCCGCAGAAATCAACGAACGCGATGCACTAATTATCTTAAAAAACGCGAATATTCCTATTATTGACGATACCGCAGACGGTTCCCAAGGCTCAGGTTTAATGCACCATAAATTTGTCGTTATTGATAACTTTACTGTCATTACTGGTTCGGCTAATTTCACTACTAGCGGCGTACATGGCGATTTATTGTCACCAGCAAGTCGCGGCAATGCCAACAATATTCTTGTTATTAAAGATACTCCCTTAGCTAGTTTATTTACTAAAGAATTTGATTTGATGTGGGGAGATGGAGTTGATAGAAATTTAGATAGTAAATTTGGGTTACAAAAACCATTTCGTCCCGCCCAAAAACTAATTATTGGTGATAGTATTGTTTCGGTACAATTTTCTCCGACTTCTACCAGTCTTCCTTGGAGTGATACGAGTAACGGTTTAATCGGAAATATGCTGAAAAATGCGACTCAAACAGTTGATTTGGCTTTATTTGTTTTTTCCGAACAAAAGCTAGCTGATATCCTCGAAACTCGTCACCAGCAAAATGTAGAAATTGAAGCTTTAATTGACCCTAGTTTCGCTTTCCGCAATTATAGTGAAGGACTAGATATGTTAGGAGTCGCCTTAAGTAATAAATGTCAGTATGAGGCTAATAATCGTCCTTGGCAAACCCCAATTGCTGCTGTCGGCGTACCGAGATTACCCGAAGGTGACGTACTGCATCACAAATTTGGAATTGTCGATGAGAAAACTGTAATTACAGGTTCTCACAATTGGTCAGCCGCCGCAAATCATACCAACGATGAGACTGTTTTGGTGATTGAAAATTCTACGGTTGCGGCTCATTTTAACCGTGAGTTTGAAAGGTTGTCTACAAAGGCTGTTTTAGGTGTACCGATAGCCATTCAGGAGAAAATTACTGCTCAAGAGCAAAAATGCCCCCAAATTACCACTGCATCTGAAGAAAATATACCACAAGGATTAATTAATATCAATACCGCGACACAAAAAGAGTTAGAAAGTTTACCTGGTATCGGTCCTAAATTAGCCCAAAGAATTATTCAAACTCGTCAAGAACAACCTTTTACTTCGTTAGAAGATTTACAAAGAGTTTCGGGTATTGGTAGTAGTTTAGTAGATAAGTTAGAGGGACGAGTTACTTGGTGAGAGGATAGTTTGTTGTGTTTTGCTTAGGGTTTGATTTAGACTACTTTGGTAAATTGAATAACACTTGGGAAATAACTTCCTTAGCGATAGCTTCAACAGCATTAATACTGACCGAATTACCTAATTGATAGTAGGCTTTATCATCATTAAGATGAAGCTGAAAACTATCAGGAAAGCCTTGTAACCTTGCCGCTTCGCGAGGAGTAATTTTTCGTACTCGATGATTATGATACACTCCCAACCTATTTGCATCGCTAGCAACCAGCGTAACCGAAATTTTTTGAGGGTCTAAAAATTTGTACACCTCGAAAGAAAAGTTTCCTGATACTGGTTTATATCTACTGTCAATTACTTGTAAGTATTTTTTTTCAACTAAAGAAGACAAAATTTTTTGCAGGTTGGGATGGTTAAAAAAAGTAGCTATTTGTTCTTGTGTAAGTAACTTTCCATCTTGATTTTCACCAAAAATTTTATTGCGTCGTTTTAAGATAAAATTATTCATTAATTCTCTTTCTTCTAAACTACACTCACCACGTAAACCTAATTCCCACGAATGAATTGAATTTCCACCACGATAATCAATTAGTCGCTTTCCATGCAATTTACTTAAATCATGATTAAAAAGTCTTCGTAAAGCGTTAACAAATTTTGATGAACAATCATACTTAGAATTAGGATTAGTTTCGAGAATATCAGCTACAGTAAGAGGTTGATAAAATGGAGCAAAGAGAGATAGCTGTTGATGTTCAGAAGAATGAGAATCTTTGGGACCTAAATCAGAAACCAAAGTAAATTGAGGGTTAGCATTGATAATTCCTACCAAGTAAACTCTGACTCTATTTTGGGGTAAGCCAAAGTTAGCACTATTAAGTAAAAAACTATTAAAACTATAGTCTCTTTTTGTCATTTCATACTTAATTGTTTCTAAAGTTTTTCCGCAGTCATGACTATATAATCCGCGAACATTCTCAAAAATGAATGCTTGAGGTTTATAGGTATCAATTAATCTCACAATGTCAAAAAATAAGGTTCCCCTAGTATCTCCAAATCCAGCTTTTTTACCTGCGTAGGAAAAAGACTGACACGGAAAACCAGCAAGTAAAAATTCGTGGGGAGGTAATTCTTTTATTTGACGAATATCTCCTAAAGGTTGATGCTTAAAATTATTGTAGTAAACCAACTGAGAGTCAGAATCTATTTCGCTAGCTAATACGCATTTTGTCGATAAATTTAATGAGTGGGCTGCGGCTTCAAAAGCTAAACGGATTCCGCCAATTCCAGAAAATAAATCTACAAATCTTAGTTTTCTCATTATTGTATTTCCATGTATTTGTTAGTTTTTCTAAATTAAAATTTATTAAGAAAGTAATTTTTAATTAGCGAAATAATTCTTAATAAAATCGCAGAGAACATTAAGTTCACCTTGGGAAAAAGCAACGCAGCAATGACTATAAAAACACAAGGTACTTAAAGCATTTTCTCTTTGAAAATTGCCAGCACCATCTAAAATATAAGCTATTTTATATCCAGCGCTATTAATTTGTTCAAATCTAGATTTAGCTTGTCCTGCTTTGCGTTCAATGACACTATTTGTAGTTACTTGAAAACTAATTTCAATCGCAACATATTTGTTTTGTCTAGATACAACTATGTCGAAATTGGTTGGACGATTAGTTTGTTCATCGGTGTGAGTAATATTTGGTAAAGAAGAATTATTTTTAATTTTTACACCAACAATGTTTAAATTTATTTTAAGATATTTTTCGACGAATTTTTGAGCTATTAGACCCAGATTATTTGCTTGAGAACCCGTAGTTATACGACTTACCCAAATATATCTTTGTTTTATATAGTTTTCTAATTTATCCGGTTGACCTAGGTATTCTGCGATTTCACATTTTTGTAATACATCAGCCGTTATTTCGTCTTTGCAGGAAGAACCAAATAAAATTAGGGTAATTATATCCTTAGTGAGGTTGCTGAGATTGTTTTGCTCTAGTAAACTTTTACCAGTTAACTTAAGCTTTTTGTTACTTATTTTGCCCTCAATAGGGAGTTCTTTAAATAAGTATTGAGACTCTTGAGTTTTCCATAAGTATTCTAGAGTCTTAGAAGGAAATAAACGCAAAAATTGACTATTCCATCTATCCAACTTTTCTGCACCAACATCAGCAAGAACCATGAGGTGTTTTAAAAACATACTAGCTGACATTGTGGCAGAATCAATGACTTGAAATAAATTATCTAAATTCGGAACATCTAGACTAAGAATTGTAATAAATTGTTCTTGAGTTTCAAGAAGTTTGGGTACTATGCTAAGTTCTGCTTCTTTTTGAGACAAGTCTGAGGGCCAGAACATGGAAGCGACCTTCCGTAAATCTTTAACATTTCTTCTGTATTTCTGATTCATTTTTTTCGGAAATTTGTATCTGGTAAATGCGTTAAAGCGCTTACTACAAACTTTAATGGATGTGTGAGGTTGAAATTACAAATTAGCGAATTTATCGGTGGCATTTAAGAGGGCGGTGCGAATACCTGGTTCGGTCATTGAATGTCCGGCTTCGGGGGCGATAATAAATTCGGCTTCTTGCCATGCTTGATGTAATTCCCAAGCGGTAATCATGGGACAAACGATGTCGTAGCGTCCTTGAACTATGACTGCGGGAATGTGGCGAATGCGGTCAATATTTTCGATGAGTTGATTTTCTGTTTTTAGGAAGCCGCCGTTGACGAAATAATGACATTCGATGCGGGCAAATGCGTCGGCGAATTTACTTTCGCCAAATTTTTCGAGGATTTCTTTTGCTTGTAAAAGTTTGCTGGTGCTGGCTTCCCAAATTGACCAGGCGCGGGCGGCTTGGAGACGGGTTTGTTGATTTTCGCTGGTGAGTTTTTGATAGTAAGCTGTTAGTAAGTCGTGTCTTTCTTCTGGGGGAATTGGTTTGAGATATTCTGCCCATGCGTCGGGGAAAATGTTGCTTGCGCCTTGTTGATAGAACCAATGTAGTTCTTTTTTTCTGAGCATGAAGATGCCGCGTAAAATTAAGCCGGAGACGCGATCGCGATAACTTTGACTATATGCTAGAGATAAGGTACTGCCCCAACTACCGCCGAAAACGACCCATTTGTCAATATTTAAGTGTTCGCGCAGTTTCTCGATGTCGCTAACTAAGTCCCAGGTAGTATTTTCGCGTAATTCGGCGTGGGGTGTACTTTGTCCGCAACCGCGTTGGTCGAAGATGATAATGCGCCACTTTTCTGGGTTAAAATATTGTCGGTAAAGGGGATCGATTCCACCTCCGGGTCCGCCATGAAGAAAAATTACTGGTTTACCTTCTGGGTTGCCTGATTCTTCAAAATGAAGGGTATGGAGGTCGGAAACTGGCAATTTTCCTTGGTTATATGGTTCAATCGGCGGATATAATTCTCTCATGATTTTGCTGGTTAATTGTGGGTGGAAAGTGATACAGACTCGTCTAGGCTTGCTATCCTGGAGACAGTTGCCTGATTATTTTTTTCTTTACTTAGATGAACGCACAAGCTAAACGTATTTGTATATTAGGTGGCGGTTTTGGCGGTTTGTATACAGCGCTGCGCTTAAATGAGTTACCTTGGGAAGCAGCAAACAAACCAGAAATTGTCCTGATTGATAAAAGCGATCGCTTTTTATTCTCTCCTCTTTTGTACGAATTAGTCACGGGAGAGTTGCAAACTTGGGAAATTGCACCTCCGTTTGCGGAAATTTTGGCTGAGACGGATGTTTGTTTCCATCGCGCTTATGTGACGGGAATTGATGTGGAGGGGAAGCGGGTAGAATTGGAAAATAGCCCGGATTTGCCTTTTGATAAGTTGGTAATTGCGATGGGTGGTCAGACTCCTTTGGATATTGTGCCGGGAGCGGTAGAATATGCTATCCCTTTTCGTAGTTTGAGTGATGCTTATCGCTTGGATGAACGACTGCGAGAGTTGGAAAGTTCCGAGAGAGATAAAATTCGGGTGGCGATCGCGGGTGGAGGTTACAGTGGTGTAGAATTGGCTTGTAAGCTTGCTGACCGACTCGGCGATCGTGGTAGAATTCGTTTGATCGAACGGGCTGAGGATATTCTCTCTACCTCACCTGAGTTTAACCGCGAAGCGGCGAAGAAAGCTTTACTTGCACGTGAAGTTTGGCTGGATACGGAAACTACTATTGAGTCAATAACTCCCGAAAGTCTGGCTTTACTTTACAAGGGACAACTCGATACAATTCCGGTAGATATTCTGCTTTGGACAGTCGGAACAAAAGTCTCAGACTTTATTCAAGCACTTCCTCTCAAGCATAATCAACAAGGTCGCTTAACTGTAACTCCAACTCTCCAAGCTGTAGATTACGAAGATATTTATGCTTTAGGAGATTTAGCTGATTCTCAGGATGTTAATGGTCAGCAAGTTCCCGCAACTGCCCAATCTGCTCTCCAACAATCAGATTACTGCGCTTGGAACATTTGGGCAAGTATGAGCGGACGACCTTTACTTCCTTTACGTTATCAGAATTTAGGCGAGATGATGGCTTTAGGGACGGATAATGCGACTCTCAATGGTTTAGGGTTGAAATTAGACGGGAATTTGGCTTATTTAGCCCGACGTTTGGTGTATTTGTACCGAATGCCAAGCTGGAAGCATCAATTAACTGTAGGATTGAATTGGATTACGCAACCTATAGTAGAGTTGCTTTCGGAGTAGTTGCACCTAAACGTCGATGGAACAACCAAAAGTGATCTTTTTGGATGCGGTGGGAACTTTGTTCGGTGTGCGGGGAAGTGTTGGGAAAATATATGCCGAGCTTGCGAGTCAGTTTGGAGTGGAAGTTACTGCTGAACAAGTAAATCCCGCTTTTTATGCTAGCTTTAAAGCTTCGCCACCACCAGTGGATCGAGAAGTTCATTTTATTGAGATTGTTGATGTAGAGTATGAGTGGTGGTATGCGATCGCGATCGCTACTTTTCAACAAATCGGTATTCTCGATGAGTTTGAAGATTTCCCCGCTTTTTTCTCTCAACTTTATCAACATTTTGCTTCTGCTGCTCCCTGGTATGTCTATCCAGATGTCCTCCCAGCACTGGAATATTGGCGTAGTAAGGGCATTGAATTAGGTGTGGTTTCTAATTTTGATTCCAGAATTTATCAAGTGTTAGAAACCCTTAAATTAGCGGACTTTTTTCGCAGCGTCACGATTTCCTTTGCTGTGGGTGCAGCCAAACCCAACCCCAAAATTTTTACGACCGCGTTAGCAAAGCATCAATGTTCGCCTGCACAAGCATGGCATATTGGTGATAGTTTAAAAGAAGATTATCATGGAGCAACAGCAGTTGGAATCAAGGCTTTTTTAGTCGAACGACCAACTCCTTTGTTGAAAAAATGAGCCTGATTAGGGACTGGTGATTGGTGACTGGGGACTGGGAAGACAAGGGAGAATTGGAGGACATGGGGGATATGGGGGACACGGGGGATATGGGAGAGTAAATGTTGGTAAGACTATAGCTAGTTATTCCCAATACTTCCAATTCCTCCAATACTCCCAATACTCCCAATTCCCCCAATACTCCCAATACTCCCAATACTCCCAATTCCTCCAATTCCCCCAATTCCCAATCCCTAATCACCAATCTCCAATCACCAGTTCTCAACTGATAATCGATCGCAGGGAGAAAAAGTCTTGAACGCAGATCAACAACGAAAGATTTTAGGCTACTTTATTGAAGAAGCAAAAGAACACCTGGAAACTCTTGAACAAGGGATACTAGATTTATCTTCCCTTGGAGAAGATCCTGACCGAATCGATGATATGTTTCGTGCTGCTCACTCGATTAAAGGTGGAGGTGCGATGTTAGGTTATAGTCCCATTCAAAAGACAGCCCATCGCTTAGAAGATGCGCTGAAAATTTTCAAAGAACATAAAATTGCGGTTGATAAAAAATTAGAGACGTTATTTTTTTACGGTTATGATGCACTGAAAGATTTGATTGACGAGTTGCAAAGTCCGTTTGGTTTACGGGACGAAAAAGCGGAAGAAATTGTTGAGAATGCACAACCGAATTTTGTCGAGTTACAAGCTTATCTCAATCAATTGGTTGGTGGAGATGTTCCTGTTATCTCCCTAGCTCCAGATACAATGACGAGTGAAACTTCGGAAATTGCCGACCGAGGTCGAGAAACTTTGAAACAAATGTTACAGTTGTTGAAAGGCAAATCTTCACCGGAAAGTCGCCAAAAACTGCAAAAATTGTGCGATCGCTTGGCTAAACTGAATCTGGATGAGGAAAATTGGGTGAGGTTAACTCAAATTGCGAAAAAGGCGATCGCCAATCCCAAGCATTCTTATCTTACTCTCGCACCAGTAATTATTAAAGATTTGAAAATTGGTTGCGATTTACTTCATTTTGGCAAAACTTCAGAAATTGCTGCTAGTCAAAGTTTGCAGCAACTCGCTACAACTAAATTACCTCAAGTTCTCATTCCCATAGAACCGAAAGCTGCTGCTAAAACTTTGCTCCATTCGTTTAATAAACAACAGTTAGCTCAGTTGGTACAGTTACTCGGAGCCAAAGGTTAAAAATAATCCCCTCCTTAAGGAGGATGACAAGATCATTAAATTAATTTGAGAAATAATTAGGAGAGTGGCGAAATCTGTTTCAGTCGCTAGAATTTGCGCGATTAGACAAAGCCTAACCCCGCTTGTGGCGATCGCCATTCAAAGGTAAGATAAACTCATGACTAAGATAATTAATCTTTATCAGTTGAATTGTTAGTCAGAGGAATTACCTTGTTAGAACTTCTTTACTACCTTTTCCACCTCATCCAGCCATTTTTCGTCCCAATTTGCTTTGTCTGCGCTTGGATTTTGGTCGTAGTTTTCTCTTGGACAATAATTAGTGCAACTCGCGATACCTTCGCAAAAGCGAAGCAAATGCACTCAATTCCTTGTACAAAATGCCAATTTTTTACTAACGATAGCTTTCTCAAATGTACAGTACAACCAACAATTGCTAATACAGAACAAGCGATTCAATGTCGCGACTATTGTCAAATCAAAAATCCTTTTGCTAGTTTCCAACCTTAACTAAATCGTGCTAATCAAAAAACTTAACAATTGTCCCGAATTTATTGCTGGTGACGGTACTATTTTACGTGAGTTATTACATCCCGACAAACAACAAATTGAATTACGTTATAGTTTAGCTCACGCAATTGTCCCAGTCGGAGAAACCTCTCAACCCCACTCACTAACAACTTCCGAAGTTTATTATATCCTCACCGGAAAAGGCGAAATGCACATCGACAGCGAAACTGAATTTGTCGAACCTGGAGATGCAATTTATATTCCTCCCAATGCAAAACAATTTATTCACAATTGCGGAGACGAACCTTTAGTATTTATTTGTCTTGTCGATCCTGCTTGGCGCAAAGAAGATGAAACAGTTTACGAATGATAAACTAGAGCAAATAAGCTTTAAATCTTCGCAGCAACATTTCCCTGATTAAATTCGGGAAAGTTTAGTTTAAGCGATCGCCAGATTCAATGTCAAACCAATGAATTTTTGGACTTGGTAAAACCAGTTTAATTGTTTCTCCACCCCAATCTAAATCCGCAGGTAAAATAACCCGAATTATTTTCTCACTCGAACCATCAACTCGAACACTTAATAACTTCTCCTTACCAAAATCCTCAACTAAAAATATTTTCCCTGCAATAATCTGTTCAGCTTCTGGTTCCGCAATTCGCACATCTTCCGGACGAATACCCAAAACCACTTGCGAAGGTAAAGCAGAAAAATTAGGTAAAGAAATTTGATAATCGCCTAAAACAGCAGCATTTTCTAAACAATTAAGCGTGAGTAAATTCATTTGCGGACTCCCCACAAAACCCGCCACAAATTGATTCGCAGGACAACTATAAATTCGGCTAGGCGAATCAAGTTGTTGTAGCAAACCATCAAATAAAACCGCAATTTTACTCGATAAAGTCATCGCCTCAGTTTGGTCATGAGTAACATAAACTACAGGCTTTTGTTGTGAGTTAAATAACTGTTTCAACTCCGCCCGAACTTGTTCCCGCAACAAAGCATCTAAATTACTTAAAGGTTCATCAAGTAAAAACACATCTGGTTCCCTGACTAAAGCCCGCGCGAGAGCAACTCTTTGGCGTTGTCCTCCCGACAATTGCCGTGGTTTCCGGTCTAACAAGTGAGATAATCCTAACGTATTCGCCACATTACTAACTCGTAATTTAATCTCTTCTTTAGCAACTTGACGCAGTTTCAGCGACGTAGAAATATTTTCCGCTACCGTCATGTGAGGATAAAGCGCATAACTTTGGAAAACCATCGCAATGTTGCGATCGCCAGGTGCTACGCTATTAACATTAGTTCCACCAATAACTACATTTCCCTGAGTTGGTTGTTCTAAACCAGCAATTAAACGGAGCAAGGTTGATTTACCGCATCCCGAAGGACCAAGTAAGGTAAGAAACTCCCCATCTTCGATATCAATACTAATATCTTTAACCGGAATAACCTTCGGTGCAAATTGCTTGCGTAAGTTTTGTAATTCAAGTTTTGCCATAGTTTTTTAACTAAAAAATTAGCGATCAAATTAACTTTTTTTAACCTTTTACCGCCCCCGCAGTGATCCCTTGAACAATCCGACGTTGGAAGAAAAGTACGAGTAATACTAATGGTAATGTACCAATAACTGTGGCTGCGGCGATCGGTCCATAAGGAATTTCAAATACCGACGAACCTCCAATTTGAGCCACTGCTACCGGAATCGTTTTCATGCTATCGCGAGTAATAAAAGTAAGGGCAAAAATAAACTCGTTCCACGCAAAAATAAAGGTAAGAATTCCGGTAGTAATCATTGCCGGAACTGTCATCGGTAGCACAATTTTAAGCAACATTTGAATTGTGTTATAACCATCTACTTTTGCTGAATCTTCTAAATCTTTGGGTAACTGTTGGAAAAAACTCCGTAAAACTAAAATTGTTAGCGGTAAATTAATCGCTGTGTAAGGAACGATTAAAGCTAAATAATTATTTCCCCAGCCCAAAAATTTCACAATTTCTAGTAAGCCGAGAAAAAGGAGAACGTAAGGAAATAAAGTGACGATTAAAACTATAGTTAAAATGATTTTCTCGCCAGGAATTTTTAAACGCGCTAAACTATATGCAGCAGGCGCACCAACAGCTAAACAAAGTAAAGTTGAGGTCAAAGAAACAAAAGCACTATTGAAAACATAGCGACTAAAACCCCAACTCAGATTGGCATAATGTGAGAAAGTTAATTGCTTTGGTTTGGGGAAATAAACGTTGGGAACACTCTGAATTGCGTCGTTAATTTTAAAGGAAGTAAGTAATTGCCAAAGTACGGGTGCAAGGCAAAATATAAGAATAAGAATAATGCCGATCCAAAGAAGTATTTTTTGTGGGTTGACAACAGAGCTTTTTTGTGTATTAATTGGTTGATTATTCATGGTTATTGGTTATTGGGGATTGGGAACTGGGGATTGGGGAATTGGGGACTGGGTTCAGTTAGCATCGATCAGTTTATCCTCCTTATTCCCCTTGTTTCTAACTGTCTTCTGTGACGTTAATGCGGAACTTGGAGAGGAAGAAAGCCGCGATCGCCACTGCTAAAATTAGTAAACAAAAGGTTACAACTACCAAAGCTGCGCCATAACCAAAGTCAAGATAGCGTCTCACGGTAGCGTAAATATAAATTGAAACCGTTTCCGTAGCACCCGCAGGACCTCCTCCCGTCATCACTTGTACCAAGTCAAAAATACCGAATGATTGAGCAAAACGGAACAACAAAGCAATAATTATTTGGGGCGTTAATAACGGTAAAGTAATTTGCCAAAAACTTTGAATTGGCGTTGCCCCATCAATCGAGTGGGCTTCGTATAAATCGCCAGGAATCGATTGTAAACCTGCTAAAAGCAGAATCGCAATAAACGGCGTTGTTTTCCAGACATCAGCGATAATTAAAGCTAACATGGCGCGTGCAGGATCGCCTAACCAAGTAATCGGAGTATCGATCAATCTTACACTGCGTAAAAGATCGTTCACAACACCAAATTGGTCATTAAAAATCCACGCCCAAGCGAGTCCCATTACCGCCGTTGGTAACGCCCAAGGAATCAATGCCGCAGTGCGAACTAAACCCCTCCCTCGAAAGGATTTATCTAGAATTAGCGCGATCGCCATTCCTAAAATTAACTCTACCACAATCGAGCAAACTGTAAATACACTTGTATTCCACATAGTTTGCCAAAAACGACCATCTCCTAACAAGCGCAAATAATTAGCAAATCCTGAAAATTCTGGTTGCAATTCTGTTCCTAAATTTTCCGTAAAGAAACTCAACCAAAAAGCCCGCGCAATTGGATAAGCAAAGACGAATGCTAAGATTAATAAGGCAGGAAATATTAATAACCAACCAATTTTTTGTTCTCTAGCTTTAATCAGATCCTTGTTCATTATTTATTAATGAGTAAAAGCTTTAATTAGTAACATTTTTGGAGTGTTTTTACCTCAGTCCTTAGTCTTTGTTTCAACTATTTTACAAGCAATCTGCGAGTTTCCGAAGCTGCTGCTTCCATCGCTGACTCAGTATCAATTCGATTTGTCAAAGCTGCACTGAGATAGCGTTGGAGAATATCAGAGACTTGGGCATATTGCGCGATCGGGGGACGCAAAACAGAATTTTCAGCTACTTCTAGTAATTTTGGATAATAGTCATATTTTGCCACTAAAACAGGATCGGTAAATAAAGATTTTCTTGAAGGAACAAAACCTGTAATTAACAGCAACTCTCTTTGAGTATCAACCTGATTAAAATATTCAATTACTGACCAAGCTGCATCAGGATGAGGGGAACTTTTAGCAATACCTAAACCCCAGCCACCCAAACAAGCGCCGCTATTTTCGCCAGGAAGATGAGGCATGGCTTTAATGGCAAATTTGCCGCTAATTTCGGAATCTGCTGCTAAGGGGACAACATAGGGCCAATTCCGCAAGAAAATCGCGTTACCACTTTGAAAGAAACGACGAGTTTCCTCTTCACCATAAGTAGTTACGCCCGGAGGAGAAATTCCTGACGCGATCGCGTTACGCAAAAATTCCACTGCGGCGATCGCTTCTGGTTGATCTAATCCCACTTCTAAGGTTTCTGGATTTACCCAATAACCACCAAAACCTTCAAGAATTTCCACAAACATCGCCGATAAACCTTCATATTGTTTACCTTGCCACACATAGCCCCAATCAACGTTTGTTTGTTTTTGTAATGCTTGGGAAATTTCGATTAGATCGCTAAAAGTTTCTGGTGGTTGATATCCGGCTTCATTTAACAAATCCGTGCGATAATAAAGCATTCCCACATCGGAACGTAAAGGCATTCGATACAATTCTCCTTGATAACGTCCGCCATCAACATCGCCTGGAAAATACTCTGCTAATGTGGCTTCACTGACGCGATCCTCAAGACTTTCTAACCACCCAGCAGCAGCGAATTTTTGCACCCAAACAATGTCCATATAAATTAGATCGTAGGGAGAATCTCCTAACAAAAAAGCCGAACTATATAAGTCTTCGATAATGTTACTATCATTGGGTGCTTTAACCAGTTCAAGATTAATTTTTTCGTGCTGAGTATTAAATTTTTGTACGAGTGGTTCCCATTGAGCCGCTTGTAAAGCTTGAATTAAAATTTTTACTGTTACCGTTTGTTGGGTTAATCCAGGTAAAATAAAGAATTGTACTGTTAACCAACAAGTACACAGGAAAATAGAAAAACGAGCTAATTTAAATTTTTGCAGCTTTCGTTTTAGTTGCTCTAGCTGCTGTTTGATAGACATTTTTTCAGTTATATTTCTAGGGTTGGTTTTTAACTGCTCAACTATTTTAGTTTAGTCATAACTTAATTTCGTCGTTAATCAAGAGATTTGAGGCTGCATTTTAAATAAATGCAAAATAAATTAAGTAAGCTTAACAATTACGTTGCTCATATTTTTCGGATCGATAGCTTTACTAATCCGACGTTATGTGCTAAATATCACAAAAATGTTTTGGTTACTTATGTCTTGAGGAGGTATTTTAGTAACTATTATTTAATTATAAAAGATTTAATGTGAAAATTTTGTATTAACTTATACAATGCGTCAACAAAAAAAGCTAACAGTAACAGCAAAGAAAAGCTTAGATTTAGTTCCAGAAATTATCCGCTTGCTAGAAGCAGGTGAAGTCATTATTTTACCAACTGATCATACTTATGCTTTTGTGGCTCATGCTTTTAATCGAGAAGGACTATCAAAAATTAGGACTTTGAAACAATGGGATACGCCATCTCCTTTAGGGATTTTCACTATCCAAGAAAAAGCTGAGGAAGTAGTAGTGGTTACGCCAGCTTCGAGAAGGATGATGGCAGAATTTCCTTATCCAGTTACGATGATTATGCGTAAGCAAAAACAAGTTCTTGATGAGTTGACAGGCGGTTTCAAAAACTTGTTAATTATTTGTCCCGATCAGTTTATTTATGATTTAGTTGAGGCTGTACCTTTTCCAATGGCTTGTGCTTCAGCGAGCATTTCGGCAGAAATTGTCAAAGTAACTACATTTGATGTGGCAGCGAGTGTTTACGATGGAAAAGTTCCCTTAATTGTGGATGGCGGCAGATGTAAGTATGGTAGGAGTGGAACTTTGGTAGACTTTACGGTTGAAGTACCAACAATTCTTAAGTACGGACCAGTTTCTGTTGACGATCTCAGACCGATTTTGCCAGAAATTATTCTTCCTTCTCACCTGATGAAGTAAATTTTCGATGGATTTTGCTAAGGGAATAATGCCATGCGCTGTACGGAAAGAATCTAGGTGAAGCAAAAATGCAGATTAAGCAATTTCTTCATGGAGCAATTTTAGTTTCAAATTTAGAGAAAGCTGAGAAATTTTATACAGAAATCTTAGGATTGTCGAAAATTGAGCGATTGGGGAAAGCCCAGCGCCTGGTCGGGCGATCGCTAAAATATCCTGGTACTTGGTATCAAGTTGGCGAGTTTCAACTTCATCTCATCGTTCATCCTGACTACCAACGCAAGTTAACCAATACCGAAAAATGGGGTCGTAATCCTCACTTTGCTGTTGCTGTGGATAACCTCGACGAAGTTAAGCAACGTCTCGAAAATTACGGACTTTCTTTTCAAATGAGTGCTTCCGGTCGTGCGGCTTTGTTCACTCAAGACCCTGATGGTAATATTATCGAAATTGCTGAAATGTGACTGGGGACTGGGGACTGGGG
>JAWQFW010000056.1:0-22927 GCA_035968095.1 Oscillatoria sp. PMC 1068.18
ATTCCCCCCAATCCCTAATCCCCAACCCCTGATTGTTTTTCCACAGTAGGAGCAATATTCTCCAATTCGCGAATAATAGTTGGAGTTTCCAAAGGTTGAGGAGCAAAAATACCTTCTAATGCTTCTTCTAAAGTTTCTGCCATAATAATCCGATTCTCGTAAACAACAATTACCCTGACCAAAGTTGGTAAACTATTTTGTTCTGCTTCTAGGTAAAGAGGCTCTACATAAAGCAAAGATTGTTCAATAGGAATTATTAAAAGATTACCTTGAATTGCTCGCGACCCCTGACGATTCCACAGAGAAATACGCTGAGAAATCACTGGATCTTGATTAATTAAAGCCTCAATTTGTTCTGGTCCGTAAACCAGTTTTTGCTTTGGAAACTGATAGAGTAACAGTTTACCGTAATTCTCTCCATCCGAGCGTCCAGCTAACCAAGCAATTAAATTATTGCGTTGGGTGGGAGTATAAGGGTGAAGCAAAACGAATTCTTCCGAACTTTCTGTTGGCAGTTTCAAAATTAAGTAGTAAGGTTCTATGGGTTGAGATTCACTAGCGTAAATTTCTTGAGGAATCTGCCATTGATCTTCGCGGTTATAAAATACTTGGGGATCTCTCATGTGATAAATTAGTAACCGCTCGGATTGAACACTAAACAAATCCAGTGGATAGCGGATATGTTCGAGTAAACTTAGAGGCATTTCCGTCAATGGTTTGAATGTCTGAGGAAAAATTTGACTCCAAGTATTAATGATTGGATCTTCAGGATCGGCAACATAAAACTCAATATTGCCATTGTAAGCATCAATAACTATTTTTACAGAATTACGAATA
Source organism: Oscillatoria sp. PMC 1068.18 (assembly GCA_035968095.1). Classification (GTDB taxonomy): domain Bacteria; phylum Cyanobacteriota; class Cyanobacteriia; order Cyanobacteriales; family SIO1D9; genus IIICB1. The sequence goes on from JAWQFW010000056.1 coordinate 838, forward strand.
TAGTTAAAATCATGGTCGCCTCGGTCGGAATAGGGATAATAATTAGAAGTTGTGTAAGCATCAATAATCCAGTAAAGATAATTTGGTTGTATCCAATAATTATCGTCACCTGTTTTTGCGGTCACTAGATAAGGATCGCGATCGTAACGAAGAAAAGGCGCGATCGCGCGTACTCTCTGATTAATGTTCCGGCGAAATAATAACCGAGTTTGTGGTGTAAAGTTATCGGTAAACAACATTCGCCAGTCTTTGAGATATTCAGCAAAGACTAATCTCCGCCAAACACTCCCAATTTCGATCCCACCAATGCCATCATAACTGTTATAAACGTTATCCTCACCGCTAGGAAAATCAAATTCTTTAACTTTTGTTGAAGTCATTACATAAGTATTAGTTAGTTCTCCATAATAAATGCGTGGTTTGCCAATGGGAATACTTTGATTAACTAAATCACTAGAAGTATTCAAAATTCCTTCTTCACCTTCATCTGCACCTGTACCAATATTTTTGACAAAATAATCTGGTAGTCCACCTTCTCCGACTTGGTTGACAGGACTCAGGGTGAAACCATAACCATGAGTATAAATTAAATGTTTATTAATCCAGGTTTGAGCTTCTTGAGGAACAGCAGCATAATTGAGTTCGCGCGGGGCAATAATTACTTGTTGTTTTTCGCTTTCTATTATTTCTGGTTTGGTTCGAGATTCTCTTTTAATTCGATAGCGATCGATATCGGCATCAGGAAATTCATAATAAAGTCTAATTCGTTGTAATTGACGATTAGTTTCCAGTAAAGGACGAGTATCCCAAAGACGAATATTTTCGATAGTTAATTCGTTGGCTTCGATATCTTTTGCACTCAATTGACCTCTAGGATCGAAAGTTTTTGCTTCAATATCGTTTAATGCAAATGCAGATCTGGTAAAAGCAATTGTCCGCTCAATGTAAGGTCTTTCTAATTCTAATTCATTGGGTTGTACTTCTAATCGTTGGATCGCAGCAGGTAAGAGAAAACAGCAAAGTCCCGCCGCGATCGCGTAAAATCCGAGAGCATATAATGGTAATAAGGTAGTTCTTTTGATCCGAAAGGAAACTAACGCCCGTAACAGCAACCAAAACGCGATCGCGCTACAAATTACGGTAAAGGTTGTCTCGACTGGTAATTGTACCTTAATATCTGTGAAACTTGCACCATAGTTAACACCTCGCTTTGAGAAAAGTAATTCATAGCGAGATAGCCAATGACGCAAAGCTTGTGCGAGCATTACTGTACCACCTAAAGCATATAAATGCCTTAGTTGAGGACGATTAAACCCAGGAAACTTGCCTTCAGAAAGACTATTAGCTGACAAAATATAAATTAATAATACAGCTAGGAAAGCATATAAAAACATTGCTCCTAGCCAAAAATCTCCTAATTGCCAAAAAGGTAGACGAAAAACTTCAAAGCTTAAATCTAGTCCAAATACGGGATCTTTTTCCTGAAAGTTAGTTGGATGCAAAAACAAGAGAATTTTTGCCCAGTTATTAGCTAAAATTAAACCGAATAATAAGCTAAAACCTACAGCAATCGTACCCAACCACAACTCGGCATTTACTAATAGTAAAAATATCGCGATAACTAAAACAATTACCTGCCAAGTATGCTCTAAAAATTCTTGCCAAAGTTTGGGTGCTAAAGCAAGTTCAAATGGTGCAGGAAGCAGGGGTGTGACGCTAGGTAAAGTTAAATCTCGTTGCCAAAAAACTACAGCTTCTTTACCTAAATGAATTAGCATCAAACCGATTAAGATTGATATTCCTGTAACTAAAATTAACAGAATGATTAAATTCATTCTGCCTCGAAAAGTATTTTCCTCTGCGCTTTCGTCTTCTAAACGAGCAGATAAAATTAAATTAGCTTTGATTTCTCGATTAATTTTTTGTGGTTGAAAATGTTTATTTCGCCTTGCTAAAAGAATATTTCCTAACAAATAAAAACCACTAATCCCGCCAACAATTACCCACACTATAAGTTGAGTTTGAAAGCGTTTCAAGAAAACTGGTAAATGTTGTACTTCTAAAAACCATAGCACTTCTACAAGTAGGTGTGAAGCCAGATCGTAAACTAGCCACACTCCTAACAGAACCACAATTATGCGAAATAATTTGCTCCAAGGGCTTTGAGATAGTTCCATTGTAAGTATCAACTTTTACCAGTTACCAGTTACCAGTTATCAGTTATCAGTTATCAGTTAGCAATTACCAGTTATCAGTAGAGATTGGAGACAAGAAGCAATTAGCGAATACACTGTTCGCTGTTCACTGTTTACTGTTTACTGTTTACTCATAACTGAACCCAATTCCCGATCGCCTTAACTAAATTGCTCTTCTATTTCTAGATTGAACAACATTTGTAAAGATTGCAGCGCGATCCGGCGAGCTTCGATGTCTTGTTGCGATCGCAGTTGTACCATCGGATCGTGCAGAATTTTATTAACAATACCTCTAGTTAAAGCTTCGATCGTTTCCTGGTGTTTTTCGGCAAATTCTGTACCCAAACGAGACAAAGCTTTTTCTAATTCTTGAGCGCGAATAGTTTCTACTTTTTCTCGCAAACAACTAATTGTGGGTACTGTTTCGAGGGAGCGACACCAAACTTCAAAAGAAGTTATTTCTTCTTCAAGCAAAATTTCGGCTTCTTGTGCCATTTTGCGGCGAGTTTCTTTATTTTGGGCGACAACTTCTTTAAGATCGTCAACGTTATAAGCTTGGATATTTTCTAACTCCACCACATCAGCAGCGATATTACGCGGCACAGAAATGTCAACCAACATTAAATTTTGGTGTGGTGCAAGATTCATTTCTAGTTTGGCTCGGTCTAAAATAGGTTCAGTTGCACCAGTGCTAGTAAACACTAAATCAGTTGCAGCGATCGCCTGCATCATTTCTCCAAGGGGATGAATTTGAATCTCTGCATCAGGAAACTTTCTCGCTAATTCTTCGGCACGTTTCGAGGAGCGATTCACGATCGCAATTGTCGCTGCACCTTTAGCTAACAAATGCTGTACCAGCAAGCGAGACATTTTCCCCGCACCAATAATTGTTACTCGCACTGCGGCTAAATTTTGTACCTTCATTTGCGCTAATTCTACCGCAGCCGAAGAAATCGACACCGCACCAGTCCCGATACTGGTTTCGCTACGCACTCGCTTACCTGCTGAAATTGCTTGCTTAAATAAGCGATCGAGTAATCTACCAATTCCTTGATGTTTTTGCGCTAATTTGTGCGTAGTTTTCACCTGGGCTAAGATTTGTCCTTCTCCTAGCACCATACTTTCTAAACCCGCAGCAACGCGCATTAAATGGCGTAAAGCATCTTGATGCAGCAAAATATATAAATGGCGGCGTAAATGATGCAAGTAAATTTTGCCAGATTCACACAAAAACTGGCAAATTTCGCGCACTCCCGACTCAGTATCGCTCACAACCGCATAAATTTCCAAACGGTTACAAGTGCTAAGAATAGCTACCTCTTCGATATGAGGATAACTTTTCATGTGCGCGATCGCGCCTTCAATCTTTGTCTCCGGGATACTTAGTTTTTCTCGAATTTCTACAGGTGCTGTTTTATGTGAAAGACCGATAACTACGATATTCATTTGTTCTCCCACTTCTCTCGTTATGACTTATTAGCTCTCGTTTTCTGAATCACAATTAAAAAAACTAGCAGCTTGCCGTTTCTCTAATTTTTAGTAATTTATCCTCAATTTTTAACTTTAATAAAGTCTTTGAAAAAAAAGTTTATCTTTTATTTAGTTGGCGCTTGGCAAAAGCTAGTCTTTGACCATTACCTCCGCCACAGCGCCTACTCATCTTTGCTCAAGCGCGATCGCCACCTGCTCAAACTCAAGTTGATTTCATTAGTTAATTAATGAATCTCATTCCTAAGTTAGTTCGTTTACTTGAGTTGAATGTTTTTTGGTTGCTCAAACATATGAACTGTATCCACAAACCGAGCAGTTTTCGACTGAGAAGAAATTACCAAACTTTGTGTTCTTGCGCCCCCACGGAAAAAGCGCACCCCATCCATCAAAGTTCCTGGAGTGATTCCGCAAGCAGCAAACAATACTGTTTCTCCGTTCGCCAATTCTTCTGCATTGTAGACCTTATCTGGGTCATGAATGCCCATTTCTGAAAGCCGAGCCAAATTGCTTTCTTTGCTTTCGCCAATTAAACCCGTTTTCACAACTTCAGGATCGTAAATTAATTGTCCTTGGAAGTGACCACCTAAGCAACGCATTGCGGCAGCAGAAATCACTCCCTCCGGTGCAGCACCGATTCCCATCAAAGCGTGAATATTAGTTCCAGAAAAAGCACAGGAAATCGCAGCCGAAACATCTCCATCGCTAATTAGTCTTACCCTCGCTCCCGCACCACGAATTTCTTTAATTAAGTCTTTGTGCCGAGAACGATCCATGACTACTACTACCAACTCCTCAATCGAGCGACCCATACACTCGGAAATTATTTTGAGGTTTTCTGTAGCAGATTTATTAATATCAACATGACCCTTAGCCGCAGGTGGTGCCGCTAATTTTTTCATGTAAAAGTCTGGTGCCGCAAATAAACCGCCTTTTTCGGAAATTGCTAGCACTGCCATCGAACCTGGTTGTCCATAAGCAACCAAGTTCGTACCTTCACAAGGATCGACTGCAATATCAATCTCGACCAACTCGTCTGGGTTACAGTAAGATTTCGCATCTTCGCGGGTACAAATTCCCACTTCTTCGCCAATATAAAGCATTGGCGCATCATCTCGTTCACCTTCTCCGATGACGATACGACCCCGCATATAGATTTTATTCATGCGTTCGCGCATCGCTTCTACAGCTACTTGGTCGGCGGTGTTCTTTTCGCCTTTACCCATCCATTTCGCAGACGCGATCGCTGCTTGTTCGACTACCTCAATGATTTCTAAACCAAGGGTATTTTCCACTTATCTTATCCTTTCAACTGCCTACTCCACCTCAAAAGTCTATCAGAAGCAGGCGTACCCTCGAACTTTCCTTAGCTCTCGTTTTTGTTAAGTTTTGCTGCAACTGCTTATCCTAGCTACCCTAACCGCTTGTTTTCGCTAATCTTAGCCAACCTTTACCCCCAATAGTTTTCTTTCTCAACTAAAATAAAGTCAAAATAAGGGTTACTTTACTACCTTTAAACTCAATTTTAAACACAAAATCTCTAAACTGTCAAGAAATCCGATGAATGATGCTTTGGAAAAACTTATTATCCAAGTCTTTCTTTTCCTTCCTAAACTACGAGCAAGTCTCTTAATCTTTCTCAGTTTTTGGTTAACTGCGGAAGTAGAAGGATATGAAGGAAAAGTAATTGATCTTGATTTACGTTACACCACAATTCAAGCCAACTTTTTAATAATGCTTTTTTGAGAAACTAAATACACAATCATAGCAATAAAAAAATATTAGCAAAATTTGTTTTAGACGTAATCGGCGCTATTTGCTAATCAGACAATTAAGTATTTCTGGTAATTATTTATTTTTAAAAGAGATTTTTTTAGCGACAAACTTATCGAACAAAACATTAGTTAGTTATAAAAATCGAAAACAACGAACTGATGAACTAAACTAAATCCATTAAGCTTCCTCTTCTTAACTTCTATGTTCAGAAAAGACAATTACCTCAGTTAATCCTTAACATTCAGTTTGCCATAACCCTTTTTCCCCATTAAAATAAAAATTACGACTATCGGCTTATACAATTTTAAGCGTAAATAACCTAAAATCTAGATGTAGATTTCCTAAATAACTACCATGTTCGACTTTTTCAATCCCATTCTCGGAAGACACCCAGAACAAGTAAAAGCTAACGTCGAAATTTATACCTGGCAAATTTGCCCCTATTGCATCCGAGCGAAACTACTTTTGTGGTGGAAAGGAGCTAATTATACCGAATACAAAATCGACGGAGACGAAGTAGCAAGAAATGAAATGGCACAACGCGCTAACGGACGCAGAACTGTCCCACAAATTTTTATTAATAATCAGCACATTGGTGGTTGTGACGAGCTTTATCAATTAGATAGCGCAGGTAACTTAGATTCTTTATTGACTCAACCAGCAACTGTTTAAGAAAGAGTGAAATCTTTTTTTAAGTAGATAGTTTTTTCCCAACATTTGTCAACAAGTTCGAGCTTATACTTCACCGATAGTGAGCAAAAATATTGTTTACAGCAAGGAAAAACCTAGAATTTTTCAATTGCTCATACTAATTTGCTTTATCTACGCTACATGAAATTGTGTAGAGACGTTGCATGCAACGTCTCTACCAACCAACTAACGAACTATGAAATATAGAGAAAAATGGAAAAAATTTTCTTTTTCTCTGACTCTAATTTTCGTATTTAGTAAATTTTGATACTGGTTTTGAGGATGGCGAGACAAAATTAGTAATGACGATAAACAAGCAAAGTTATTTAATTCATCAGAAATGGATGAATCAGGCGATTAAGCTAGCTGAAATAGCAGGAAATGCGGGAGAAGTACCTGTAGGTGCAGTAATCGTAGATAAAAATAATCAGTTAATTTCTCAAGCAGCAAATCGGAAAGAAAGAAATCAAGACCCGACAGCCCATGCGGAAATTATTGCAATTCGGAATGCGAGTCGAGTTTTAGACAGTTGGCATTTACAAGATTGTACTTTGTACGTTACCTTAGAACCTTGTGCAATGTGTACGGGGGCAATTATTCAAGCCCGAATTGGTTTGTTAGTTTATGGTGCAGACGATCCGAAAACTGGAACAATTCGGACTGTTGCTAATCTTCCCGATAGTGTGGCTTCTAATCATAAGTTAGCTGTAATTGCGGGAATTAGGGAATCTGCTTGTCGTCAACAACTGCAATCTTGGTTTGCGGAGATTAGGAATTGATGATTGAGAATTAACAGATTAGGAAGACAGGTAAAGAAAAAAGAGCGATTGAGAAATTCAACCAATTACCTAATTGCTAGTTTCTCGTGACCACTACCAAAATACCTAATTCTTGGAAACTAATGACAGCCAAATAAGTGTCCCTTTGGGAGAAGACAGAGAATATTGGGAATCATAAGCTAAGAAGGTAACGAGCGAAAGGATATATTTTTTACCCCTAATGATGCAACTAGATTTTTTTCAAGGTGATGTAGCTATGACTAAAGCCGACCAGACTGTTTCGATTTCTTCAGGTATTTCGCCCTGGTTAGCTAGTATTGTTTATCCATTAGGTTGTAAAGTGGTGCTACCTGCTTATTTTGGGAGGTTAGAAGTTACGGGACAGGAAAATATTCCCCACAGTGGACCTGTAATTGTAACTCCCACTCATAGATCGCGTTGGGATGCGTTGATTGTACCTTATGCTACGGGGAGATATGCTAGCGATCGCGACTTACGTTATATGGTATCTGAAGATGAGATCAAAGGTCTGCAAGGCTGGGTTATCAAACGGATGGGTGGTTTTGGGGTAAATACCAGACATCCTAATGCGAGTAGTTTACGTCATGCTAGCCAATTACTCTGTCAAGGTGAAGCAGTAGTTATTTTTCCTGAAGGAAATATCTATCGCGAAAAGCAAGTACAACCGCTTAAGCGTGGTGTGGCTTTGCTGGCTTTACAGGCACAAGCTAAAAGCCAGGTCGGTGATGTTAAAATTGTTCCAGTCAGTATTGATTACTCACAACCTTGTCCCAGTTGGGGAACTGATGTCACAGTAAAAATTGGCAAAGCTTTAAATGTTGGAGAATACGATACCGCTACACTGAAAAAAAGTTCCCAACAGCTAACTGATGACTTACAAGCAGCCCTGATAGATATTCACGAAGAAAATTTGGCTTCAGCAGGCTTACCGCTAATTACCGTTTAAATTACCCAAAGGTTTCCTAGTGAGTCGTAACCATTTTATAGTGGAGAGGAATTGATCCCAAGTCGGAAGGATAACTCGTGAAACCTATTTCTCTCCTCGGCTCAACTGGTTCCATTGGTACGCAAACTTTAGATATTGTTAAGCAGTATCCAGATAAATTTCGCATTGTCGGACTTGCTACTGGTAGAAATGCGAAAATGCTGGCAGAGCAAATTGAAGAATTTCAACCGGAAATAGTAGCTATTTGCGATGAAGAAAAATTACCGGAATTAAAAGAATATCTAACTAACTTGCCTAACCCTCCGATGCTTTTGGCTGGAGAAGCAGGTGTGGCTGAAGTCGCCCGTTACGGAGATGCGGAAAGTGTGGTCACGGGTATTGTTGGTTGTGCGGGTTTGTTACCCACAATTGCGGCAATTGAAGCTGGAAAAAATATTGCTTTGGCGAATAAAGAAACTTTAATTGCTGGTGCGCCTGTGGTACTTCCTTTGGTAGAAAAACATCAGGTAAAGTTGTTTCCGGCTGACTCAGAACATTCGGCAATTTTTCAATGTCTCCAAGGTGTTCCCGATAATGGTTTGCGTCGGATAATTTTAACGGCTTCTGGTGGGGCTTTCCGAGATTTACCTGTGGAAAAGTTACCTGCGGTGACGGTAAAGGATGCTTTAAAACATCCGAATTGGTCGATGGGTAAAAAAATTACTATTGATTCTGCTACCCTAATGAATAAGGGTTTGGAAGTCATTGAAGCTCATTTTCTTTTTGGTTTGGATTATGATGATATTGACATTGTGATTCATCCTCAAAGTATTATTCATTCTTTGATTGAGTTACAAGATACTTCGGTTTTGGCTCAATTGGGTTGGCCCGATATGCGTTTACCTTTGTTATATTCCCTTTCTTATCCGGAACGAATTTATACTGATTGGGAACAATTAGATTTGGTAAAAGCAGGAAGTTTGACTTTTAAAGAACCAGATCATCAAAAGTATCCTTGTATGCAGTTGGCTTATGCTGCGGGTAGGGCTGGGGGCGCTATGCCAGCAGTTTTGAATGCGGCGAATGAACAAGCTGTGGCTTTGTTTTTGGCGGAAAAAATTGGTTATTTGGATATTGCTGGTTTGATTGAAGTTGTTTGCGATCGCTTTCGGAGCGATAATAATTCTAGTCCTAGTTTGGCAGAAATTACGGCTGCTGACCAGTGGGCAAGAAATGAGGTTTTGGCTGCTAGTAAAAAGTTGGTGCGGGGCGATAAGTTGATTTCTACTTTCTAGTTTGGTTTTGGTGATGAGAGGTAAATTTTTGGTTAATTATAGGTGTTTGTTTTCCTAAAGTTATGAGCTAGTTTTTGCCTGATACTAAATCTTTTTTACCTCTCTTTCCCGAATTAAGCTGTTTAGTAGAGAAGATTTCAGTAGCTAAAATAAGGCTAAGATCGAGTTTTTGAATGAAATAATTATGTCTGTAGATTTGATAGTTGTTATTGCGGCGGTAGTTGTGACTTGGCTGGTTTTTACTTGGTTGGTCAAGGTGTTGAAAGCTAGCTTCGGGACGGCGATTTCGATTGCAATTGTTGTTTTGATTTTACAACTGGTTTTTGGGATTGGTCCGCAAGATTTATGGGAGCAGATTATTAATCTTCCTCAAAGTATTCAGGAAATGTTTACTAATTGAATTTGATGTGGTTGATAACTAAGCAATTTGAGTTGCTGTGAAAATTTTTGCTTCACTTTCTTCCGGAAAAAGTGATTAATTTGCTGTTTGCTTGAGTCTAATCTTTTGATTTTGTCTTTAAAAGTTATTAACATAGTTTTTATTTAATTGTCAAGAAATAGTCAAGAAAATTTACAGAAATGGGAATGTTTAAAGATCGTTAAAAAGAGCAAAGGGTTGTAAACAAAGTAAAGAAAAAGACACCAAGGCAGAAAAGCGATCGCTAAACTAGAACTATGGGGGAAGAGGAGGAAGAAATCATGGTAGCAACAACAGTAGAAAAATCGACACAAAGCTCTAGGGAAAAAGCGTTAATTCTTTGGTTTGACGAAGTAAAAAGCGAAGATGTCAACCTGGTAGGAGGAAAGAATTCGTCCCTAGGGGAAATGATTCAACAACTAGAACCCAAAGGAATAAAAGTACCCACAGGTTTTGCAACTACCGCCTCTGCTTATCGTTACTATATTAAATCAGCAGGTTTAGAAACAAAATTGCGAGAGTTATTTGCCGATTTAGATGTAGACGATGTTAATAGTTTACAAAAATGTGGTCAAAAAGCGCGATCGCTAATTTTACATACAATCTTCCCTCAAGACTTACAAGACGCGATCGCCACAGCTTACAAACAATTATGCGCTCGTTACGGCGAAGAAATAGACGTAGCAGTACGTTCCTCCGCCACCGCAGAAGACCTCCCGGAAGCAAGTTTTGCCGGACAACAAGAAACCTATCTCAACGTTCAAGGCGTAAAAAATGTCCTCGAATGTTGTCACAAATGCTTCGCTTCCTTATTCACCAACCGCGCCATTTCCTATCGCGAAAACAACGGGTTCGACCATTTCGATGTCGCCCTTTCCGTCGGGATTCAAAAAATGGTACGTTCCGACCTAGCTTGTTCCGGAGTAATGTTCTCCATCGACACCGAAAGTGGCTTTAAAAACGTCACCTTAATTACCGGGGCTTATGGGTTAGGAGAAAACGTCGTTCAAGGTGCCGTTAACCCCGACGAATACTTTGTTTTTAAACCAACCTTAAAAACAGGCTACCGCCCAATTTTACGCAAACGACTCGGTAGCAAAGAAATCAAAATGGTTTATGACGTAGGCGGTTCCAAATTAACCAAAAACGTCCGCGTCCCCGTCAAAGAACAAGAACAATTTGTCCTCAGCGAAGACGAAATTTTGCAACTAGCTCGCTGGACAGTCACAATCGAAGAACACTACTCCCAAGTTCGAGGTCGTTACACACCAATGGACATCGAATGGGCAAAAGACGGACATACAGGCGAACTCTTCGTTGTTCAAGCCCGTCCCGAAACCGTCCAATCGCAAAAAAGCGCTCAAATTCTGAGAACTTACCGACTCAAAGAACAAGGAAAACGCTTGTGTACCGGGCGTAGCGTTGGTTCCGCGATCGGACAAGGAGATGCCCACGTTATTCTCGATGTGAATAAAATTCATTTGTTCCAACCAGGAGAAGTTCTCGTCACCAACCGCACAGATCCTGACTGGGAACCGATCATGAAAAAAGCGAGTGCGATCGTTACCAACCAAGGCGGACGGACTTGTCACGCCGCAATTATTGCTAGAGAATTAGGGATACCAGCGATCGTCGGTAGCGGTAACGCCACAGAAATCTTACTTACAGGTCAAGAAGTTACCGTATCTTGCGCCGAAGGTGAAGAAGGTAATGTTTACGAAGGCTTATTATCCTTTGAAGTCGAAGAAGTTGCCCTCGACAAGTTACCGCAAACCCGTACCAAAATTTTCATGAATGTCGGCAACCCCGAGCAAGCCTTCTCCCTCGCCGCAATTCCCTGCGACGGGATCGGATTAGCTCGTTTAGAATTTATTATCGCCAACTTTATTAAGGCACATCCTCTCGCTTTAATTCATTTCGACGCACTCAAAGACGAAGTAGTTAAACAGCAAATCGAAGAACGTACCAAGCAGTACCGAAACAAACCGCAGTTTTTCATCGACTGGCTAGCTAGGGGTATGGGTTCGATCGCCGCAGCATTCTATCCTAAACCTGTAATTGTCCGCCTCTCTGACTTCAAAACCAACGAATACGCTAACCTCCTCGGCGGTAAGGATTTTGAACCAAAAGAAGAAAATCCGATGTTGGGTTGGCGCGGCGCATCTCGCTATTATGACCCACAATACCGGGAAGCTTTCGCCCTCGAATGTCTCGCTTTGAAAAAAGTTCGCGACGAGATGGGTTTGACGAACGTGATTCCCATGATTCCTTTCTGTCGTACCCCAGACGAAGGACGACTGGTACTCGCAGAAATGGCAAAACACGGTTTAAAACGTGGCGTTAATGATTTACAAGTTTACGTGATGTGCGAGTTACCTAGTAACGTGATTATGGCTGAAGAATTTGCTGAAGTATTCGACGGCTTCTCGATTGGTTCTAATGACTTGACTCAGTTAACGTTGGGAATCGATCGCGACTCGGCTTTAGTTTCTCATCTTTTTGACGAACGTAGCGAAGCCGTGAAGCGGGTTGTGAAAATGGTCATCGACACTGCAAAGAAAAAAGGTCGTAAAATTGGTATTTGCGGTCAAGCGCCAAGTGATTATCCTGAATTTGCTCGTTTCTTGGTGGAAGCGGGAATTGATTCGATGAGTCTTAACCCTGATTCGGTTCTCAAAACTTTGTTAATGGTGGCGGAAGTTGAAAAAGGTAAGTAAGTGAGCAACGCAGAGAGACAAGCTGAGATGAGTTACTAACTTGGGAATCACTTTCTCTCTTTCTCAAGATAGTGGTAAAGTTCTCATTCATTGATAGTTTAAATTAAGATAGGCTGGGGTTTTTCCAGCCTTTTTGCTAAGTTGTTCTCTAACTGTGATGCTTGAATCAATCTTTCAGACTACTAGCGAAGTAAATTTTGATTTCGGTCGCGAGATCCGTCCTCGTAAAGGTGTCATTATTGGTGCAGGTCAAGTGGGAATGGCTTGTGCTTACTCGATGGTGATTCAACATACCTTCGATGAAATTGTGATTGTCGATCTTGACCAAGAAAAGCTTGAAGGTGAAGTGATGGATTTGGTTCACGGTTTACCTTTTGTGGAACCAAGTACCGTTAAAGCCGGAACTCTTGCTAAAGATGGTCAAGATGCGGATATTGTGATTATAACGGCGGGAGCAAAGCAAAAACTAGGAGAAACTCGTTTGGATTTAGTCCAACGCAATCTATCTATTTTCAAGAGTTTGATTCCAGAGGTTGTGGAAAATTGTCCCCAAGCAATTTTATTGATTGTGACTAATCCTGTAGATATAATGACTTATATTTCTTACAAGCTTTCAGGGTTGCCGAGTTCTTTAGTTTTTGGTTCTGGTACTGTTTTAGATACGGCTCGTTTTCGCTATCTTTTAGCTAATCAGTTTCAACTCGATCCTCGCAGTTTTCACGCTTATATTATTGGCGAACATGGGGATAGTGAAGTTCCTGTTTGGAGTAAAGTTAATATTTCGGGAATGCACTTGTTTGATGAGGGTTTTTCTGAGGATAGTTCGTCGGAAGCTGCCAGGATTCAAGGGATTTTTGCTCAAGTGAAGAATGCTGCTTATGAAATTATTCAGCGAAAAGGAGCAACTTGTTACGCGATTGGTTTGGGTGTTACTGATATTGTGAAGGCAATTTTACGCAATCAAAATCGCGTTTTGACTGTGAGTTCTTTAATTGATAATTTTGCGGGAATTAATGATGTTTGTTTGAGTTTACCTGCGGTGGTGAATCGTCAAGGGGTGAGTCGAGTTTTGAATTTGTCTCTTTCTCTAACTGAAAAAGAACAACTGCAAAAATCTGCTCAAGTTTTACGTCAAACGATCGCGGAATTGGATTTCTAATCGTTTAATTATCGTTTAATTAGGAAGAAATTTTTCTCGAAAAATAGCTTTGTCTGGTGAATCTACCCCAAAAAAGTTAGTTTAAAATTTATTTCTCTTTCTTGACATAGCTTGGGTAATATGGTAAGAAGAATCTGGCGATCGCTAAGTAATGGCAACATCTAAGGCGAGATCCCTAATCACGAAAGTAATTTCCCAAGCTTACCTTGAGGAAATACCGCACGCAATCTATCTTCTACGAAAGAACAGCGTGCAGTAAAGTAATAAATACCAGGTGAACTTGATATTTATCACTCAAACCTCTAAATATCTGGAGATCAACTTACCAATTAACCTTTAGCCAAAACTTTTTACAGCACACTGTATATGAGTGAAATAATTGAAACAATCTATGATAGCTTAAAAGAAGTCCTAGGTAGTACAGTCAAAGTTGTTCCTGCCCTAATAACCGCAGCAATTTTGCTATCTTTAACCCGCTTTTTAGCCGAATTAGCGAAAAACATAGCTAACCAGGTCGGAGAGCGCACAATCCGCAGTCGTTCTTTACAATTATTACTTAGTAAGACAGCTTATGTCAGCGCCTGGGTAGTCGGAGTCTTAGTCGCGGCGGTAATTGCCTTTCCAGGGTTGGAGTTAGGAGATATTATTGCTACCCTAGGATTAGGCTCGGTAGCGGTTGGTTTTGCTTTCCAAGATATATTTAAAAATTTTCTAGCCGGGGTGCTATTACTTCTACAAGAACCTTTCAGTATTGGCGACCAAATTATCGTTGACGATTTTGAAGGAACTGTTGAGCAAATTGATATCCGCACGACCAAACTTCGCACCTACCAAGGGGAACGAGTAATCTTGCCTAACGCTACAGTTTTTACTTCGGCGGTACAAGTACAGACGGCATTTACCAGCCGACGTACTGATTTGGCAGTAGGAGTAGATTATAATACCTCTCTCCCTGAAGCTAAACAAATTTTGCAAAATTTGCTTAAGGAAGTTGAAGGAGTATTGGAACATCCTACCCCAGAGATAGATTTAGTCAGTTTTGGCGATAGTTCGATTGATTTCGTCGTCCGCTACTGGACAAAACCGCAAAAATCAGACGTGCGTCGAGTTCAAACTGAAGCAATTATTGCGATTAAAAGAGCTTTTGACCAGGCAGATATTAATATACCTTATCCGATTCGCACACTTTATTACTATAACCAAGAAAAGTTTAAGGATTATTTGTCTACCTCGCCCGATCATGAAATTGATAACTAATCGCTTTCAGTTTAACTTTTTCTTTGCTCAAAAAATACTCGATTGAAGTATTTTTACAAGAAAATGTTAAGTTAACCACAAGACACAATCGGTGTCGGCACTATATCCAAATTGGATGTAAATTGAGGAAGTTCCACTATGCTTGTCTGTCCCAACTGTCAGTCTGAAAATCCCAATACTAATAACTTTTGTCAAAAGTGTGGAACTTCTCTGAAAGACAGAAACTGTCCTGTCTGTTCCGAAAAAGTTAAGTGGAGTGACGAACAATGTCCTCAGTGTGGTACTTTGACAGGAACTTTTTGGTGGGCAATAATTTCTCAACCAACTGCCACGGTTAGTTTAACTGAAAAAGAAAATTTATCTCCAGCTTTGAGCAAGGAGAAACTTACCCCGACGGAGGAAGTTAACTCTTCAGTTGTCTCAGAAAATTTGGTAACTGAAAAAGATAGCCCAGCTACAGTTTTACAAGGAGATGAAGCCGGAAAAACTGCTGAAGCTGATGGTAGTTCAGCTTTGCTTCCGACAGAAGCAGAAATTCAAAGCGAAGCCGTTGAAGAAAATGTGAAAATTCAGGCAACTACAGACACAGAAGACACAGAAATAAATGAGCAACAACTATATTTAGATTCACAGCAGCGCTACCGAATAGTGAATAATCATGATTTACTAAAAGCTTGGTTGGCAGGTGAAGTTGGGAAAGAAAAATATTTACAGTTTCAAGTTTTAGATGAAAATCCGCTTCAAAAGTCACTTCTCGATGTAGTTTTAGAGCAAAATTCCGATCCCTCAGAGTTATTTGCAGCAGAAGATGATTCTCAGTTAGCTTCAGAACTTTTACCCAAAATGGGTCTGAACGAATTGGCTGTTCCTTACATTTTATTGCAAGATTCTTTTTCCCAGATTGTCCCAGAAGTACACGATTCCTGGCAAAACGAACAGATGACAGTAGTGTTATTGGAAGATCGTGCTGAATGGGAATTACTCGCTTCGGTGTGGGGTAGAGAAGATTTGCCAACCTTACAAATTTTGTATTGGCTGGATGAAATGGCTCGTTTGTGGTCAGAACTATTAGATATTGGTGCTTGTGAAAGCTTGCTGGTAGAAAATAATTTGCGTGTAGATGAAGATCAATATCTGGGTTTACAACAATTATATTTTGATGAGAGCGATCGCCCGAACAATCTCCAAGATTTGGGTAAAATGTGGCAGAAGTTATTCAGTAAGTCAGGAAAAACCCAATATGGTCCGATAGTTACAGTCCTCAATGAATTGAGTCAAGGAGAGATTGGTACAGTACCAGAGTTACGAGAAAAGATCGCAGCGATCGCTCGCGATGAAGAAGAAGCAGATTCCCCTCCTGATGAGTTTAATGCTGAAAACGAGGATATGGCTGAGGAAGTAGAAGATCACCAATGGGTTTTAGATGAAGAAGATTTACAAGGGGAAAATATGGCTCAACCAGAAGGAGAAATGGATAGCGAACAGCTAGTTTACAATAGCCCTGATAATGATATGCCTACTGTGGTGTTGCCGATGCAACTACTGAGTCTTGATGATTCAGGTTGTACTGATATTGGTCGTCAACGGCAACATAATGAGGATTATTTCGGTATTGCTACTCAACTGAAAAAACAAGAAAATGCTCTCGGAAAGAGTGTGGAAGCTCGCGGTTTGTATATCGTTTGCGATGGAATGGGAGGACACGCAGCCGGAGAAGTGGCTAGTGCAATGGCGGTAGACACGATCCAACGCTATTTTGAAGCGAATTGGGACGCAAATAAGGAATTGCCGGAGCGAGAGGTGATTTTGCAAGGAATCTTGGCTGCTAACCAAGCTATTTATGATGTTAATCAACAAAATGCTCGTTCGGGTAGCGGACGTATGGGTACAACGTTGGTGATGGCTTTAATTCAAGATACTAATGTGGCGATCGCTCATGTGGGTGACAGTCGGATTTATACTTATACCCGCAAGCGTGGTTTAGAACAAATTACACTCGATCATGAAGTTGGTCAACGAGAAATCGAGCGCGGTGTAGAGCCAGATATCGCTTACTCCCGTCCCGATGCTTATCAACTTACTCAAGCCCTTGGACCGCGAGATAGCAATTTCATCAAACCAGATATTAATTTCCTTGAGGTTAATGAAGATACTTTGTTTATTCTTTGCTCGGATGGACTTTCTGATAACGATTTGTTAGAAAATAACTGGGAAGCTTACATTGCACCTTTGATTAGTTCTAAAGCTAATTTAGAGCAGGGCTTATTAAAATTAATTGACTTTGCTAATCACCATAATGGTCATGATAATATTACTGCGGCGATCGCCAAATTGAAGGTTCGTCCTAATTTAGAACATCAAAGGCTTTAAACTTGACAAATTATATTTAACTGCTCAGACAATCATCTTTTTCTCGGCACAATTTACACTTGGTTAGTATTAGTAGATGTATCTATGGTCACTCTGACCCTCCTCGATCCCCAGGAGCAGAAAGCACTACAACAGTGGAGCTTTCCCGATAGCACGATCATTCGTATTGGTCGCGCTCCTGATAATGATGTAGTTCTCCAAGATTTTCTGGAAGTATCGCGCCATCACTTAGAACTTTTGCCTAGTCAAGATTCTAGCTGGCGCTTAATTAATAAAGGTACGAATGGAACTTTTCTAAACGGTGTTCTTGTTTCTCAAGGATTAGTTAGAGATGAGTCGGTTTTTCAATTAGCCAAAGCAGGACCAAAGCTGAAATTTCAACTTGGAACTCTCTCTGTCACCGAAAATGCTCCGACTCCCACTTCTGATTGTTCTCATCTGGGTAATCCACCGCATAATTTATTCTGTATACACTGCGGTCAACCTTTGGTAGCAAAGGAGTATTTTATCCGTCAGTATCAGGTTTTGAAACCTCTCGGACAAGGTGGTATGGGTACTACTTATCTGGCTTGGGATCGTCAGGGAACTATTTCTGGACAGCCTCAGTTACTCGTGCTGAAAGAAATGAATGCGGATATGGCACAAATAGAAAAAGCGAAAGAACTTTTTGAGCGGGAAGCTCGTATTCTCAAAACTTTACACCATCCTGGTATTCCTCAATACTATGACTTTTTTGTTGAGGGAGGTAAAAAATATTTGGCAATGGAGTTGGTTCACGGGGAAAATTTGGAGCAACGCATCTATCAAACTGGACCAGTGATTCCTCAACAAGCGATTGAGTGGATGATTCAAACTTGCGATCTGCTCAGTTATCTCCACTCGCTGAAACCGCCTTTAGTCCATCGAGATGTTAAACCTGCTAATTTGATGGTGCGTCATTTGGATAATCAAGTTGTTCTCCTTGACTTCGGTGCGGTGAAAGAAGTTGGTACCCCTTTAATGACGCGCATTGGTGCTGAAGGCTACAGTGCGCCGGAACAAAATCGGGGTCGTCCTTGTACTCAATCCGATCTTTACGCGATCGGTCCGACGTTAATCTTTTTGCTGACTGGACAACAACCACTTAATTTCTATCAGCGTCAAGGAGATGAATATAAGTTTGTGATTAAAGATGTTCCCACAATTACGCGCCAGTTAAGGGAAGTTATTGAACGAGCCTGTGAACCGAAGTTAAATAAGCGCTATCAAACTGCAAATGAGTTGTCTCAGGCGCTCGCTAAATGTCTTTGAGTGTTTTTTGAGGTATAAATGATTATTCACCCCTCTGAAGGGGCAAATAATCATTTTTTTAACTTAAGCTATTCTTAAAGAGTTTGAGAATTATTAATTTTTCTCCCAAGCCATAAGCCGGGGAAGCTTGAGGCAAGATAGTGACAATTCTACCAGAGGGTAAAAGGGCGATCGCCAAACAAAGCGATCCTCTCTTGTCCATCTTACTTAGTAAAATGTAGCTTACGAATCATCTTCGTCCCAAGCTTCTACTAAGAGTAATTCGCTGACTGGATCTTGCATCGAAAAGCCAAAATCCATCAACTCTTGTTTCCAATAAGACCACTCTTCCCCATAAAGTAGGGCTATTTTCCAGATATTGTCGCTAGGTTGGAGGACTTTTGAATCCACAAGTGAGCGCACTTGGCGCTGCAACTTCACCATCGGGTGAGCTACTTGATTAGTCATACACTCAATTCGCTGCTAAATTACGTTTTGCAAATGCTTTTGCGTGAAAATCGAAAAATACCCGTTCGCGATTTTAAACCTTGGCGTAGAGTCGTACTCGTTCGGGAATTTATCTTTACTACTTATAACGTAAAGTTGGAGGTTTTTGCAAGTAGTTTGCCAAAAAAGTTCGGGAATTACTACTGACTTTACGGTTGTCGGAGCTTAAGTTGGTTATTTTTGCTCAATTCTACTTCTAGAAATTAACTAAAACTATCAAATCGTCCTAGAGATAGGTTAAATTTCAATAGTTTTAGCTAGTATTATAAGTTTGAGATTGGAAATCGAGATTTGTCACTCACTTTCAGGAGCTTCGACTACGGTCAAAAAATCTATTTATTTTCTGAGCTTAATGAAGCGGTGACTGGAGTTTTTTTGCTGGAATTCAGCAGCAAACCGTATTCAATTCCCTCCACAACTGCTCGATAAGAAGCATCGATAATATTAGTGGAAACTCCCACGGTAGTCCAGCGTTGTTTCCCATTGCTAGATTCTACTAAGACACGAGTTTTTGCGGAAGTTCCTGCGCCACTATCGAGAATTCTGACTTTATAATCAGTGAGATGAAATTCAGCGATTTCTGGATAAAAGTTAACCAAAGCCTTACGCAATGCAGTATCTAAGGCAGAAACAGGTCCATTTCCTTCAGCAACTTCGAGCAAATCTTGATTATTGACTGCTAATTTAATTGTCGCTAGCGCATTACTAGCGCAATTAACTTGACTTTGCCAAATATCGCAATGAACTTGAAAGCTTCTGAGTTGAAACATTTCCTGTCGTTGTCCGAGGGCGGAACGCATCAGTAATTCAAAACTCGCTTCGGCGGCTTCAAATTGATAGCCTTGATTTTCCAAGTCTTTGAGGCGTTGGAGGATGTGACGACAGGTAGGGTCTTTTTTGTTGATGTCAATGCCAAAATTACGGGCTTTGGCGAGAACATTGCTTAATCCAGATTGGTCAGAAATCACAATTCGACGTTGGTTTCCTACTGCTTCTGGTTCAAGATGTTCGTAGGTGAGTGGGTTACGCTGGACTGCGGAAACATGGATACCGCCTTTGTGCGCAAATGCAGAACGTCCGACAAAGGGGGCGTGTTCGTCTGGGGCGAGGTTGACAATTTCGCTGATTAAACGGCTGACAGTTGTTAGTTGGTGTAATTGGCGATCGCCGATACACTGATAACCTAGTTTTAGTTGTAAGTTGGGGATCAAAGAACAAAGGTTCGCATTCCCGCAGCGTTCGCCATAACCGTTAATTGTACCTTGTACCATTCTCACACCTTCAATGACCGCCGCGATCGCATTTGCTACTGCGGTATCAGCATCGTTATGAGTGTGAATTCCTAACTGCGGCAAACGAGCATCTTGGGAATTTAGCTTTAATTCTGTGACAACTTCCTTGACAATTTGCGCGATTTCATGAGGCAGCGTCCCCCCATTAGTATCGCAAAAAACGAGCCATTCCGCGCCAGAGGCGATCGCCACTTGCAACGTTTCTAAAGCATAAGCCGGATTAGCCTTATAACCATCAAACCAATGTTCCGCATCGTAAATTACTCTTCGTCCCTGACTGCGGAGATACTCAATTGTTTCCCCAATCATCGCCAGATTTTCCTCTAGAGTCGTGTTTAAACCCTCTGTAACGTGCAAATCCCAAGATTTTCCGAAAATTGTCACCCAGTGTGTTCCCGCCGCCAAAATCGCTTGTAGCATCGGATCTTCCGCCACCTTTTTCTGGGGACGACGGGTAGAACAAAAAGCCACTACTTCCGCTTGCTTGAGGGGTTCTTCTTTCAGCTTCCAGAAAAATTGTACATCTTTCGGATTTGCTCCGGGCCACCCTCCCTCAATAAAAGGAATACCCATTTCATCAAGCTTATGGGCAATTCTTAATTTATCCTCCAACGATAAAGATAGTCCTTCGCGTTGAGAACCATCTCGAAGAGTTGTATCGTAAAGCCAAATTTGCTGAGAGGTAGATTCGTTCATTTATCTCGGCTAATAGTGAATAAATGTAAACTTAAATTAGGTTGCAAGAATGAGGTTAACTACTAATGCCCACAGTAACAGCCCAAGGTAAGACAATTAACTGCGATTTCGGTGCTAACCTACGCCAAGTCTTATTGGAACATGGAATCGAACTATACAACGGCAAAGCAAAAATAATTAACTGTATGGGGATAGGTACTTGTGGAACTTGTGCGGTACAACTAGAAGGAGAAGTTAGCGAAGCCAACTGGAAAGATTCTACTAGGCGAAGTCTTCCTCCCCATTCTCCCGCCAAAAATCTCCGTTTAGCTTGTCAAACCAAAGTTTTAGGTGATGTTAAGGTAACTAAGTTTAATGGTTTTTGGGGGCAGGGATCTCAGATTCTCTGGACACCAGAAGCATAAATTTATTTTCTCGCAATGATTGTTAATCTCAGCAAAAATTTAATCTTAAGTAAATTATTTACTTTATTTCTCTGATCGACAATCAAAGTTCTGTAAATTCTGCTCTCATCACAATTTTCTATATCTGACAAAAATTTATTTTGTCAATGTTCAGTAAAAAAAATTAACTTGATTTGTCCTCAGCAATTTTCCAACCTGAATTGATTGCTAAAATTTAATTCAAAATCAAAAATCTTTAAATCAAGCCAGATTTCAGAAAATTTAGATTCTCTTAATTATGTCTCCCAACCAAGCTGAAACAAACTTCTCAAAATTTGCAATTTTTCGGATTTCTCCTTTAATTCGTTTAACCTTGTTAAGCTTATATATCGCGCTAACAATTCCCTTACCATTTTTAGCTAAAGTCGTTGCTAGTCCTATACCCCCAGCTTTACTCTGGTTAGGAATTAGCATCGGTTTCATTTTACTATTTGGTGCTTTAAGTGAACGAGTAATTTTAACGAACGAGCAAATTAAAGTAACTTATCCGCTTTGGTTTCCTAAATTTTTGCGTAAAGGTTGGGAGTTAAATTGGTCAGAAATTAAAGATTTAAAAATGCGGACTACTGGACAAGGTGGTTTAGTTTATTATTTTACAAGTAATGCTCAAGAAAAAGCTTATTTATTGCCAATGCGAGTAGTGGGATTTGCTCGTTTGCTAAAATTAGTAGAAACTCAAACAGCAATTGACACCAGCGATATTCGTCCTTTATCTCAACCTTGGATGTACTTAATTTTGTTGGTATTTACGATATTTTTACTGTTAGTTGATACTTGGGCAATTGTCAATGCT
>JAWQFW010000057.1:0-22661 GCA_035968095.1 Oscillatoria sp. PMC 1068.18
AGGGGGGGGAGGCGGTGGGGGGGGAGGTGTAAAGGAGGAGGGGGGGGAGGGGGGAGAGGGGGGATAGGGGGGATATGGAGGACAGGGAAGGTATGGGGGATATGGGGGACACGGGGGATATGGGAGAGTAAATGTTGGTAAAACTATTGCTGGTAATTCCCAACCTCCAACACTTCCAACACTTCCAACACTTCCAACACTTCCAACACTTCCAACACTTCCAATTCCCCCAATTCCCAGTCCCCAATTCCCAATCCCCAGTTTCCTCAAAACTGCCGTAAAAAGCGTAAATCACTGCTATAGAGACGACGAATATCATCAATCTGATGTAATACCATCGCAAACCTTTCGATTCCCAAACCAGCAGCAAAACCAGTATAAACCTCCGGATCGTAACCTACCGCCTTAAGTACATTTGGATCGACCATTCCGCAACCCATTACCTCCAGCCACTTACCCTTCCATTGCACATCAACCTCAGCCGAAGGTTCAGTAAAAGGAAAATAACTAGCCCGGAAAAGTACAGGTAAATCATCCCCAAACATTTGTCGTAAAAATTCCTTAATTGTACCTTTCAGGTCAGTAAAAGTAAGATTTTTATCAATAGCAAGAATTTCCAACTGGTGAAAAACCGCCGAATGAGTTGCATCAACAGTATCGCGACGATAAACTCGACCAGGAGCAACAATCCGAATTGGTGGTTCGTGTGTCTCCATGTAGCGAATTTGTACCGAAGAGGTTTGAGTTCGTAACAACTTACCTTCCGAGAGATACAAAGTATCCTGCATATCTCTCGCGGGATGATCCGCAGGCGTATTTAGTGCCTCAAAATTGTAGTAATCAGTTTCAATTTCCGGTCCTTCGGCAACGGTATAACCCAAACCGACAAAAATATCCAGCATTCGGTCTACCATACCATTAAGGGGATGAACGATCCCCAAAGGACGATTAACCCCAGGCATAGTGACATCAACAGTTTCCGCTTCTAATTGGGCTTGGATTTGAGCTTGTTGGAGTTCAGTTTTCTGACTTTCCAAAGCTATTTGTAAAGCTTCTTTAACTTCATTAGCTAAAGCACCAATACGTGGTCGTTCTTCTGGGCTTAACTTACCCATACCACGTAAAATTTGAGATAGCTCTCCTTTTTTACCCAAATAATTAACTCGTAGCTGTTCTAAGGCTTCAAGAGTATCAGCAGTAGAGAGAGCTTGAGTTGCTGCTTGTTTTAGTGCAGTAAGCTGAGTAGAAATATCTTCTAGGGAAGTAGTAGGCATGATTTAGTAGTTAGCAACGCTTGAGTTAGCAAAAATAGAAATAGTTTATCTGTCTACAAAAACATTTTTGCAAAAGTTGGTAGAGCGAGGGAAGTGACAAAGTAATTGTGTCACGATCGCGGACGAGATCCTAAATAATAGTGAACAGTAAAGAGCGATCGCCGCATCAGCTAGTAGGGTTTTCCAAAAATGACAATTTCAAGAACCAACTCGTTCTGTGGCGATCCAAGACTAGCTTACCTGTAACAACAAACTCAACAAATTAGGCGATCGCTACTGACCCTAATTTGGCATTACTTTCAGCAAATCCTAAGATATCATTTGACACATAGCTCTTGACCAATAATTTTTGAGAAAGAAAAATGAAATTGCTTATCAGCAACGACGATGGATTTCTCGCCCAAGGTATTCGTACCCTTGCTAACACCCTAGCTCAAGCTGGTCACGAAGTTACAGTCGTTTGTCCCGATCGCGAAAGATCTGCTACTGGTCATGGACTTACTTTACATCAACCCATTCGGGCGGCGATCGTTGAATCAATTTTCGATTCTAGCGTTACGGCTTGGTCTTGTTCGGGAACGCCCTCAGACTGCGTGAAATTAGCCCTCTCTGCTATTTGCGATTCTCGCCCAGATTTTGTCCTCTCTGGCATTAATCATGGGTCAAACCTGGGTACAGATGTGCTTTACTCTGGGACAGTTTCTGCGGCAATGGAAGGTGTAATTGAGGGAATTCCGAGTATCGCAATTTCTCTGGCTAGTTTTACTTCCCCAGAGTTTAGCGTCGCAGCTAATTTCGCCCGCAAGTTACTTGACCAATTAAGCAAAGAACCACTCGAACAAGTAACTTTACTGAATGTTAACGTCCCACCTGTAGCGCAAACCGAAATTGCCGGAGTAGCGGTTACTCGTCAAGGACTACGGCGTTATCTTGAAAGTTTTGAAAAGAGGGTTGACCCCCGTGGGAAAAGCTATTATTGGCTAGCAGGTGAGATAGTAGAAGACATCGCCCAACCAGATCATCTGCATTTACCAGCCGAGATGTTGACTGATGTTCAAGCAATTCGGAAAAACTATATTACGATTACACCGCTACAATATAACCTGACGGATGTTAGTACGGTTGAAAGCTTACTAGCACGCCAATTACCTCAACAAGCTTTGGGTAAAGATTGTCTATGGTCTGCGGCGAAAAGTCGGCAGGATGAGCCAGATTAGCGAAATTAACCAAGTTAGATTTTTTGCTAATCGTCTTCCTAATAACGTCCTTGGTGATATTCTGAAGGTTGCAACAAAAGTGACTAAGTTTATGCCTATGTCCAGATTTGACGATGAAAATGAAGACTCCAGCATGGAGATTGTCACCCTGACTGACGAGACTGGGCGATCGCTAAATTGTTATGTGGAGCGTACTCTCGATCTTCAAGGTTCTACTTATGTTCTCCTGTTACCAGTAGACTCGCCTGTAGTTATTATTGCCTGGGATGATGATGAGGATGATGAAGCTAGTGGTGCGACTTTAATCGAAGATGATGAGGAAATTGCCCAAATCTTTGATGATGCGAAGGCAGTTCTCGCTGAACAAAATTTAACTCTGAAGTTGACTGGTTTTACTTTAACTGTTGCTGGGGAATTACCAGAAGCAGAGGAAGACGATCTTCTTACTGTCGAAATTGAGGAAGATGACGGTGAAATTAAATCGGAAGAATTCCAATTTTTGACGGCTTTTTATCATCTCGAATCGGAATACGAAATCTACACTCCTTTAACTCCTTTACTCTTTTTTGCTCAACCCAAAGCAGGAGGTAAACTAGAGTTGCTCTCACCGGAAGAGTTCCAGAAAATGCAACCGTATTTGTCAGAAATACTTTTTGATGACTTAAATTAATTTATTGTCCCAATGAAATCCCCAGTTAGCATCTTGAAATGGTTGTTTTACTTAGCGCTTTTGCCCTTAACAATTGGGATTTGCGGTTGGCAAGCTTGGGCTTGGTGGAGTTGGGCAATTTCACCGACGGCAACTGTATTGGGTTCGGCGAATGAGTCTGATGCGGTTGAAATTATCCAAGTTTATATTCCCACGGGTACGGCAACTGCACAAATTGGCGAGGATCTTGATGCTGCTGGTTTGATTCATTCGGCTTTGGCTTGGAAAATTTGGGCATATTGGCTCAATTTAACCCAGAGTGAAGGTAGTTTCAAAGCAGGTACTTATCAATTGTCGCCTCAGCAACCGTTACCTGCGATCGCTGCCAAAATTTGGTCTGGCGAAACGGTTCAATTTAGCTTTACAATCCCTGAAGGTTGGAATATCCAACAAATGGCTGATTATTTTGCGTCTTTGGGGTTTTTCCCCGCAGCCGAATTTGTGGCGGCAACGAAGATTATTCCTCAACAACAGTATCCTTGGTTGCCCGATGGTTTGCCTCATTTGGAGGGATTTCTCTTTCCTGATACTTATATTTTAGGTAGTAAAAATGTTACTCCTCAGCAAGTAATTGCGATTATGCTCGATCGTTTTCAAGAAGTGGGTTTACCTTTATATCAGCAAGGTCAAAACCAAACTGAGTTTAGTTTGGAGGAATGGGTAACATTAGCGAGTATTGTCGAAAAAGAAGCGGTGGTTAGTAGCGAACGTCCTCTGATTGCTGGTGTTTTTACGGCTCGTTTGGCTCGAAATATGAAGTTGGAAACCGATCCTACGGTGGAGTATGGACTCGGTATTGAACAAACAGCCGATCAACCGTTAACTTTTGCTCAGGTAAGAACTCCTTCTCCTTACAATACTTATCTTAATCCCGGACTGCCGCCGACAGCGATCGCTAGTCCAGGAAAAGAGAGTCTCGAAGCTACTCTTAATCCAGAAGATACCCAATTTCTCTATTTTGTTGCTCGCTACGATGGTACTCATGTTTTTAGTAAAACTCTCGCTGAACATGAAGCTGCTACTAAAGCAATACGTCAACAACGCGAAGCGCAGAATTAAGGGATTGGGTTCAGTTATCAGTGAACAGTTATCAGTTATCAGTTATCAGTTATCAGGGAACAGTTTATCCCCTAATTCCTCAAATTCCTCCCCCTCTTCCCAATCTCCAATCCCCAATCTCCAAGAATGGCTGATAACCTAGAGAAGTAATTGAGATCGCCGAAATTAACAATAACACCTATGTCTTGGGCAACAAATTTACAGCCAGACTTGATTCTGGGAGGTTCGATTCTGAGTATTACTCCCGAATTGGTTCAGCAATACCAACTCCAAGGACTAATTCTAGATGTAGATGAAACCTTAGTCCCGATTCGAGAAAAACAGGTTTCTGAGGAAATATTACAGTGGGTTGAGCAAATTAAACCAGTTGCCAAGCTGTGGTTAGTTAGCAACAATATTAGTCAAACTCGGATTAGTAAAATCGCTCAAGCTCTTGATTTACCTTATCTTTTGGGCGCAGGTAAGCCTTCTCGCAAAAAGCTCCGACAAGCAACTCAGGCGATGAATTTACCTGTGGAACAAGTGGCGATGGTTGGCGATCGCCTTTTTACTGATGTCCTCGCTGGTAATCGTTTGGGAATGTTTACGATTCTGGTTGAACCAATGGTTAATCCGGCTTTCGCCGCACCTAATCACCCTTTGCGTAACTTTGAAGTTTGGTTTTCTGAGTTACTCGGAGTCTCAATTTCAGGAAAAAAACAAAATTTAACACAAATCGAAAAATCTTGAGCAAACTAAATATAAAGAAAATATTATGAAATTGAAAACTGCTCAAAATTTCTGGCATCCTAGACAAAAGTTCAAATGGGGTCAGCTAATATAAAGACCCTAAATATAATTAAAATAATTTAATCCGAGCGCTATTAACTCCTAATTGTGAGTTTAGCGCTCTAAAACTGTGGATAGCTAGATTTTTTAAGTTATTTTCAGTTCAACTTCTAAATCCAACAAAAAAGTAAAAATGTCAAGGAATTTTGATAAAAGTTAATGCTAGACGAACTTGAGTAACTTGTTGATGTGAAAAAGACGGATAGTGAGAAATGCCACAAACTCTGGTAGTAAAAATTGGTACGTCAAGTCTGACTCAACCGACAACGGGTCAGCTAGCGCTTTCGACCATTGCCGCATTAGTTGAGACATTAAGTTATTTGCGTCAACAAAATTTCCACATTGTCTTAGTTTCATCGGGTGCAGTTGGAGTTGGTTGTGCGCGGTTGCACCTGAAAGAACGTCCGCGTAAAATGGCGCTGAAACAAGCAGTAGCAGCCGTAGGTCAAGGACGCTTAATGCGAGTTTATGACGATTTGTTCACGACGTTGCAACAACCAATTGCTCAAGTGCTACTAACTCGTCGCGATTTAGTCGAACGTAGTAGTTACGTCAACGCCTACAATACCTTTCACGAACTCCTAGAACTAGGGGTAATTCCCGTAGTTAACGAAAACGATACCGTCGCTGTTGAGGAACTAAAATTTGGTGATAACGATACTCTCAGTGCGCGAGTAGCGAGTTTAATCGAAGCCGACTGGCTATTTTTATTAACTGATGTAGACAGACTTTATTCGGCAGATCCTCGCACCGTTCCCAACGCCGAACCAATTAGCTTAGTCAAAGCAGAACAGCTAGCTGAATTACAACTAAAAGTACAAGCCGGGTCAAGTGGTTCCCAGTGGGGAACAGGAGGAATGGTAACTAAACTAGCCGCCGCGCGGATAGCGACCAGTGCTGGAGTCAGAACGGTAATTACTCAAGGAACAGACCCCCAAAATATTGCCAAAATACTTCAGGGAGAAAAACTCGGTACCCAGTTTGAACCCCAACCCCATACCGATAAAGCTCGCAAGCGTTGGATAGCTCACGGTTTAATTGCGAAAGGCAAACTTTACTTAGATGAAGGGGCAGTAGCAGCAATTTGTCAAGGGGGTAAATCGTTGTTAGCAGCAGGTATTATCCAAGTAGAAGGAAATTTCCAAAGCGACGAAGCAGTACAGTTGTGCGATCGCCAAGGAGTAGAAATTGCCCTCGGATTAGTGAATTACAGTAGCACTGAGATCGAGAAAATTCAAGGACATCACTCGGAAAAAATTCCTCATCTCCTCGGCTATGTAGGTGCAGAAACTGTAGTTCACCGCTCGAATCTCGTCATTCAGTATTGTCCACTTTAAAATTAAAATGACTCAGGAGGTGCAATTTCAGCCCCAGCAGCAGATTTTTCGAGTTCTGCTAATTCTGCTTCCAGATGATTTTCGGCATATTCTTGAGCCGCAGAGGTTGAGGCTGGGGGAAGTTCGGCTTGGGGTGTAGTACGCTCAGAAATTATCGCTAGTCCACCAATTGCCCCTGCAACCAAACCCGCGTAACCTAAATAAAGATGAACTGAATTAAGTTCTAAGGACATTCCGGATTTAGGTTGATGATACCAAGAGGGGATTACCGAAGTGACAGGAGTTGGTAAAGAAGCGGCGATCGCACTACCATCAAATCCTAACTCATTTGCCATCCGACGAATAAAACCACGCACATACACATCTTCTGGTAGTTCTGCAATCGAAGCTTGTTCGATTGCTTGGAGATGATGACGGGGGACAAGAGTTCGCTTCGATAACTGTTCTAAAGACAGAGATTGAGCAAGACGTGCTTGTTGTAATCTTTGACCAATTTGACTTAAAATCTCTTGTCTTTCTACAAGTGTTTTTTGAGCAATTTGTTCAGCTTTAGTCAGTTTTTTACTCGGTTTAGTTACACCCAAAGGTTTTTCAGCGAAATCGAATAATTCTGTGTTTAATTCTGAATCGATCTTCTCTTTTTTCTCGCTGGTAATTTCTTCAACTAATGATCCCGATACTTCCTCAGAAACACCAGCCGTTGTCTGCGAGGTTGAAGAATCCTCAGTTTGGGGAACTACAGCAGTAAGATTATACTGTTTCGCCATTTGGCGAAATGCCAAGCGAATTGCTTCTCGTCCTACTGCTTTGACTAAAATTTGCGCGTTATCAACTGCTTCTCCCAGCATCGTTTGTAAACCAGCCAAAGTGCTACGATAAACTTCGCTCTCCAACAATTCCGTTTCAATTTGATTAAGAATAGAGCGGAGTCCTTCTTGAGTAATCTCAATAGTGGTAGATTCGTGAGCATTTATGCAAGATACAGATTGCAAACCCATAGTTTTTTTCTCTTTTGCTTCAGTGACTACGAATCGACAGCCTCCACACACCAACTGCAACGGGAAGATAACCCTAACTACAACGGACTTGGGCTGTTCTGGTTCTCTTTTCGCTGAATCCGGAAACTTTCCGGATAGTTATGCGGTCAAAACAAAGCAACCTTGTACCGAATGGTGCAAGGTTGCTTTTTTCATGGAGCCGAGCAGAGTCGAACTGCTGTCCAAACTAGGTATTGACTGCCCGATCGTTCACAGGTTTAGCTCTTCTGACCCTCAGAGCGGGAACCATCAATTATCCCTGATGGCGGGATGCTCTAGTTAGTTCTTTGCTAATCAACCGACCAGAGGCAGTTAATTAGCGCATCCGTTGGGGTTGTGTCCTTAGCCCTTAACGGAGTCAGACTAAGAACGCTCGAACCTATGAGAGGTGTTTAGGCAGCTACAGGAGCCGCTTTACGAGCAAATGGAACGATGTTGTTCGCAATTACATTTTTTTTGAGCCTAGTATTTGCGAGAGAAGACTCACTCTCGACCTGAATCACAGGAAAGCTTTCGCTAGCCTGTCGAAACCGTGACGGCCCCGGGTGATGTGTATTTTTATCCTAACAAGTCTGTTCAAAAGTGACAAGTTTTTGCTTGGCTCTGGAAAAAGTTAAGTTCGGGGAGCAAAATGTTTACATAATTTGTTGTAAACAAGATAAGTCCGCATTCCCAAAATGAATGCTAAAAGCGAGATGGAGATTTTCCAATGATTTAACTAACCAGGGAACGCCATCTTGGGTTGAGGACTCGTAGTGATTAAATAAGATCGAGAACCGTTTTTCTAGAAAAGGCTTAACTTTACGGCAGATTAGCAAGATTTTCAGCAGTAAGACAATCGTGGCTGTTACGCCAATATTGGTGATTAAATCTACGAAAACGTAGTGGTTTGGTCGTTGGGGACTTTCGACGACCAAAAAGTTTAATAACTGACTCGAAGTACGCAAAAGCAAAAATTCGTCAGGTTTTTGGGAATCACTTTGAGGTAAGGTATTTTTGAGTTGATTGTAAAGTCGGTCATTAAATTTCCGTTGACCGTATTTGGTATTTATTGAAGAAGTTAAGTAATCGTATAACTCGTCTTTAAAGACGCGGAAAGAGGGTATTTGATGACTTTGAGTGAGAAAATTTTCCGCAAGATCGCGGTGGGTTTTCCCATTTTCGACTTTACCAACAAATTGTTTGAGAGAAGCGCCTAATTCGCGATCGCTCAATAAGGTAGGATTTTTTACTGAGGAGATTTCGCTCGTTTGTCGTCGCTTACTGTAACTGGCTCGGCGTACTTGGTAAGTGACGTATTGAGAGATATCTAGCTCAAAGCGATGTTGAATGCGCGCTTGGACTTGCCGCACGGTTTCTTGATGCTCGTAGCTACTGTCTTCACTAAGGAGACAATATTCGTATAAGTAAGGATAGCGATTAATTAAACTACCCACACACTGATAGTTGCTGTTGTCGTTGGTTCCGACTTTATCGTTAACTACTTGAGCTAAACGCCGTAAAGTTAAATATTGTTCCGAATCGGTAAAATCTTTAACTAAGCTGCGGATGCGTCTTGTTCCACGAGCAGAGGTAAATCCCGGTGGTGGTAATTCAGTAAATAAATCTACTAACTCCGGAATTGCTGTTTGGAGATGGGGCTGCATTTGCCAGCGATTGACGAGAATGTGACAGCAACGATTTAAAATATATTTAAATTGCTGTTCTGCTTGTTTAGAATTAACAATATCTAATAAAGCTGAACGAATTTGGGAATCTGTATAATCAGTTCCCTGTATAAATAAATTGCGAATGCGATCGAGTAACTCTTTTGGTGATTCGGTCTGTACGCAGTACAGTAAATGATCGTAGAGTTGCTCTTCTCGTGGGCTTGTTTGTCGAAAGTAACAGTCTGAGATCGTGGTCACTGCCAGGACTCCTGTGTGCCAAATTCAGGGTGATGGATAAAATGATTCAGCCTTTGCAAAAGCTGTTTTTCTGAGCGTGCGGTTTGTTAAATTGTAGTCAAATAGTAGATGCTATTTTAATAAATTGACCCTGATAAGTTTTCCTAAACACGAGGAGAAAAATTATGCTGGCTTAGGCTTTGATATTCTACCGCATTCACATCCTATCTTGTGGCAGCTACAGTTGACTTCCGGGAATATACCTGGAGAATTTAAACTTTGATTAAATTTTGAGCTAATTTAACTTTACTTTTTTTAATTTCAAGGCAGATCGGGATTATTAAAGCTGAAGTTAATGATCGTTAGCAGTTTAAATTAGGATTGAATACTAGGGTTAACATCTATCTGGAGAGTTAAGTTTTTTTGTATGCCTTGTCAATTATCTCTGAATCAACTGAGTGAAATTATCAATCCCGTGGGGTTAAAGCAGAAGGGTGAAAATTGGGATCAAATAGCGACGGGGATTACTACCGATAGCCGTAGTTTAAAGCCGGGTGAAATCTTTGTGGCGTTACGAGGGGAGAAATTTGACGGACATGAGTTTGTGGGGAAAGCGGTGGGATCGGGGGCGATCGCGGTAATTGCGGGAAAAGATTATCATCTAGATTTGGGAACGAGTGTACTTTGCTTTCTGGTGGACGATCCTCTCGAAGCTTATCAACAAATAGCTCGTTGGTGGCGAGATCGTTTCGATATTCCCGTAATTGGGATTACGGGATCGGTAGGAAAAACTACGACGAAGGAGTTGATTGCGGCGGTTTTGGCTACTCAGGGGAAAGTGCTGAAATCCCAAGCGAATTACAATAATGAAATTGGTGTGCCAAAAACTTTACTAGAGTTAGATGCTGATTGTGATTTTGCGGTGGTAGAGATGGCGATGCGGGCGAGGGGCGAAATTGCTTTGTTAACGCAAATTGCTCGTCCGACGATTGGGGTAATTACGAATGTGGGAACGGCGCATATTGGTAGATTAGGCTCCGAGGAGGCGATCGCGCAAGCTAAGTGCGAGTTATTGGCGGAAATGTCTGAGGAAAATGTCGCGATTCTCAATCACGATAATCAACGTTTGCTGACAACTGCCGCCACAATTTGGCAAGGAAAAACGCTAACTTATGGTTTGGAAGGGGGTGACATCCAGGGAAAAATCCTCAACCAAGAAATGCTGCAAGTCGGAGGAATAAATTTACCTCTACCTTTACCTGGTCGTCACAATGCTTTAAATTATTTGGCAGCCTTAGCGGTGGCGAAAGTGCTAAATATTGATTGGAATCAGTTGACAACTGGGTTATCAGTAAATTTACCGGGTGGGCGATCGCGGCGTTACAATTTAGCTAACGATATTGTCGTTCTTGACGAAACTTACAACGCTGGTACAGAATCAACGATCGCGGCTTTACATCTACTCAAGGAAACTCCTGGGAAACGTCACATCGCCGTTTTAGGAACGATGAAGGAACTTGGGGCGATGTCGGCTGAATTACATCAAAAAGTTGGGGAAACCGCAGAAAAACTAAATTTAGAGGCAATTTTTCTTTTAATTGACGATCCTGAAGCTAAAGCAATTGCTACAGGAGCGCAAAATATTCCTTGTGAGGGTTATACCACCCATGAAGAGATGACCGCAAGATTAAAAGATTTTGTTCAACCTGGCGATCGCTTACTCTTTAAAGCCTCTAATTCAGTTAGACTGGATCGAGTTGTCGAACAATTTTGTTCTCAACTGAAGCTAACTAATCAACATCCTGAAAATTGACTTTTGAACTTTTGAGAAAAGTCAGAGACTCAAACTTTGATCTTGAGGTAATAATTACCTTCTTCACGCTTAGTTAAAATCGCGCTGGCAGGAACTTTACCTTTTAACAACCCTCGCTGGTAGTTACCTATTGCCAGCTTGAATCTTTCTCTCCCGCCGACTAAAGTTAAACTAACCGTCCAATCTGATTCTTTGAACGTAAAAATTCGGGCATCGTAGTCTACTTTAGTTGGCTGATAAACCGGAGGAGATTTACCTTGTTTCTTGGCAACTTTGCGGTCGGTAGCGATGCGATTAATTGCTCTGACAGCGAGATTTGCCGAGAGTCCAAATTTCTCTCTAATATCTCGATAAACTAGAGATTGAATTCTGACGTTATTAGTCAGTTTGGGATCTACTTCTCGATTGATATAATTACAAGCATCGCTGAAGGCTCGAAAAGTTGACTCTAGTTTGTTAATTTGATCTGATGTAACTTGTAGCTTGCAGGCTACTTTTTGTACTTCTTCCATTGTAGAAGTCATTTGAAAACCAAGTTAAATTGAGTGCTAAAAATGTGTTTTCACGGAAAACTGGTTTTTTGATTTTTCAATCGGCTGGAAACCATCCAGCTTTTGTGCCATTTATTTGTGGCTGAATAAGCAATCTTTTACTTATCTTCTTCCACATACATTTCTGGTTCGACAGCAACATTGTTCATCTGTCCAGATTTATTAATTCCATAGCCGCCAGTTGTCTTAACTTTACTGGCTTCTTCTTGCTCTTTAAAAGCTGACAAATCTTGCTTATTTTCTTCAGGATTAGTTCCACTAGGAATTACTTCTTCTGGAGGATTGACTGCTGTGGTTTGTGCTGTTTGTACTGCTTGATGTTCGGCTTCTTGAGGGTTTGCTTCCATAGCTGGGATATTTTTTTCCTTAGCCATAACTTTTTACTCCTGTTTTTGCTATTTTCAATAAGTAACCATAAGAATTTGCCGTGCCATTAATTTATTAGTTTACTGGCTGGAAAATTAAATAATTTCTGTCTGGTTATCGTAACTTTACCCTAGTTAGTCTTGGACTCGACTCTTTCCGGAGGATTAAATTACCTAAAATTTAGTTCAACACAAAGATATAGATTTTGATTAGCTAAAAATTTAGCCGTAGTCAATAAATTTAATTTACTGGCACAAATTCTCTGATAAAATTGTTGAGTAGAGAACAGGATTTAAAGTTTAATAAGAATTATTTAGTTAAATTTCTAAATCTAACAAAAGCTGCTTATTTTTTGAGGCAAAGAGCGATCGCGTTTTCTAGTTCGTGTTTACTTAAATCTGTAACGAAGAATACTTCTTGTACAGTTTTTCCTTGTCGGGCGATCGCTTTATATCCGCCTCGGATGGGTACGGATACTCTGATTTTTAGTTTCGGTGAATGTCCTCTAGCGCGACTAATTACGCCTGGAGTAACGGTTTGAATCTGCTGACAATTATTAATTAATTTTTCCAGGACGGGAATTAAACCGTCGATATGAGTCGAATGATTCAAGACAAGTCTACCGTTCGCAGAATCGCTCATTTGTTTACGCCTTCTCCAACGGAGCCATTGTTAAGCCAGCCCGACTCAATTGTTGATGATATAATTCTGCTTGTTCTTGGGGTCCTACCCAAACAGTTGCTTGTCCTTCAAAGTGAACTTGATTTGTTAATTCCCAAGCGCGATCGCTGGTCATTCCTGGTATATATTTCTTTAAGCATTCCGAAACGTGCTTGAAAGTGTTAAAGTCATCGTTGAGAACGATTACTTTGTAGTTCGGATAAGTCTTTTTCACAGTTTGACTCGATTTTTCGCGAGTTACTGTGGGTGCAGCAGTAGCCATTGCATAAACTGCTGCTGAATTTTTGCTACTCATAAGCGGGTCAGAAAAATATTACTTGTTTGATTTAAGAAATAATTTTTTTTGCTAATTTCTAGTATTCTTTAATGTTTATTATATTTTGTACTTATTGTCAAGGCTTGGTTGCGCAAACTACAAAAGTCGCACCGGACTTTTGTAGCTATCAGTTAACGAAAACTAACGCCAGTCTTCCCAAGAATCGTTAAAAATTGAAGTACCGGGAAAAGCAGTCGGATTATTTTGCTTTTGTAAACGCTGTCGTAATTGTTGCAGTTGGGTTTCCCTTCTCGGTAGTTCATCTACTAACTGATCAGGCAAAATGCCCCTTTCCAAAGCAAAATCTGCGGTGACACCAGCAGCCACCCCAGAAGACCATTCAAAAGAATGAACCCGATAAGCAGCCGCAGCGACGTGAGAAGTAGCAATACTTTTACCAGCTACCAAGAGATTATCAATTTTTTGGGGAATCATTGCTCGTAGCGGTATCTGGAAAGGATATGCTTGACCTGCACCTTGACGTTCCCCTGATTTTTCGGTGTTTCCGGGAGTTTCTGGAGGGGAGAGAGTCATGCAAGGATGAAAATCGATCGCGTAGTGACCAATACCCACACTATCAGGATAAATCGTAGCGCGATCGCGTGGCTCGACTGTTGCGGGTGTAGTTTCTCCCAAAATTACCGAAATCGCATTGCGTCCGGCTAAAACTGTCCACAAATTGTTATAAGTTTCTTCAGAAAGATTATTCTGATAATATTCATCTCGGAAATTTCGGCGCGAAATGTCAACTTCGTCAATACTAAAACCAGCTTCGTAACCAAAAGAAGGTCGTCCAACAATTCTTCTTGCTTCGCGCATATAAGGATATTTAGAAAGTCCGTGAACTGTTCCCATTGGCGAATTTAAACCCGAAACAAATCGATTATTTGGGTTAGTTTTTTTAACATTATTTCCTAAGCGAGAATCAGTAGTTCCTGCTACTAACCAATAAAAATAACCGAGAGAAATTTCCTCAGCTTTGCGCAAAGCTTCTGGACGTAAGCCACCCATCCAACCACCGGGATTTAATTGACCAGTTTGTTCTAATTGTTGTCTAGTATAAATTAAATTATCCTCTGGAGTACCAGGACGATAATCGTTACCCCAAGTCCAGTTTTGCATAGAAATATCTCCTGGAGTTGGTTTAGTAAAGCCAATTCCGCCAAATTTATCAGTTGCACCTGTTTCTGGACTCCAAATGCGACGATAAGTAAATACTAAATCAAAACTAGCTAATCTTTCTAATTCGTAGCTGTAGTAAGGTTGATATTGAGGATAAAATGCTGGCATTTGCTGGGCTTGGGGTTCCTCAGTATGTTCCATTGCGAAAGTATAAGTAAATCCCTGAGTACAATAGGGGTTATTATTCACACTAGAAGCTGAAGGTTCGAGGAAATTTTGCGGGTCAACTCCGAGACGAAAAGGAACATCAGCTAGGGCAATTATTTCTCCGGTTTCTGTGGCTTCGACAACGTACCAAGCGGCGGGTTGTTGTTGATTATTTGTCGGTTTAGGAACAAAACGAATGATGTTTTTCTTGAACAAAGTAGAATCGGCGTAATTATACCAATCTGCAATAGTTTGAGATAAGGGAAAAGTATTTAAAGGTGGCGCATTTTCCGCAGGTTCGTGTTGAATCGCAGTTACACTTTGAATTTGATTAGAATTGATGTCTAGTTCCTTAACTACAGTTGAGGGAAACCAGTTGAGTTTTCCCCTACCACGTTTTGCCGCAGATTGCAACTGTTTCAAGAGAATTTTATGAGCATCGCGAGGAAGGAAACAAGATTGAGATACCCAACACTCACCCGGATTAAGTTCACCATACTCGGATTCGATGCGCGATCGCAATTCTAAGTAACCGCGAGGGTAAAAAAGTTGTTCTCTTTGGGTAGGTCGTTCGTCGAGTGCAGAAGTTCCCTGAGAGGAAATTTGTCCTCCCACCCAGTCAGTAATTTCCGTCAAGCAAACGGTACGTCCCGCGAGTAAAGCTTCATAAGCCGTCGCAGCACCCGCTAAACCGCCACCAACTACGAGTATTTCACATTCTACCGTGCGATCGGGCGATCGCGGTGGAGCCGCAGAGACAGGATTTAAACTCAGTAAAGGTAAGATTGTTGAGATAACAGCAAGAGTACGATTTCGCATCGCCCAGAAGGATAACTTCATCATTATTTACATTTTAGGAGGGGAAGATTACACAAACACTGATTGTAATCGACGTAGCGATCGCTAAGGTAGTGCCAGCACTTTGAAGATATCTACCGATTATCTTCATTTTTGAATCAATTATCCCCTAAACATTTTCCCTATTCCTCAGCAACAGTTTCAGCAATATGTCAAACTATAATCTGAGTAAATAAATAAATAATTGCGAAAAATCATTGACAAAATGGCAGCAGAATTTAACTTCTTTCAGCAATGGTATCCTCTCACACCTGTTGAGGATTTAGATCCCGAAAAACCCACACCTGTAACTCTTTTAGGCAAACGTCTTGTCATTTGGAAATCGAAAAATAGCGCTAATTACCGAGTATTTTTCGATCAATGTCCCCATCGCCTTGCACCTTTAAGCGAAGGGCGTGTAGACGACAAAACAGGTAACTTAATGTGTAGCTATCACGGTTGGGAATTCAATTCCGAAGGAAAATGTACTCGCATTCCCCAAGCCGAAAATCCCGAAATTATTACTAAAAACCAAGATAACTTTTGCGTTATAGTTTTGCCATCCCGCGCAGAAAACGATTTACTTTGGGTATGGGCAGATTCTAACTCAGCCGAAATAGCAGCCGCAACACCACTTCCTCTTTCCCCACAAATTGATGCGAAAAAAGGCTTCGTTTGGTCTTCCTTTGTCCGTGATTTAGATTATGATTGGCAAACCTTAGTTGAAAATGTTATCGACCCCAGCCACGTTCAATTTGCTCATCATAACGTCCAAGGTAACAGAGAAAGAGCTACACCTCTACCCATAAAAGTTATTAACTCAAATATGAACTTAATCCAAGGAGAAATAACCCAAGGTTTCCCGACAAAGATTACTTTTGAACCACCTTGTCGTTTAGAATATGCTATTCAATTTGGGACAGCAGAAAAGCAATTAGGATTAGTTACTTACTGCGTTCCTATCTCACCAGGAAAATGCCGAATTGTTGCTCAGTTTCCGCGTAACTTTGCCAAAAATATTCACCATCTTACTCCCCGTTGGTGGACTCATATCAAAACTCGTAATTTAGTTCTTGATGGAGATATGATTTTGTTGCATCAACAAGAGTATTTTTTCCAACAAAAACAAGCACATGAAACTTGGCAAAGTGCCTATAAACTACCTACCAGTGCAGACCGCTTAGTAATTGAGTTTCGCAGATGGTTTGATAAATATTGTGACGGAAAGTTGCCTTGGAACGAAGTTAATGTTAAACAAATAAACGAGCATCGCGAAGTAGTTTTAGACCGCTATAAACAACATACTCAACATTGTCACAGTTGTCGGGGTGCGCTGAAAAATGTCCAACTTTTACAGAAGATACTTTTAGGATATTTTGCTGTTAGTGTTGCCGGAGTAACGTTACTTCCCGATGAGTTTCGTCTGCAAGTTGGTTTACCTGTAATTATTTTGGCACTATTAGGATTAGCAACTTATTCTTGGCTGAAATTTCGCCTCGAACCAAAATTTTATTTTGTTGACTACGTGCATTCAGAAAAATAGTTAGTAAATTGGCTTTTTTTGAATTTACTTAAAGTTATCATATTAGTATAAACATGAAAAATACGCGCTCGCGAAATAATCCCTATCGCTACACTCAGCAGTTTGATTTGCCTTTCTCGTTCGAGCAACTGTATAGTTATCCAGAAATTCTCAAAACTAAAGACTATGTATCCGGAAAATCGTCTCAGAGAATTGGGATTATCGGCGGTGGAATTGCTGGACTTTGTAGTGCTTATGAATTAAACAAACTCGGTCACAAAGTGACAGTTTTAGAAGCATCTCATCGTCTAGGAGGGCGTATTCAGACTCATTACTTTAGTGACGGAACTCATAGCGAACTCGGCGCAATGCGAATTCCGTTGAGTCATCGCTGTGTAGTTCATTATTTAGAAGAATTTCAGTTACCCAAACAGCCCTTCGTAAGTTATAATCCGGCGTGTTTCTATTATCTAAGAGGACAAAAAACTCGATTAAAGGAGTTTGGCAAACT
This sequence comes from Oscillatoria sp. PMC 1068.18, assembly GCA_035968095.1. Classification (GTDB taxonomy): domain Bacteria; phylum Cyanobacteriota; class Cyanobacteriia; order Cyanobacteriales; family SIO1D9; genus IIICB1. Next base: position 17,274 of record JAWQFW010000057.1, read on the forward strand.
TGGTCAAGTTTACAATTTAAATATTAATGAGGAGCGAGATCCCGGTTGGATCTACGATGAGGTTTTGAAAACCTTAGTCGAGAGTCTTTCTGAAGCAGAAAAATGGGAAATGTTTTCTCCAACTTTTAGTAGTGATAAGCTGAAAGAGTATGATCGAACCACTTTTACGCAATATTTTCGCGATCGCCTTTCTCCTGATGCTTTTGAATTAGTCGGTCACGCTACAGGTATGATTCACTACGATCGCGTTTCTTTATTAGGAGGTTTAATTGATTTCTTTGCTTGGTATCATGCCGAACAATATCAGCTTATTGGTGGTATGGAAACCTTGGTCAAAGCTTTTGTTGAGCGGCTTTCGGGCAAAATTCAAGGTGATGCTAAAGTAACGGCGATTCAAATGACGGATACGGGGGTTCGCGTTAATTGGGATCGTTTAGATTCTGCTCAAGTTCAGGAGTTTGACTATCTCATCTGTACAATTCCGACACCAGCTTTAGCAAAAATTGAGTTCAATCCAGTTCTCCCTGCTGACAAAATGCAGGCAATTCGCTCCTTGGGCTATAGTAGTGCCGCAAAGACACTGTTTCACTGTAAAGCTCGTCCTTGGGAACTTCATGACAACATTTATGGTGGGGGTAGTTTTACCGATTTACCAATGGAAAAATGCTGGTATCCTTCAGATAATGCTTGCTTTGCAGGGGAAGAGGCAGGAAATCCGCGCTGGGTTGCCCAAGATCCGGAAATTTCCCATCAACCAACGGGTTTTACCGCCGCTTACCGTTGGGAAAGTAATGCACGGCATTTCTTGAGGCTGGAAGAGAGGGAACGAACCGATTCGACTTTACAGGAAATTCAACAACTTCATCCTCAGATTGAGGAATATGTTGATGAGGTTGTGCATTGTCTTTGGGATGAAGAGAGTAATCCTGGTTCTGGGGCTTATGCTTTTTTTGCACCAGGGGAACATGAAAGAATGCAAGGATTGCTTTGTCAGCCTTATCCTTTAGATAAGCCTCGTGTGTTTTTTGCCGGAGAACACTTGGCGATCGATCATGCTTCAGTTCAAGGAGCAATACAAACAGCAGTTTCAGCAGTTATCGATATTCTGCAAATATTGACTTGACTCCTCAAAAACTATCTAAACTAGATAGAATATTATTTTATGCCAGCTAAAGATATTTTTCACGCGCCTGTTAAAAACGCCCTAATAAAAGAAGGTTGGACGATTACTGATGACCCTCTCTATCTTGATTATGGAGGAGTTGATATGTATGTTGATTTAGGAGCAGAGAAATTAATTGCTGCCGAAAAAGATCGAGAAAAAATCGCTGTAGAAATTAAAAGTTTTAATCGTCCTTCTTTAATTTCTGAATTTCATACTGCTCTAGGACAATTTCTGAATTATCGCCTTGTGCTAGAAGATATTGAACCAGAAAGAAAACTTTATTTAGCGATTAGTGAAGATGTATACGAATCTTTTTTTACTCTAGCTTTCACTAAAAAAGCAATAAACAAACATCAAATCAAATTAATGGTCTACGATTTCAATCAAGAGGTAATTAAACAATGGAAAAGCTAGAGAAATATAGAGATTTAGTCAAAAGAATAATCAATAAATATGGGCAATATACACCTAAATATGGAGATATTGAAGTCCAAAAAATATTTGATGTTCAAGGAGATCATTATCAACTGATGAATGTGGGGTGGCATGGAAATCGGCGTTTACGAGGCTGTGTTCTCCAAATTGACCTGAAAAACGGCAAAATTTGGATCCAACATGATGGGACGGAAATTGGCGTTGCTAATGAATTAGTAGAATGGGGCGTTCCTAAAGAAGATATCATCTTGGCGTATCATGCTCCTTATAAACGTCAATATACTGGATTTGCTGTTGAGTAAAAAAATTTGATTTAGGGCTGTCTGTTCCCAGTCAAAATTCTTTTGATCGTGAGTCTTACTGAGAAGTTCAATTTTTTTCACTAAAAAAGCCTGATGTCGTTGAATAGCCTCTCGTTAAATAGATGTTGGAGGTAGAGGGATTTTCAATCAGACTAAAAATTAGCTCCGCATCTTGGGATGATAAATGAATGACAATTTATTGATTTCTTGACACTGGAACAGAGGGAACTTTACAGGAGATGCAACAACTCCATCCTCAGATTGAAGAATATGTTGATGAAGTTGTGCATTGTCTTTGGGATGAAGAGAGTAATCCTGGTTCTGGGGCTTATGCTTTTTTTGCACCAGGGGAACATGAAAGAATGCAAGGATTGCTTTGTCAGCCTTATCCTTTAGATAAGCCTCACTTGGCGATCGCTCATGCTTCAGTTCAAGGAGCAATACAAACAGCACTGGCTGCGGCGATCGCTGTTCTGGAAGTTTCTGTTATTCGCTAGTAGTAGTTAATCGGAGTGACTCAGTTAAAATGACCGATAAATTGACCGTTTTCTCAGAAAATTTTTTTGCCAATCCAAAGACGAAGGCGATCGCAGCTTTGGCGATCGCTGTACCAGTGCTTAGTTGTGTACCAATTTTAGTGAAGTTAGATGAAAATGAAATTAGTCCTACTGCTATCATCTTTCACCGCCTTTGGATTGCTGCTTTTATTTTAGGACTTTGGAATATACTCTTAAGTATAAAGCACAAAAGCTTGAATCCTGACTCCCAACAATTTCCAGATACGAGTCTGACATTGGGATTATTCTTTGGAGCCGGAGTTTGTTTTACTGGGACACAAGTAATCTGGGCTTGGTCTCTGACCCAAACAAGTATTGCAAACTCCGCACTCCTCCATTCTTTTACTCCCTTGTTCAGCATTTCAGTGGGATGGCTATTATTTTCTCAAAACTTCGATCGAAGATTTATTATAGGCGCAATTGTTACTATTATCGGCTCTGCTCTTCTAGGTTTTGATGACTTTCTGTATGATGTTGAAAAAATAAAAGGAGATAGTCTGGCTCTGTTTTCAGCATTTTTGTGGGCGGCTTATTTATTATTAGTCGAACAAATCAGAAATCAATTCAATCCTATCACTACTCTTATGTTTTGTTGCCTTTTTGGAACTATAAGTCTCATCCCGATTGTTTTAATAAGTCAAGAAGCGATTTTTCCTTCTTCAATAATTAGCTGGTTAACTCTTATAGCTTTGGCTGTAACCACTTGTTTGGTTATGGGGATAAGTATCTACGTTTTGAAGTGGATTTCGTCAAGTTTTATAGCTATGGCTTTTCTCTTTAATCCAGTATTAGCTGGAATTTTTGCTTGGATATTTTTTTCAGAAAAACTAGATTTGTATAATCTCTTAGCTTTTCTTATAAGTTTATTAGGCATCTCCTTAGCATTGACCAGTAAATCTGCTATGAAGAAAGAGGCTTAAAATAAAATATAGATTGGCATATTAAGCTTAAATTTAAAATTCAAAATTTTTGAAACTGTGGTAAAATCAAAATATTGTTCGTTTAAGTAATCAGAATAATGAACAAAAAACGCATAGCAATGTGGGCTGTTCCCAGAAGCCGTTCGACCGCAATTACTAGAGCTTTTGAGCAATTAGATGAGTGTGTCATCTACGATGAACCTTTATATGGTGCTTATTTCGTAAACGTAAATGCCGAGCGTCATTTACTTGAGGATCACGTGCAACAAATATGGAAGGATAATTTATTGAATTACCCTGAGACAGATTACCTGAAAGTCATTGAAAAACTTACTGGAGAATTGCCAGAGGGAAAGTCTTTTTCTTTTCTAAAAGATATGTCATATTGTATGCTTCCAAAATTTGGAAGAAGTTGGCTTAAATCAATAACAAATTTTTTTTTAATTCGACATCCTATAGAGACAATTCTTTCTAATTGGAAAAACTTAAAAGTGGTCGATCAGACATGGAGATTAATGTTTTATGGAATAGGTTGGGAACAGCATTACAGTCTTTTTAGAGAAGTTGAATCGCTAACAGGGCAAGTTCCTTTAATAATAGATTCGAGCGATTTAGTTAAAAAGCCTCGGGAGTATTTGCAAGCTTTATGCTTGAAATTAGGAGTAAATTATTCTGAAAAAATGCTCTCTTGGAATTCTAGTCTAGAAAAGACTAAACTCACTTGGGGAAATACAATTTATGCCAACTCTTATCAAAATGTCTTAAATTCGGATGGTTTTTTTTACGAAGAAAAACAGCATTCTTTGCCAGAAAATTTTCCAGAGGAATTAATACCTTATATCAAAAGTTCTCTACCTTTTTACGAAGAAATGTCAAAGTATCGCATGATAATCTAACACCTCAGTTTTGTGCAATAAGCTCAACAAACTCCAAAGGTAATTCCTAAACTTTTTAGCCATCGACGGTATACTACAGATGCCTTATCGCACCTAACATGTACTTCGGGAGGCCATTGCGGATCGGTATCTTTTTGGTAAAGTAGAGGTAAACGTGCCGGACGTTGAGATTCCAAAATGAAAACATCTTCGCGAAAAACCTTGTCTGTATATGTTTGCATCTCAGATTCTGCTATTTCGTGTCCATAGTTCATTGCGAAAGAAATCCACATAACAGACTTTTCCTCTTCAATTGGTGTTATATTAATAAAAACATATATTTTTTCATTACTATCTTCTATCTCTTTAACTGCTGTCATGCTTAAAGGGTAGTTTATTATTAAACTAGAAATATTTATTTTTGAGAGAGTCTTGATATTAGTATAATTTGCCCCTACTTGCCAAGATTGTATATTGCGTATGACAATCCTATCCTTCTCAGCGTTTACTTCATAGTCTTCTACCAGTGGAAAATTAGGATCTCCTATAGTGCCTTCATGCAAAAAAGCAGGGTGAGACATATCTAAATTATTCTCCATCACTCTAAACGGACTAGAGCTAATATAATATGGCTCGGCAACAAACTGACGGTGGTCTGGATTGTTTGGAAAAGCAGGAAGCTGTCGAGGAAAATCTCCTAAGTTCGCCCAGATATAACCTGAACTTTCTTGACATTTATAAGTTTTGACATGTGCGTTTACTGGAGGGGATTGCGTAGGAAGGGAAGGAACGCATACGCATTGACCTGTTTTGTCGTACTGCCATCCGTGATATCTACAAGCAAGACGATCGCCCACTATTTTTCCTAGAGAAAGAGGAACCCCTCGGTGAGGACACCAGTCTTGCCAAGCAAGTACCGGGGATTCTAGAGAACTACCGCGCCATACAACGATGTCTTCTCCAAGTAGTCTCACAGGTTTGATAGTACCTGGTTGAATATCTTCCGCTTTGCCAACAATATACCAATCATTTAGTAAAATCGGATCTATGCAACTCATGATAATTTTTATTAGTTTTTGTTTATTTTATCAAAAAGCCTTGTCAGTTATTCACATCTTTCACTCTGCCCTATTT
>JAWQFW010000058.1:0-22507 GCA_035968095.1 Oscillatoria sp. PMC 1068.18
CACCAGTCCCCAGTCCCCAATTACCCAGTCCCTAGTCCCTAATCCCGAATCCTCTGCTTCCATGCTAGAGTCAGGATTAGAAGGGATTTTTAAGCAAAAAAGATTATGAATGAAGATTTAGATAAGCGAAAAATTTTATCGGCGTTGAGTCATGGGTCAATTTTTATTAGTGCGCTGGTGTTGTCTGTGGCTATCCCGATCGCTATTTTATTCGTTTCTGATGACGAAATTGTCAAATCTAACGCCAGGGAAGCGCTCAATTTCCATTTTAATGTTTGGCTTTATGGCATTATTTTCGGTGCGTTGATGATTATCGGGATTGGGTTTGTGCTTTTGTGGATTTTGGGGATTGTGACTCTGATTATGCCGATTATTGCGATTTTACAGGTGTTGAGTAATCCTAACGATCCTTATCGCTATCCTTTCATTTTTCGCCTGCTCTAGCGCTAAAAGCAGGGAGAATAAGTTAGAGTTGGCGATCGCTACACCGGGCTTAGGTTAGCCTCCTTGATAACGGAAGTTTTCTCTTGGGCTGGAAAATGTAACGAAGTGCAAAGTATAATGAATGCCAGTATACACTAAGCACTAATTGGAATTAGAAAGATTAAATGCGGGTAGCGATCGCTGGGGCTGGTCTAGCAGGACTTTCTTGCGCCAAATACTTAACTGATGCAGGACATACTCCGATTGTCCTGGAACGAGAGAATGTTCTCGGTGGTAAAGTTGCCGCTTGGCAAGATCAAGATGGAGACTGGTATGAAACTGGGCTTCATATTTTCTTTGGGGCATATCCGAATATGCTTCAGTTGTTTAAAGAATTGAAGATTGAAGATCGGCTGCAATGGAAAGAACATACCATGATTTTCAATCAGCCGGAAGCGCCGGGAACTTATTCTCGCTTTGATTTTCCTCGTCTTCCTGCTCCTTTCAATGGGGTGGTGGCGATTTTACGCAATAACGATCTGCTCACTTGGGGTGAAAAAATTCGCTTTGGCATTGGTTTGATTCCGGCAATGATTCGGGGTCAAAAGTATGTTGAAGAAATGGATAAATATACTTGGTCGGAGTGGATGAAAAAACAAAACATCCCCCCAAGGGTAGAGAAAGAAGTTTTTATTGCGATGTCGAAGGCGTTAAATTTTATTAATCCTGATGAAATTTCCGCGACAATTTTGTTAACGGCTTTGAATCGTTTTTTACAAGAAACTGATGGGTCAAAAATGGCTTTTCTGGATGGTTCGCCAACAGAAAGATTATGTCAGCCTTTGGTTGATTATGTGACCGATAAAGGTGGCGAGGTGCGCTTGAATGCACCAGTGAAAGAGTTTTTATTAAATGAAGATCATACGGTGCGTGGCTTACTGCTTAAGGGTGGTGAGGTATTAACCGCAGATGCCTATGTTTCGGCGATGCCTGTTGACCCGTTAAAATTAATGTTGCCTGAAGCTTGGCGAGAAATGGCTGAGTTTGAGAAGTTAGCAGGTTTAGTTGGGGTTCCGGTAATTAATTTACATTTGTGGTTTGACCGGAAATTAACTGATATCGATCATTTGCTGTTTTCGCGATCGCCACTTTTGAGTGTTTATGCCGACATGAGCAATACCTGTAAAGCTTATGCCAATCCGGATCGCTCGATGCTGGAATTAGTCTTAGCTCCGGCTCAAGATTGGATCGGCAAATCCGACTCAGAAATTATTGAAGCAACAATGGCAGAGTTAAAAACTCTGTTCCCAGATCATTTTAACGGCGAAAATCAAGCTAAACTGCTTAAATATCACGTTGTGAAAACTCCTCGGTCGGTTTATAAGGCAACTCCGGGACGACAAGCACATCGTCCTAGCCAAAAAACGCCGATCGCTAACTTCTATCTTGCAGGTGATTATACTATGCAAGAATATTTAGGAAGTATGGAAGGAGCCGTGCTGTCAGGAAAATTAACTGCGGCTGCGATCGCGGCTGATTATCCTCAGCAATTGAACTCCTCTACTACACCTGCTCAAGCCGCAGTTTCAACCGTCGTTAGTTGATTTAGCAGCTTAAATGCTAAGAATTTACGACAATTTTGACTGTTGATTGACCAGAAAAGGCAATAGAATGCGACAATTCTAATGGCTTGCGGCTGCTCGAAAGCCGACAATAGATAATTTCTTCGCCTGCGATGAATGCTGCAACTGTCTAAACCTCAACCAATGAGAAAGCTTGCCTCGGTAGCCGAGGCATACGAACACTGTCGTCAAATTACGGCAAAATACTCGAAGACGTTTTACCTCGGCACTTTGTTAATGCCCAAAGCCAAGCGTCAAGCAATTTGGGCTATTTATGTTTGGTGTCGTCGTACTGATGAACTTGTAGACGGACCAGAGTCAGATTTTACTACCCCGGAAACTCTCCAGCTTTGGGAAGAACGCTTGGAGTCGCTTTTTGCGGGACAACCCCTGGATGACCTTGATGTGGCGCTAGTAGATTCTCTGGAACGCTTCCCTATTGAGATTAAACCTTTTCGGGATATGATCGCGGGACAACAGATGGATCTCTACCGCAGTCGTTACGAAACTTTTAAGGAGTTGGAACTCTACTGTTATCGGGTTGCGGGAACGGTAGGTTTGATGTCCAATGCGGTTTTGGGGTGCGATCGCCACTATCTTACTGCTCCTTGGCACAACCAGGAAGCTAATTACATTCCGACTCAAGAAGCGATCGCTCTGGGAATTGCTAACCAACTTACTAATATTCTGCGGGATGTCGGTGAGGATGCCGAGCGAGGACGAATTTATCTCCCTCTGGAAGATTTGGCTCGCTTTAATTACTCTGAAGCAGATTTATTGAATCGGAAAATTGATGAGCGCTGGCGCGAACTGATGCGCTTTGAAATTAAACGCGCTCGTCAGTTTTATCGAGATGCTGAAGAAGGTATTCGCGCCCTCTCTCGTGACTCCCGTTGGCCTGTTTGGGCCGCTTTGATGCTTTATCAAGGTATTCTCGATGTGATCGAGCGTAATGATTATGATGTCTTTAACAAAAGGGCTTTTGTTCCTCAAGGGGAAAAAATGCTTTATCTCCCGGTTGCTTGGTTGAGGGCGCAAGTTCTTTAGCTTTTTCCTTGGTCAGGTGTCGCTTTTTCGGCAGTTGACCAAAAGGGATTGCTTTTTTTTCAGTTTGATGATACTATCAAAAAATGATATTTATTTATAATCAAAATATAAGCGTCAGATTTTTTTTGCTAATATCCCATTATAATTAGTATAGCGTCAAGTTACCAAAAATTTTGTAGCTTTCGATACATTTACCCATTTTTTTGTTCTCGGACTAACAACTGATAAATAGCGAGTGGTTGTTCTTTACCCTTAACCTTAACCGAATCATCAACCAAATGAAGTTGAAAAGCCTTCGAGTCAGCCAATGCAACTAAAACCGACTCAGTAAGCAAAACATCACAATGGTACTTACGAGTAAGATTTTCCACACGCGAAGCAACATTAACAGTATCACCAATCACAGTAGACTCAATGCGAGAAGCAAAACCCACAGTCCCCATCACCACTTCACCTTGGTGAATACCAATCCCAATTTCAAGATTAGGCAAAGCCTGACGAATTCGTTCCTGATTAAAATCTCGTAGTGCAGAGTGCATAGCTAAAGCAGCTTCGAGGGCGCAATCAGTATTTTCTTCATCAAAAAGCGCCATAATTGCATCACCGATATACTTATCGATAAAACCGCCAGACTTTTCAATCACAGCCCCCATACAAGCGAGATAATCATTTAATAAAGCAAAAGTTTCCCAAGGAGACATTTGTTCCGACATCGAAGTATAACCACGAATATCAGCAAAAAGAATCGTCATCGTGCGAGTAGCAGCCACACCCACCTGAATATTTTCAATCCCCTCAGAAGCAATCACTTTGAGAAACTTATCCGGGACAAAGCGTTCAAAAGATTCCAAAGTTCGTTGTTGCTTATTAAAAGACATTTGTAAAGCCCAAGCCATATCATTAAAAGCCGCAGCTAACTGTCCAATTTCATCACGAAGAGGAACTTCGGCGCGATGTTCCAAGTCACCCGCAGCAATTTTCGCAGCGCTAACCTGTAAACGTTGTAGTGGATAACTCAATTGTCTAGCGAGGATATAAGCACCCACCAAACCACAACTAAGCCCCAACCCACCAACAGCCAAAGCTTTAACAACTCCTTGAATCACAGCTTGGTTAACTTCTCGTAGAGAAACACCCAGACGTAAAGTCCCAATTTTTTCACCTTGAGAATTACGGACATCATAAGCCACCTCGATAATTTCTTCACCGCGTTTAGCCCTGACTTCTCCTGGGGGAAACTCCAAATCACGGAGAATAACCGTGTCAAAAATTTTAGCACCATCGGGTAAATTCAAAGAAGCTTCAGTTTGGGACAAAGGGACAGCATCAGGGATATATTGTCCCCTAAAATCTTCGGGTAAAGCCGCCACAATTTCATTATTCAGACGTGCATCAGAAACGAAAAGATAAACTAATTCTTGATTACGCTCAAACAGAAGATTAATGTTGAGACGAATTTCACTCCAGCTTTGAATCACCAAAGGATTTACCCAAGCATTAGCCAAAGCGACAACCATTTGTTGTGCTTGTTTGCGCTTTTGTTGACGGTAGACATGATTTACCTCCTGCACCCAGAGTAAGACTACTGCTCCAGCGATCGCTACAATCAATAATATCGTTGCGGTCATTATGCGAGTATGGATAGAACGAAATAAAGGTTTTTTCATCTGACGGTTGAGAGGTTGGTAGTTTGCCACTGGGTAGTTGGTATTTTACTGGCTGAGTGAGTTTTTCTGACTCTGTACCTCCTTCGCTAGTGTGTGTATTGGCAATCAAGAACAATGAATAGTCCCATCCATGTTAATTCCCTGGAAGCAAAACTCAAATACTTTTTTGGTTTCGATTCTTTTCGTCCCGGACAAAAAGAGATTGTCGAAGCGGCGTTGGCAAATCGTGATTTGTTAGTGGTGATGCCGACGGGTGGAGGTAAGTCGGTTTGTTTTCAGCTACCTGCATTACTCAAACCAGGTTTAACCGTAGTAGTTTCGCCTTTAATTGCGCTGATGCAAGATCAGGTGCAAGCTTTATTAAAAAATGGGATTCAGGCTACCTTTTTAAATAGTAGTTTGGATTGGGAGGAGACGCGATCGCGCACCAGGGCAATTCTCCAAGGCGAAATCAAATTACTTTATCTTGCCCCTGAAAAACTCTTAAGTGAGAATTTTTTAGCTTTTTTACAGCAAGTAAATTCTCAAGTCGGGATTGCGGGTTTCGCAATTGATGAAGCACATTGTGTTTCCGAGTGGGGACACGATTTTCGTCCGGAATATCGTCAGTTACGTCAACTCAGAAAATCTTACCCCCAAGTCCCATTTTTCGCGTTAACGGCGACAGCAACGGCACGAGTACGCCAAGATATTATCGAACAATTAGGGCTACGACAACCTTACTTTCCTGCGGCTAGTTTTGACCGTCCCAATTTGTACTACGAAGTGCGTCAAAAACAGCAATCTTCTTACCGAGAAATTTTACAGCAAATTAAGTCAACTGATGGTTCGGGAATTATTTATTGTCTGAGTCGCAAAAAAGTCGCAGAAATTGCTTTTCGCTTGCAGCAAGATCGCATCAAGGCTTTACCTTATCATGCAGGAATGTCGGCTCAAGAAAGGGCAGCTAACCAAACTAGCTTTTTGCGAGACGATATCCAAGTGATTGTCGCCACGATCGCGTTTGGGATGGGAATTAATAAACCGGATGTGCGTTTTGTGATTCACTACGATTTACCGCGCAGTTTGGAAAATTATTACCAAGAAGCAGGTAGGGCTGGCAGAGATGGAGAGAAGGCTAATTGTTGGTTATATTTCAGCTATGCTGATGTGGCGAAAGTCAAGTATTTGATCGAAAAAAAGCCAGATTTAAATGAACAACGTCTGGCTTTACAACAGTTACGACAAGTCATTGATTATGGTGCGAGTACGGAATGCCGTCGGCGGATTTTATTAGGTTATTTTGGTGAGGATTTTCCGGGTAATTGTGGTAAGTGTGATAATTGTCTCAATCCCGAACCGAAAGAAGATTGGACGATTGAAGCGCAAATGTTTCTTTCTTGTGTTGCGCGTTGTCAGCAAAAGTTCGGGATGACGCACATTATTGATGTTTTAAGAGGTTCGCGCAATAAAAAAGTGATGCAATATAATCATCATTTACTTTCTACTCACGGTATTGGGAAAGATAAATCTATTGATGCTTGGAAAATGTTGGGACGTTCTTTATTGCATCAAAATTTATTAACTCAAACGACAGATGGTTATTCGGTTTTGAAGTTAAATGATTACAGTTGGGAGATATTACGCAAACAACGTTCGGTAACAATTGCGGTTCCGAGTCAGAAGAAAAGTCAAGCGCGCGGGGCTGAGTCAAATCGCAGAATTGAAGTTGATGCTCTTTTCCAAAAATTGCGTCAGTTACGCAAGCAAATTGCGGATGAACAAGCGATTCCTCCTTATATGATTTTTGCTGATTCTACGCTCAAGTTAATGGCACTTCAGCAACCGCAATCTTTGAAGGAGTTGGCACAACTTTCTGGTGTTGGTGATTATAAACTTGCTTATTATGGTCAGCAGTTTGTTGCTGAAGTTGTTGCTCATTGTCGAGAGCAAAATGAAGTTAGTCTGAGTGATACTCTGAAGTTAACTTTGCAGTTGTATCAGCAAGGTTTGAATTTAGAGGAAATTGCTCACCAAAGGCTTTTTGCTACGAGTACGATCGCGACTCATCTGGCTCAATTAATTGAGTTTGGAGAAATTAACGAAATCGAGCGTTTGGTAACTCCGGAACGTCAGGAGAAGATTAAAGCCGCGATCGCTATTTTGGGTAATCAGGCTTTACGACCTCTACGTGAGTTTCTGGGAGCAGGTTATACTTATGAGGAAATTCGTTTGGTTGTTGCTTGTTTACGACGGGATTCTGGTTAGTGATTGGGAATTGGGGATTGGGGATTGACGCAGCTTGATTGTGAGAAAATAAGCTGATTTTTGGGAAAATAGGCACAAGTATCGATAATTAACTTGAGAATCTTTGATTTTTCAAAGAATATTAATTATTTGAATATAAGGATAATCTGAAATAACTTTTACTGCTTGCTGTTGCTGGTATTTAGCTTTTTTTAGTCGATATTTCGGCTGGAAATTTAATAAACAAAAGTTTTAGGTTCATTAATTAATGATTTAAAATTTTAATGAACAAAAAAAAATTGCGAGGTGATTGCTAAAACTAACTAAAAATTATTTTCAATTAATTAACGGTTTTTCAAGGGCTTGCGCTTCGCTGTCAAATATGATACAAAATAATAAAGATGCTATTTTAGCCTTCTTTTAACTATTTTCTAAAATTAAGTCACAAACCCAGTAATCTTATCGGAAAAAACGCCAAAACTTTAGCAAAATTTAATTTTTCCGGGAAAAATAGGTAGAGAAAAACACTTTTTTTTATTAAGTATAGATACTCAGGGTAGAGATACTTATTGACATTTGCTAAAAAATATGCAGCAAAGCCTAAAACAAGACATCAATACTATTCAACCAGAATTTGTTCCACAAAAGTCAGCCAAGGGGGATCTTGGGGAAAAAACTCCTGACAATTAGGAGAAAAAGCGAGAGTAACCGGACCACCCATGCGCGAGGGAATCGGTTGACGTTTTTTTCCCCAAGCAGTAGCCAGCAGTACATCGCAACCGCGAACAGCAGACATTGGCATTTGAATCGGCTGGTGAGAATTGCGCTTAAGAATCGACTTACCTTGAACGATCGCCCTTTCACCAGACTCAATCTTCGCAGCCGACAAAACATCGCGAAGACGCACGCCGTGGAGTTGAACCTTACCCGGCGACCAACCGCTATAACCAACAGCCTCTTCAATCGTCACTTGGGGTAACTTTGCCAAAGAGCGAGCATTAAATTTTTTGTCAGCAACTTGGAGACTAAGATCGGGAGTTCCAGCGATCGCGTGAGTCAGATAAAATATCCAATAGCGATCGTCATACTTTTGTTGTAATTGGGGATAATCAGTGTAAGGAAACACCAAATACAGTGGACCGCCATTAGAACGAGAAATTGGCTGATTATCTTTTTCAAAAGCTATAATAATCGGATATTTCTGTAAATCCGCCCAACTTACCGTGACGCGATAACCATCATCAGCAACAAAAGTCACTTCAGTAACATCAGAATCAACATTATAGCGATCGAGAACAGTAGCAACCTTAACGCCACGAAACTCATGAGTTGACTCAGCACCGAGACTGTTATGAGGGTCAGTCGTAACCACCGAGATCGTCTCCAAATTCTTAAGTTCAGACAGACTCAAAGAAACAGTTTTGCTTTGGTTAATTTCACCTTGAACAAGTAACTGCCATGACTCAAACTGCTGATTTTGGTTGCGATTTTTCTCGAAAATTGCATTAGCCGCGATCGCCTCTTCATGTAATTGCGTTAATTCAGCCTCGCTATAACCAGAATCACAACTGGTCAACAAAGCCAAAACCGCAAAAACACCGAGATTTTTCTTCATTGTTGGTAGTTGGTAGTCAGTATTTAAGACAAATTTCCACTCAACTTAGAAATAAGCAGGTTCATTACCAGGTTTCCACTTAATATTACAACCCACACTCGGCTTTTGGTCAGGATCAACCGCTTCCCCAGCCAACAAAGCATCTAAAGCAGCCCGAACATACTTACCATCCACAGCTTTGCGCTCATCTAAAATACTATCATCCAACTGACCGCGATAAACCAACTCTAAATCTCCGTCAAAAACGAAAAAATCTGGCGTACAAGCAGCAGTATAAGCCTTAGCCACCTCTTGAGATTCATCGTAACAAAAAGGAAAATTGAAACCCAACTCTTGCGCCATTTCCTGCATTTTCTCCGGACAATCATCCGGATAATTCTTCACATCATTAGCACTAATAGCCACAATCCCGACATTTTTCTCAGCGTAATCTTTTCCCAAACGCGCTAACTCTTCTTTCACCCGACGCACAAAAGGACAATGCTGACAAATAAACATTATCAACAAAGCTTGCCGATCTTCAAACTGCGAAAGCGTAATAGTTTCCCCAGATACCGTATCTGGTAACGCAAAATCTGGCGCTTTAGTTCCCAGAGGTAGCATTGTCGAGGCAGTTTTTACCATAATTTTTCTCCTAATCGCTTTCTCCAAGTTAGCAAAAATTTGCTCAGATTTCCGCTAATAACGCCAATAATATTTTATCTATATTTTTTGCCGATAAATCAGCCACTTCCACGGTTTTTGCCAATCGCGGATAATAAGAACGACTCAAAGAACGATGATAACCAGGATCGTAATGAATCGCCAACAAATCTTCTACTAAACTATGCCACTCTTGGCTATTAATTAAATCTTTCCAGTATTGAATTCGCTGACTACCATAACGAGATTTGAGTTTAATTAACTTACTTTTGAGAAAATCAGGATTTTCTACCAAATGTGAATACTTCTCTAATAACCAATCTCTTCTTATTCCTAGAGGTACTTTAATTTCTACACAACTCGCTTGTTTCATCATCTCCCAAAGGGCAGAAGGTAAATAAACTTGTCCAATTTTATTACTTTCCGACTCCACCCAAACAAGTTGGTTAAAATCGAAATCTTGCAACATTTGGAGTAATTTAGACTCAAAATATTTTTGTGACGGTTGTGGTTCAGGTTCAACTTCCCATTCTTGTCCTAACAAAGAACCGCGATGATTCGCTAAAGCTTCTAAATCTAAGACTTGAAAATCTCGTTCTGCGAGTCGTTGCAAAATTGCCGTTTTCCCTGTCCCTGTCAAGCCACACAAAATTTTATAGGTAAATTTTAAGGGTAAATGAGTTAATTGTTCGCGCACATAATTACGATAAGTTTTATATCCTCCCGTAATAATAGTCACATTCCAACCAATTTGATTTAAGATTAAAGCTAAACTGTGCGATCTTTGACCACCACGCCAACAGTAAATCAAGGGAGAGTAATCTTTATTTTTACTAAGAAAATGACTTTGAAGATGGCGAGAAATATTTGCTGTTACCAGAATTGCACCCAGTTTTCTAGCTTCAAAAGGAGAAACTTGTTTATAAATTCTGCCAACAGTAGCACGTTCATGGTTGTACAGTACAGGTAAACTAATTGCACCAGGAATACGATCCTCAGCGTATTCGGCTGGCGATCGCACGTCAATAATCTCACTGTAACTTTCCTGCCAAGGAGTGGATGTGTACGTCGGTTCTCGCATTTCGGGAATGGGGAATGGGGACTGGGGAATGGGGAATGGGGACTGGGAATTAGGGAATTGGGACTGGGGATTGGTGATTGGGAATTAGGGACTAGGAGGACAAGAGAGACTCACTTACCAGTGATAAATCCCTACCCACTGATTTAATAGCCCAAAGTTAAAGCATTAGGACGGCGGGGGTCAGATGCCCCAAAAAGTCTTCCTTGACGAGACATCACACTTTGGGTACTTCCCATCGCCGGAGTAACTTCTATCGTATGTCCAAATTCCTCCAACAAAGAAATTGTATCTCCATTCAAACCTTTTTCTACTTGTAATACATCCGGCAACCATTGATGATGAAAGCGAAAACTATTCGTCGCTGTGGCAATATTCATCTCATGATCAATCACATTCATAATTACCTGTAACGTCGAGGTAATAATCTGACTTCCTCCAGGACTACCCGTCACTAAAAAAGGTTGTCCCCGCTCAAGAATAATTGTCGGAGTCATCGAACTCAACATTCGCTTTTCCGGTTCAATAGCATTCAACTCACCACCAACTAAACCATAAGTATTTTGTACACCTGGTTTTGCCGTAAAATCATCCATTTCGTTATTGAGAAGAATGCCCGTCCCCGGAACAGTAATCCCACTACCGTAAGAAAAGTTTAAAGTATAAGTATTCGCCACTGCATTGCCATATTTGTCGATGACCGAAAAATGAGTCGTATCGATGCTTTCAATTTTCTCATTAATTGCGGCTGGTAAAATTTTACTACTGGGAGTTGCTTGTTGTAAATTAAGCCGCGATCGCAAACGATCTGCATAACTTTTTGAGATCAACTCCCTTACAGGTACATCCACAAAATCAGGATCTCCTAAATATTGAAAACGATCGGCATAAGCAAACTTCATTGTTTCGGTCATAATATGAATAGTCTTACCCCGATTATGTCCCAATAATTTAATCGGAAACCCTTCGAGAATATTTAACATTTGAATCAAATGCACCCCACCTGAACTCGGCGGTGGCATCGAATAAATATCATACCCTCGATAATTACCTCGAACTGGCTGACGAATTATCGGCTGATAACTAGCTAAATCTTCCTTCGTAATTATCCCTCCATTCGCTGACATTTCCGAGACAATTGCCTCGGCAATTTCGCCCTGATAAAACGCCTCTACACCTTGGTTAGCAATCAATCGCAAACTTTTCGCTAAATCCGTCTGGATAAGAATATCTCCTACTTCATCAACCTCTCCACCTGCCGGAAAAAAGATTTCTCGACTAGCTTCATTTGTTGTTAAATAAGGTTGGGCAAAAATCAACGAACTGCGTAAATCTTCCGTTATAGGTATACCCTTTTCTGCTAATTCAATCGCTGGTTGTAAAGCTTCCGCTAAAGAAATTGTCCCGTATTTTTCCAAAACGAACGCTAACCCAGCCACCGTACCCGGAACACCTACAGCTAAATGACTAAACCTCGACTTTTGCGAATCTGCTTCACCATTTTCGTCTAAAAACATATTTCTTGTCGCAGCTAAAGGGGCTTTTTCTCGATAATCAATGGCTACGGTTTCTTGAGAATCTGCTAAGTGAATTAACATAAATCCACCGCCGCCAATATTTCCTGCCCGTGGTAAAGTAACTGCTAAAGTAAAGCCAACAGTAACGGCGGCATCAACTGCATTTCCTCCTGCTTTTAAAACGGCTAAACCTGCTTTGGTTGCTAAGGCTTCTTGGGTAGCTACAATCCCATTTTGAGCAATCACAGGATGAAATACATCTTGAGTGTTATAGATGGGTTTTTCGGCAGCTAAAGTCGTGGGGCTGAAGATTTGTAAGGCGAGGAAAATAAGACAAAATGATTTAATTTTACTTTGATAAAAATTGACTGAAAAGAATGTTGATTTTAAGCAAATCTTTTTATGGTAGATCACGGTTGTAGTTACTCCAAAAGTCTGAGAATAAAAATTAGATGATTTAATTATTACAGAAAAGTTAAATTATCCCAAGAGTAATTAACTAGATTTTGATTACTACTTAACTTTTTAGTTGCAGTTAGACAAAACAATTTTGGCTATTTGGTGCAAAATGCAGGTAGTTTTTTGAGTAGAGTTAATTGAAGTGGTACTCAGGTATGTTAAACTAGCTTGAGTAAATTTAAGTAAAGTCGATTTGATTAGTGTTGAGTTAACTGATCCTAAGTTGCCCTTAAATATAGTAGGGGTATAGAAACTAAAATATTTAACTTAATCAAATATCTAGATACAACTTCTTTTTCATTTAATTTTACGTCATCTCGTAGAGTAGCGAGACGCGCAGCGATAGCGACTTTAGGAGCGTCAGGATGACATTTTTCCAGATTATCGTCTTCTAAGTATAGAATCTGTGGACGCAACTTGAAATGAGATAAATTTTTGGAAAAAAGTTTGCAACTTGAATTGCAATTCAAGGAGATTGTCTGATATTTTGGTTAGTCGGTCGGATAAATGCTAACTTTTCTCAAGCTTTAACCAGGTTGAGAAAGCTAAGATAGTTTTTTGGGTCTGATTTTGGTTTGCTGGAATAATTCTGTCGAGGAGATTTTGTTATAATAACGATTATCATTTTATAAGTGTGTCTTTGCCAATTGCGGTTGAATTGATTGGGAATTTGGTGTCAAGTCGTATTTGACGCTAGCCATTTCCGTAAAAGTAACCGCAAAGATTAAGTTGGGATGTGGTTAGAATTTTAATTTTATAGCAAACAAATTTAATTTTTTTTACTTAGAAATAAGGATAGTTTTGATAATAAAAGAAAAAAAAGTTAATTTGAAAATCAAGAAAATTAAGCAAAAAATAAATCGTTTCTTGCTTAAAAATCAACAAAAAGTTGTGCCAGAGAAGGAATTTTCTCTGGTTAGTTAAGAGAGGGAAAAATCGCTAAGTTGTGAAATCCAGTAGGTGAACCCAAATCCTTGTAGTGATGCGCCTTGGGGTAATTTTGACTGGAAAATTTGCCAAGAAGTTCCCGAAAAAGAAGGAAAGATGCCAAAAAGTTTGAGTAAGAGGAAACAGCCAAGTTACCGCAGCAGTAAAATTAGGAAAACTGAAAAGTTAGGTAATAATTATTAACTGCTGTACTGAAACAAAATACGAAAAAAAAAATCATAATAATTACCTGATTTCAGAGATAATAGTCTGAAGATCGAAGTGAAAGTTCAAGCAGTAAGGAAAAATCTTGTCTGCACGGACAATTGGCGCAGTTGTGCCAACCACCCAAGCGGATCTCGCGAAAAATTTATAACCATTGCTCTATGAAAATTAACTGGTTAGTACCGACAATAGGTATAGGAAGTTTAGTTCTGTGTTCATCGGCTGCGGAAGCAGGAAATCTAGTTTCGTGGCGATTTGACGCAAATCAGAACCGATTAATATTTAATACAGATGAGGGGGTTCAACCGCAAGCGAAGTTAATTGCCGATCCGACGCGCTTGGTGATTGATTTACCGGGGACAACTTTGGGACAACCAACGGTATATCAAGATTTAGGGGGTGCGGTTGCGTCGCTACGGGTGGGACAGTTTGAGGCGAATGTGACTCGTTTGGTGGTGGAGTTAGCCCCTGGATATATTATCGATCCGCAGAAGGTAGCGATACGGGGGACAAATCCGATTTCTTGGGCTGTGGATTTACCGACTCCGCAGAAGGTGGCTTTAGCGCCGATTATCGATCCGAAACCAGATGTAATTTTGCCTCCAGAGGAGGTTACTAGCGGGACGAAGGCTTTAGATTTTGAGGTGACGCAGAATGGGTTGTTTGTCCGTTTGGAGGGGGAGAAACCGGATGAGATTAAGGTGAGGCGGAGTGGCGATCGCCGCCAGATCGATATTGACTTGGAAGGTGTGACTTTACCAAATTCCCTAGCAGCAAGAAGTTTAGCTGTCAATCGCTACGGTGTCAGTCAAATTCAGTTTAATCAACGCTCATCTTCGCCACCAGTTGCCCGTGTTACCTTGAATGTGAGCAAAGATAGCCCCGATTGGCGAGCATCTTTTAGTCGTTATGGTGGTTTAGCCCTTGTCCCGGAAGGGGGAATTCGGGCGGTGGAAACGGATAATGATGCTGCTAATCAACCCGTGGCTGTGACTTCTCCGGCGACAATTGAGGCGGTAGATTTAACTTTAAATGGGAATCAATTGTTGATTCGTAGCGATCGCCAAGTGGGTGCAACGGGAAACTGGAATCGTCGCACAGGTGTTTATGAGTTAAGAATTAATAATGCTCAACTTTCTAACCGTTTTGTCTCGCCGAGAGCTAATGCTACCAATCTAGTTGAAAGTGTACAAGTAACTCAAGTCTCTGGGAATACGGTTTTAATCCGCGTCAAACCTGCACCTGGAATTCAAATTGGCGAATTAAATCAACCTAGCGAACAACTAATTTCTCTCAGGTTACAAAATTCGACGGCAGTCTTACCACGAGAAACTTCGATTCCCGTACCTCTCCCAGAAAATCCGCTTCCGGTAACTCCTACACCGAGACCAACGACCAGTACCTCTTTACCTAGGATACCGAACGGACGGATTTCTGTTGTCATCGATCCCGGACATGGTGGAAAAGATCCGGGTGCGCTTGGGATTGGGGGATTGAGGGAAACTGATATTAATTTAGCTGTTTCTCGTCGAGTTGAGGAAATTCTTGAACAACAAGGGGTGCGGGTGATTATGACGCGATCGGATAATCGCTTTATCAGCTTGGAAGGACGTACCAGCATGGCTAATCGCGCGGGGGCTGATTTATTTGTGAGTATTCACTCGAATTCTATTGGTGGTCGTCCGGATGTGAGTGGGTTGGAAACTTATTATTACAGTAGCGGCAGACAATTGGCGCAAACGATTCATAAAAATATTTTACAGCGACTGAATGTGCGCGATCGCGGGGTGAGAACGGCTCGTTTTTACGTTTTGAGAAATTCTTCGATGCCTGCGGTGTTGGTGGAAACTGGTTTTGTCACTGGACGTGAAGATGCTGCTAGACTAGCAACTACTGCTTATCGCGATCAAATGGCGGAAGCGATCGCGGCTGGCGTTTTGGAGTATATTCAACGCAATATGCTCTAAACATTGAGTCAGTGAGTCAGCCAGTGACTCAAGTCACTGTCTGATCGCTGAAGTGGGTTTCAACTGACTCGAAGGCTGATAATTTGAAATTGATTTTTTTTCAGCATAATTTCTCGATTGGTGGATAATTAAACTAATTAGTGAGTTTGTTAATTTGAAACCTACGTTTATGGCTCATCTACCAACCCTCAACAATGAGACAATTTGGGCAATTCTCAACGAAGAACTTGATGATGAAACAGTTAATCAATTAGTTTGGGATTGTTTAGGTTATCGCTATCATGAATCTAACCAAACTTGGGATAATACTGCTGTAGCTGACGACTGGCGGGAAAAATATCCCGAACCACCTGATTTTATCGCTAATCGACCGCCGACGGTGCAATTAACTCGTTCAATTCCCAAGGAAAATAAACAATTATTGAAAGAATATCTCGGTTTCAAAGGTTATAAAATTGGTGAATTTGGTCCGCGACAAACGCGACGGGCGACAATGGCAAATTGGCTGTTAAGTTATCTCAAAGATCAGCAAATGTTGGAGTAATTTTAGTGGTTATTTGATGCAAAATTCTCGCGATCCTTATGCTTGGATCGAGCGATCGCTAACTACCATTCACCAGGCTAACTGGTATCGCTCGGTAAAATCTCTGCACGGTCGTCCTGGGGCTGTGGTAAACTTGGCTGGACGCTCAGTTATTAACTTTGCGAGTAACGATTATCTGGGATTGGCTGGCTGCGATCGCCTGATTCAAGCCGCAATTACCGCCACTGAAACTTACGGTACAGGTAGCACTGGTTCGCGTTTACTCAGTGGTCATCGAGATTTACACGCAGAATTAGAAGTGGCGATCGCGCAACTCAAACAAACCGAAGCCGCCCTCGTTTTTAGTTCCGGCTACCTCGCAAACTTAGGCACAATAACCGCTTTAGTCGGCAAACGCGATTTAATTCTTTCCGACCAATATAACCACTCTAGCCTCAAAAACGGCGCTCGCCTCTCCCAAGCCCAAGTAGTCGATTATACCCACAACAACTTAGTCGATTTAACCCGCAAACTTGCACAACATCGCCCTCAATCTCGTCGCTGCCTCATTGTCACAGATAGTGTTTTCAGCATGGATGGCGACTTATGTCAACTACCAGAACTCTTAAAATTAGCCACAAAATTTGAAGCAATGCTTTTAATCGACGAGGCACACGCCACCGGAGTCTTAGGAAAAACAGGTGCAGGTAGCGTCGAACACTTCAATTGTACCGGAAAGCAACTCATTCAAATCGGCACTTTAAGCAAAGCATTAGGCAGTCTCGGCGGTTACGTCGCCGGAAGTGCCAACTTAATCGATTATCTCAAAAATCGCGCCCCCAGTTGGATATATACCACCGGACTATCCCCGGCTGACACCGCCGCAGCCCTAGCCGCAATTAAAATTATCCAACAAGAACCAGAACGGATCTCGCAACTGTGGGAAAACATTAATTATCTCCAACAATTATTAGCAGAAGTTAACTTATTAGCTTCCGAATCACCAATTTTGTGTCTTGAATTAGCAAATATTTCCCAAGCTTTAAACTTAGCCACAAAACTAATCGATGCCGGAATTTTCGCCCCCGCAATTCGTCCCCCCACAGTCTCCACCAGTCGCATTCGCATCTCAGTCATGGCGACTCACGAAACCACACACCTAGAAAAATTAGCAGCAGTTATTAATTCCTTTCTCGACACCTCGAACTAAAGTTTCCCGATCTTGGTTGTCTCTTGTCGCTTTTAAATAAAGAATATTTAGCCTTTAATTTTCACTAAATTTTGAGTAAATTATTAATTTTTGCAACAATTTTCAGCAATTGACAAAAAAATTAAGTTCTGAACCGAAATACAGACAGGGACGATCGATTTTGTCGTCTTTGTGTACTCAAAAATGCTGCTAACCATGAGTTACTTAGCTGTTCCCGCAGAGATCGAAATTTTTCCCGAACCCCTTTTTGGCATTGTGGAACAAAGGATAGAAGCACGTAAACTAGGAAAAGTCAAGTTTCTAGACATTTCTTGGCAAGCTTGCTTTTATGGGGACTTTGACGAAACAGAAGTCGGCTGCGATCGCGCGATCGCGATCGTGGGTGTAGTCGATGCTACCTTGCTAGTCGTGCCAATAAGTATATTTTCCGAGTAGAATAAAAAAATGAGCGCACGATCTAGACAACTCGCTCCTTGTTTCTTCAACAAATATTTGCCAACTTCTCTTGATGAAGATTTTTTGGCTCAGAAACAAAACTTAAACCTTTGCGTCTCATTGCAACAGTTAACAAGAAAGTTTGTCGATCCCAGACACTAACTTATTACCAAACCAATTTACTACAGAGCCACTTGAGTTACAAAAAGTATCAAGTTTCTAACTAACCTTTTAGTTATTTTACCAATCTTGTAGTAAATCAATCATTGTTCACCTAATGAGGTTCCGCAAAAATATAAAATTAAAATTTAGCGATCGGAGTGTAAGCAATGCCATTAATTCGTGAAATAGTCAACCAAGCAATAACAACTGGTTATTTAAGCCTCGAAGCCGAAAAACAACTACGAGAATTACTCACCAGCAAATACGACTTAGAAGACTTAAATGCCTTCATGAAATTACAGTTAGAAGTCATCAATGGAAAAGTGCGACAACAATCTCGCGAACTCTATTACGCACAATACCAGACTCAAAGTGCCTAATCCTTCCGGAAACCAAACCTACCCACCAGAAAATAGAATCAAAGACTCAGCACGGTAGGGTAGGAAGAACCTTGTTGAAGCATAAATTCAATTATCAACTTTTAGGAAAGTCCTTACACGGACGTTACCAAATCATTCAAGTGCTAAGTGGCGGAGCATTTGGACAGATTTATATTGCCGAAGAAATTAATCGTCCCGAACAGCCTAAGTGCATTGTTAAACACTATCGACCGAGTAGTTATTATCCTAGTTTACTAAAAACCAGTAAACGTATATTTGTTAACGAAGCAGATAACCTGAAAAAATTAGGAACTCACGCCCAAATTCCGCAACTGTTAGCTTGCTTTGAAGGCAACCAAGAATTTTTCTTGGTACAAGAATATATTCCCGGAGACTCACTCGATAGTTGTTTTCCTCTCTCTCAGCATTCTGACAAAAGCTGGAATGCAGCACAAGTATTAGAAATGTTAGAGGATGTACTTTCGGTATTAAAATTTGTTCACAGCCAAGGAATAATCCACTGCGATCTCAAGCCGAATAATATCATTAAACGAAGCTCTGATGGGAAATACGTGCTGATCGATTTTGGGGCAGCACAAACAATTCGTGAGGAAACAAACGAAGCCGAAATCATCGATAAACAACAGTTACAATCAATGGTGGCAGTAAGTCACCTTGGTTACATTGCCCCAGAGCAATTAGTAGGTAAACCTTATCCAAATAGTGATATTTATGCTCTAGGAATAATTGCTATTCAAGCTTTAACCGGATTAGATCCAGCCAAATTAGAGCTAAACTTACAGACAGGTGAAATTAGCTGGGAACATATTTATCAAAAAGCTGGGGCAAATTTTCAGCTAAGTGATGAATTTGCTCAGATTCTCAGCAAAATGGTGAGTTACGATCGCCAACAGCGCTATCAATCAGCCACAGAGGTAATCGCAGCTTTAGCCACTGTGGAAGTCGCCGCAACTGCGGTAGTGGGAATTCCAGAATTAGCTGTGGTTGAGGAAACTAAATCCTCAGCGAGAAATGTCGTGGTGGATGCGGAAGCCATCTTTGAGCCTCTGCAAGCAGAATTAGCCCCAGAAAGGAAAAAAGCTGCTTCCGCGAAGCAAAAACCCAAAGTAGCTGCGGCAACTACATCGACGCGAAATTTAGCAGACTTAGCCGAAAATACAGTCAGACTGTTAGAGTCGAGTTTCTCCAACTTATCGAAATTACCGCCTTTACTTACAGGTATTGGTGTGGGGATTGCGGCAACTAACGCTTTAGCAATTGGTTTCGGAGTTAATTCGCTGTTAAATGCGGTGGCTGCCGATCCTGGGGCAGAAAGTTTATGGGAAGCAGAACAAGCCTTCGATCGCGGTAATATTGAGGAAGCGATTCGTTTAGCAGAGTCGATTGCGCCAGAAAGTAGCGCTTATGAAGAATCGCAAACGGCGGTGAAGAAGTGGCAACAACAGTGGCAACTCGCTGAAGCCCAATTTCAAGCTACGGAAACAGCGTTTAAAGAGCAACGCTGGTTAGATGCGATCGCCTCCGGTAGAAAAATTCCCGAAATCGCTTTTTGGCAAGATCAAGCGACACCTTTAGTCGAGCAAGCTTTAGCCGAAGCGGAAACAGAAGCCGAAAAGTTATTGCAACAAGCTTTTACTCGCGCGGCGAAGAAAGACTTTACGGCTGCTTTAGCTTATCTGAAACAAATTCCTCCAGAAACTACTGTCGGAGCCAAAGTACAGCAAAAACTGGGTGAATATCAACAAAAACAAGAAGTTAGGGCAAATTATTTGCTGCAACAAGCCTTCGATAGCGCGGCGAAAAGAGATTTCCAAGGTGCGATTAATTACCTGAAACAAATTCCTCCAGACACTCCCGCAGGAGCGATCGCGAAAGGGAAAACCCTCGAATATACCCAAAAACAACGCATTAAAGCGCAGGTTGAGAGTAACACAACCGAAGCAAAAACTCAAACCAATGCTTCTCTTAGCCGTAGCGAAATTAACCCCGGAAACGAATTACAAGAAATTAGTGCGGCAATTGGGTAAAACCCAGCGCTGCAAGTGGCGATCGCGACTCGTTAATTTCTTCCCGGCGAAAAAATGCGTTTACACTAAGATAGCCTGCTCATGCAGGCTAATTTTTTGCTTAATTTAGACAAATTTGTGAGCTTACCACGAGCCAGAAAAACCTGTAACTCTTGCTCTAGCTAAACTAATCCCATTTTTCTAAATCAATGCTATATGAAATTGGGATAATTTATCGCACAACCAAAACAAATTGGGATTACTTCTTCAATCAATCTAGCTAGTAAATATCCAAGTTTATCTACATTGATCTAAAGTTAACAACTTTCCCAACACCTCAGCCAAATACTGATACTGCTCAAAAGAATTATAAATTTGGACCGAAATTCGCAATACCTGTTGAGGAAAAGCCGGAAAAGGAATTACTGGGACTTCAATTTGAAACTGCTCCGATAAATCCTGTTGCAGAGGTAAAATTAACTCAGAGCGATCGCGTGTTTCCTGTGGTAAAGGCATAACTGCCATTGAAGCGATCGCCTTTTCGGGAGCAGGTGGCGTTATTCCTAGTTTCTCACACAATAACTTTCTTGCTCTCAAAGCTAACAAGCGATTGCGGCTCATTAACTCATCCCAGCCACCCGGAAGCAAACCACCCATAAATTTTATCGCTTCTGGGACACAAAAATAAGCCGTCGCATCATTAGTACCCGTCCAATCAAATTCTAACTGCCAGCGAGACTTATCCGTCCGAGTAGAATTCGCACCATGACTAATCGTTAAAGGACGAATTTGGGCTTGTTTCTCCTTCTCCACATAGAGAAAACCCGCACCTTTCGGCGCACACAGCCATTTATGACAATTTCCTGCATAGTAAGTTGCGCCGATTGCTGCTAAATTAAGAGGAACCATTCCCAAAGCATGAGCGCCATCAACTAAAGTCTCGACACCCCTAGCTTTTAACTCTCTCACTAACTGCTGAATCGGGAAAACCAAAGCTGTTTGACTGGTTACATGGTCGAGAAGTGCTAATTTAGTTCTGGGAGTAACTGCGGCTAAAACTGCTTCAACAATTTGCTCTAAATCATCGAGGGGAAAAGGAATCTTCGCGACAACAACCTTAGCCCCAGTGCGACTCGCAACAAAATTAACTGCATTGCGACAAGCATTGTATTCGTGATTAGTTACCAATAACTCATCACCTGGGGAAAATTTTAGCGATCGCAGCACCGCATTGACTCCAGTTGTCGCATTTTGCACAAAAACCAAATCACTAGCATCCGCACCCAAAAACGCCGCTAATTGCTCGCGAGAGCGATCCAAGTATCCCTCAAATTCGCGATCGATAAAACGTACTGGTGCAGCTTCGAGGCGATCGCGTAACTGTTGCTGTAACTCCAAAACCGCTCTCGGTGTTGCCCCAAATGCCCCATGATTGAGATAAACTATCTTCGGGTCAAGCGACCAACATCCTTGCCATTCTGAACCAGAAACCAAAATAGCCGCTCCCAATTCCAATTAATTAAACTCCCCAGGCAAGATTCGAACTTGCGACCAATCGGTTAACAGCCGACCGCTCTACCACTGAGCTACTGAGGAAAGCTCGGTTGTGTTTTCCACAACAGTTTCCAATTATAGACAAAGAAAATAACTTTTGGCAAGGGTTTAGCAAAATTTTTTTTTTGTATCGACTTTCCCAAAACTTTACAGATGCTAAAAACGACAGTTTAGGGCTATCTTAAAAAATAACGCATCAATTTTCCACCTATGTTGACTCATCACCGTAGACCTGTATGTCTCTCTTGGCTCTCGACTGACCTGCCCATTTGCTCTACAATCGAGACTGCTGCTACCCTTTATCAAAAAGATCGCGAACGATTTCACCTTCTGTTAAAAGACCCGCAATTTTCACCATCACTAGCACCAACAACGAAAACCGATAAACTAGGGTTGCTGTGGCTGGAACTTTCTCCTTACCGAGTGATTATGACCATGCAGGGAAATGCTAACTTAGGTTATCGTCACTTTTGGGAACCAGGTGTTTACGGAATTAGCCGTTATTGGTTACACGGTATGGACGCAAAGGAGAATGGTTCGTTCCGTTTGCGAAATTATACTCGTAGCTTAAGTTTAGAGGGTCGTCCTTTACCGGAAAGTCTGCGGTTGGAATACGAATTATGGTCGGAAAAAGTGCGCGTAGGGCATTATGTTTTATATTTAGAGATTCATCATTAAGGGGATTGGGGATTGGGGATTAGGAATTGGAGGAATTGGATGAATTGGAGGAATTGGAGGAATTGGATGAATTGGAGGAATTGGATGAATTGGAGGAATTGGATGAATTGGAGGAATTGGATG
>JAWQFW010000059.1:0-22495 GCA_035968095.1 Oscillatoria sp. PMC 1068.18
AATTAGTCAATAATATTTTATAACTAGATTAGCTAATTTGGAAAAATGTTTAATTTTTTGGTGTAGAGACGTTGCGGGAAACGCCTCTACAGCTATTTTTAACCAGCACCAATACCGAGAGTTCCTGCGACACTAGGAGTCAAAGGTATCAAAGTTGCTAGGGTTAAAAATAATGCTAATAAACCCAAAGCTGCTCTTGCATCATCAGGTTCAGTTAACTCATTTAAACTAGGACGCTCTAAGTTTCGTTGTAAGAAAACAATTATAATCCCCCAGTACAAAGGAATGGGATTACTAGGATTAAAAATTGCGACAATTCCAATTAGAATCAAAGTAGCGATTGTGGTACGTCGGGCGGTTTTGCGTCCGTAGATGGCGAGAACAATTCTACCTCCATCTAATTGTCCTGCGGGAAGTAAATTCAAAGCGGTAATTACCAAACCTAACCAACCGATAATAGTCAAAGGATGGATATCAACAATTTGTGTTTGTAAAGCTGAACCTAAAATAACTTTTGCTAAAGTTCCGACTAAAACCGAACCTTGGAAAAACTCAGTAGGTAACTTAAATAAACTACCTGGGTGAGAAAGAACTAAGCCAATTATTAACATTAACAGCGAGATCAGCCCACCGATAGCTGGACCTGCGAAGGCAATATCAAAAAGTGCAGTGCGGCTAGGAATTAAAGATTGAAAACGATTAATTGCCCCGAAAGCGCCAATTTGCAAACTAGGAATAAAGAAGGGAAAACTAAAGCGAACGTCGTATTTTTTGGCGATTATCTGATGAGCTATTTCGTGAGCAGCTAAAATTGTCCAAAGACCTAAACTAAGAGGTAGCACTTCTTGGAAACGAGCAAGATCGCTAAAGAAATCAAAATTAAGGAGGATTCCTGCTGCTTCTAAGCTAGTCGCAATTGTGGCGAAAAAGAGTACCGCCGCGAGAATTTTTTGACCAATAGTAGTTGGTTGAGGGTCGTCTGTACTGGGGAGAATAATAACTACGGGTTTTCCTTCTGGGCTTTCGACTAAGAAGAGTCGATATTTTTCTTCTAAACGTTCTTTTAAACTAGCTGAAAGACGCGAATGAACTTGTTCGGGTTCGCCGCGAAGATTGCCGCGAAAAATGGCTCCTTCTTGATAAGAAATAGTTTCGGTTGCAAAGAAGGTATCGATGCCGAAGATGCCTTTGATAGTTTTGAGGTCATCTTCAGGAATAGGAAGCATTTCTGGTCTAATTTTACTGTCGTCAGTTGTTTTTGGTTCAGGAGAATCTTGGGTTTCAGTTTCAGGATGACGTTCAGCTTCGAGTTCTTGTAGGCGTTGGGAAGCTCGTTCGCGTAAAATTGTATCTTGACCTTCTTTGCGGAGTTGTTTTCCTAAATAGATGTAGCCTCCAGCCGATGCAACGATCAAAAAGAGAATCCCGACTAAATTGAGGTAAATTCCCGCCGCAAATAAGCCGAAAAATAAGAGCCAAGGAACCATGAGAACTACTGATTGTAGCCAAGCTAAGATGCCTAGTTTGCCATAAGATCTGGCTCGATTATAGCCCCAAAGGAGAATAGCTAAAGCGACGAGAACGATAGAAAATGTGGCAATAGTATCCGATCCGTTAAACATTTTTTTAGTGATTATTTGGATGATTTAAGTAGTGGCGATCGCGCGTTAAGCTGATTACAACTCAAAATGACGATCGCTTTATTTGGGTTTTACCGCTTCTTGTGCTGCTCTAAGATTACCTTGATATTTTTGGAGTAAGCGAGAACTTGCTTCGGAGTCTAAACCACTCCAGTGCATGAGTAGGGCTAGTTTAACTCGCTTTTTGCTGTTTTCTAATAATTCGTTAGCGCGATCGCGACTCAAATCGGTTAAGTCTTGAATCATTCTCAAGGCGCGATCGCGTAATTTGGTATTGGTGACAGCGACATCGACCATACGATTACCATATACTTTACCTAAGCGTACCATTGCGCCTGTAGATAAGATATTTAACGCCATTTTCGTCGCGGTTCCGGCTTTGAGTCTCGTCGAACCCGCTAATACTTCTGCACCGACTAACAAGCGAATATCCACATCCACATCCCAAGAAACCTGATCTGCGGGAACACAAGCAATTCCGACAGTTTTCGCACCTCTAGATTTGGCTGCGGCTAATGCACCACGAACAAAAGGTGTAGTTCCTCCAGCCGTAATTCCCACAACCACATCGAGTTCGTGTACTTGTCGTTGGGCGATCGCTTCTGCACCAGCTTCAGCTTGATCTTCCAAATCTTCCGAACTCCGCACCAGCGCACCAGCACCCCCAGCAATTATCCCCTGAACCAATTCTGGAGGAGTGCAAAAAGTTGGGGGACATTCAGCCGCATCCAGTACCCCCAAACGTCCACTGGTTCCTGCACCAACATAAAATAACCTGCCGCCGTGACGCAACGCTTCCGCAATTATATCGATCGCCTGAGCTAACTCAACACGAGTTGCCGCGATCGCTGCGAGCGTTTTTGCATCCTCTTGATTAAATAAATCGACCAATTCCAACGAACTTAACTGATCGAGATTTTCGCTATTTGGGTTAACCTGTTCGGTGAGCAGATGTCCTCTAGACTCCAAATTATTCATGCTTTCGCCTTCTTTTACCTGAAGTTTAATTTTACAAAAGACCTTCCAATCTGCGGCGAATCGCGTCTAAATCATCCATCTGTGACTCTTGGGGTAACGAAGGTTTACCTTCCGCATTCCACTCAGTTTCCTCAACATTTGTCTCTGGGGGAACCGCTAACATATCTTCGTCAATCAACTCCGCATCATAACCTGCGTCGCTGCAAAACTCCTCAATTTCCTCTGAGTCAAACTCTTCGACAGTCGGTGTCGGAAAATCCTGTGCTTCCAGCATTAAACCAAAACGAGTCGCATCATCTTCCGACTTAAACATCAACACCTTATTGCGAGATCCAATCTGAATCGTGTGGATACCCTCATTTTCTGTCCGAGCATTGAATAATAAAATATAAACGCGCATAGTCAATCAAAATCTCGTCACTATTTCTCAACAACAGTTATTTATCTTCTTTCTTAGATTATCTTGCCATCAACCAGATTCAGCGACTCTGCCATAACGAGCCACAAATTTCCTTTCAGGATTTGCTTGTTGCTGCAACCAAGCCCACATTTGATCTCCGAGGGAAAAATGCCACCACTCACCCAAATGGCGCTGAAACCCAGCTTTCACCATCACTTCGTGCAATAACTCTCGATTCGCGTGATATTTTTTTCCTTGACTACTGCGATCGCGAGCATAAAAAAGCGGCTGCGATCGCGCGGAGAGTTCATCAATCTCTGAACCCATCTCTACTATTCTCCCTTCCCCGTCCACTAAAGTCACATCCACAGCCGCACCAGTAGTATGAGGTGGTGGTGTTGCCGGATCTGAACTCGGAATCGCCCAAATTTGATAAACTTCTCCCCAAATCGCTTCACATTCTAATTCCGATAAATTTTCTTCTCTGAAGCCCCGCTCTTGTAACACCTGAGCGAAAGTATAATCTACCATATACTTTTGCACCGCCACGGGTCGATAAGCATCAAAAATCAGCATTTTCCACCCCGGAGACAACTGTGCTAAATAATTTTGCGCCGAAACTAAAGCCTCAACCACCCCGGAGCGTAAATAATAAGGATTCACCTCACCATAATCCGCACCCACTTTCACATAAGGATGGGGTGACTCAACCGCAAATTTTTCCAAAGGAATTGCGACAAGGGGTTCCCCACATTCAATAATTTCAATCTGTTGGTATGGTTTCATCTCAATATTTTTCTGAAAAATCTAAACAGTTTCGCTTGCTATCTCTAAGCTTGAGAGCAAAAATCGTTGACAAATCATCTGAAAATACTTGATTTTAGTTAGAAGACGAAAAAGCCTAGAGGTTTCAGTGGAGAAAGTTAAGCTCCGAATCTAAATTACTAATTTCTTCGCGATCTTCCCAATTTCTTTTTACTTTTCCTCCCCTTCCCTCTCAGCCCTTTCAGGAACAGGATCGTAGCCTCCCGGATGGAACGGATGACAGCGTAAAATCCGGCGCACAGCTAACCAACTACCGCGCCAAAAACCAAACCTTTGTACCGCCGTTAACGCATATTGCGAACAAGTCGGTTGAAAACGACACATTGGCGGAAACAAAGGCGAAATCAAGATTCTGTAACCTTTAATTAACCAGATTAAAAGACTTTTCATCAGGTCACGCTAATCTAATACAGTGTTAATAGGCGACATTCGCTTTTGTTTTCTTTGTAGTTCTCGCTGATTTGGTATTCCCTTGCTCGATTTGACTACACCTTTTCTCGTTCCTCTCAGTGTAACGACTCTCTATCTGGTCGTTATCGTTTTGTTTGCTGAGGGCTTAAATCGTTTCTCCAGCGCTGATGCTGAATTTACTCGGAAAGTGGTTCACATCGGTGTCGGGAATGTGATTATTTTAGCTTGGTGGTTGGAAATTCCGGCTTGGGTGGGGATTGGGGCGGCGGTT
Source organism: Oscillatoria sp. PMC 1068.18 (assembly GCA_035968095.1). GTDB lineage: Bacteria > Cyanobacteriota > Cyanobacteriia > Cyanobacteriales > SIO1D9 > IIICB1. Next base: position 4,526 of record JAWQFW010000059.1, read on the forward strand.
ATTGCGAGTTTGATCGCCTTGGTTTCTTATTTTTTGCCGATTTTACCTAGTATTAACAGTGTCGGACGACAAAGCTTAGGAACGTTTTTCTATGCTCTTAGTGTTGGGGTTTTAGTTGCTTGGTTTTTTCCGCAAAATTTACCAGAGTACGCCGCGATCGGAATTTTAGTGATGGCTTGGGGAGATGGACTCGCGGCGGTGATTGGACGGCGTTTTGGTCAACATCCTTATCAAGTTTGGGGCATAACTAAAAGTTGGGAAGGTTCCCTAACCATGACAGGAGTTAGTTTTGTCGTCTGTAGTCTGATTTTGGCGACTGCGGGGAATAATCTCGGACAAGTAGCTTTGGTTTCTGTTTTAGTGGCGATCGCTGCTACCGCTTTGGAAGCTTTCTCCAAACTAGGGATTGACAATCTTACTGTACCCCTAGCCAGTGCTGCTCTGAGCTTTCTGCTGATCCAAGTTATCTAAGTCTCAATCAACACCTCTCGCTAGACAGAATCGATCTAAATCTAACTGCTTAAGATTAGCGAGAGGCAACCACAAGGACAAATATTCGTTAGTTAAGAGCAAACTGCAAATTTTGAGCAGACCGTAACTCCCGTTGAATTTGACCTGAGTTTAATGCTTCACTGAGAACAGCAAGAGTCTCTAAGTCGGCGGGTTGATAACTTTTCATCGCTAACAACTGACGAATTAGACCTTCGGAAGCAACGCTCAAGCACCCTGTGTTAAAAGCTGATTGTACAAGTGTGTTAATCATTGCACTTACTTCTGAGAGCGTTTCTAAATGGTAGATATACTTAGTATGATCTATTTTTTCTCTGAAGAAAATGATTTCTGTCGGTTAACACCTACGATCTCGCTCAACTGATAGCTATGATCTGGATCACAGTTAACAGTAATTTAAGGTTGTCAGCACAAAAAAGTAATTGTGAAAAGGTTTTACATTTGGGGAAATAGTTATTATTTCGGGAGCAAAATCTGTTATTGAATGTAAAAACATCAAGTAAAAAGGAAAAAGACGGTGTTCGCGATCGCAGTTAAGCAAGATCAATACCAGACTTACATTCTCTCTCACGAAGAAGCTATGGCTCGCCTGGAGGTAGTACCAGAACGAGGTGGAATCATTACTCAGTGGCGCATTCAAGGACAGGATCTTCTTTATTTAGATGCCGAACGCTTCGCTAACCCCAAAATGAGTATCCGAGGCGGAATTCCCATCTTGTTTCCCATTTGCGGTAATCTTCCTGACAATATTTATACCTACCAAGGACAACAATACAGTCTCAAACAACATGGTTTTGCTCGCGATTTGCCTTGGGAAGTTACTAATACTGACACCGACGACAAAGCCAGTATTACTTTGGTTCTCAACAGCAACGAACAAACTCTAGCTGTCTATCCGTTTGAGTTTCAACTCGCTTACACCTACGAACTCAAAGACCAAAGTTTGAAAATTCATCAGCGCTACACCAACAACTCTCAAACCCCAATGCCGTTTTCCACAGGCTTACATCCCTATTTTTTCATTGCTGACAAGAATTTACTTAGTTTCGAGATTCCTGCTGCTCAGATTCAAGACCAAGATACCAAAGAAGTTGAGCCTTTTGAGGGTAGCTTTGACTTCGACGCTGACGAAATCGATCTCGCCCTTTATCCCATAACCGAAAATTCAGCCTCGATTACGCACAACCGCCGTCGCTTCAAAATTACCATCAATTACTCCGAACTGTATTCAGCCTTAGTTTTTTGGACAGTAAAGGGAAAAGACTATGTTTGTCTCGAACCTTGGAGTGCTTTGCGTAATTCACTCAATACAGGCGAAAGACTGACTCATCTTGAACCAGGAGCTAGCTGCGAGGCGATCGTTGAAATGGAGCTTATTTACCTTTAGCAATACTGAAAATCCTTGAGCAAAAAAAAATCTGGCGATAATTCCCATTTCTAAAAAAGTATGTTATATTTAGAAACGGCGCGAACAAATCGAAAAGTTCGTGGGTCGCTAACTCAACGGTAGAGTACTCGGCTTTTAACCGATAAGTTCTGGGTTCGAATCCCAGGCGACCCATTTTTTAGACAAGCAACAGTTTTCTGGCTAACAGACTTAAAATTTCTGTGTCTAGCTAGAGAGCCTCAAGATCAGCAAATCGCCGAAAAATCTTGGTTTCGCCCGCTCTGGATCTGGAATAATTTTCCGCGAGCGAATCATCTTTTAAATCTCGCCATCAGGCAGATCAACAGAAGTAATACACCAAAATCCGTAAAACAATTCGTCAGAAGTTGAAAAATATCTTAAGATTGACAAATAAGAGAAGTAACTTTCTAACAAAAAGTAATAAACAGGAGGAAATTTATGGCGCTCGTACCAATGCGACTGCTGTTGGATCATGCGGCAGAAAACAACTATGGTATTCCAGCCTATAACGTCAACAACATGGAGCAGATCCTCGCAATTATGGAGGCTGCGGAAGAAGCGAATAGCCCAGTTATTTTGCAAGCTTCTCGCGGTGCGCGTAAATATGCAGGAGAAAACTTCCTCCGTCATTTAGTTTTAGCAGCAGTAGAAACCTATCCCCATATTCCTGTGGCGATGCACCAAGACCACGGTAACAGTCCTGCTACCTGCTATTCTGCGATCCGTAACGGTTTCACTAGCGTAATGATGGATGGTTCCTTGGAAGCAGATGCGAAAACACCTGCTAGCTTTGAATACAACGTTAACGTTACGGCTGAAGTGGTCAAGGTTGCTCACTCAGTTGGTGCTAGCGTTGAAGGTGAACTTGGTTGCTTGGGTTCTTTGGAAACTGGAAAAGGTGACAAAGAAGATGGTCACGGTTTTGAAGGTACATTGACGAAAGAACAATTGTTGACCGATCCTGACGAAGCAGTTGAGTTTGTAGAACGTACTCAAGTAGATGCTTTGGCGGTTGCTATTGGTACAAGCCACGGTGCTTATAAGTTTACTCGTAAGCCTACTGGCGAAATTTTGGCAATCAGCCGCATTGAGGAAATTCATAGCCGCTTACCGAATACTCACTTAGTGATGCACGGCTCCTCTTCTGTGCCTCAAGAGTGGCTTGATATGATTAACGAGTACGGTGGTTCAATTCCCGAAACCTACGGTGTACCAGTTGAAGAAATTCAAAAAGGTATTAAGAGTGGTGTTCGTAAAGTAAATATTGACACTGATAATCGTTTGGCGATTACTGCGGCTATTCGCGAAGCAGCAGCGAAAGATCCTTCTAATTTTGATCCTCGCCACTTTATGAAGCCTTCAATCAAGTATATGAAGCAAGTTTGCTTACAGCGCTACGAAGCTTTTGGTACTGCTGGTAATGCGAGCAAGATTAAGCAAATGACTTTGGATGATTTTGCGGCTAAGTATGCTAAGGGTGAATTGGATGCTAAAACCAAGGCGACTGCTTCTGTTTAATTAAACTAAGTAGTTAATTTGGCTGAGATAAATTTTTGGGTAGCTATTCCTAGCTACCCAGTTTTTGTGGGAGTTTTTTGCTTTTAAACAAAGACTCGGTGTTGTAAACAAGGCATTTGCTGGCGAACTTGTTTGAGTCGTTGAGGATTAATTTCGGCGATCGCTATTCCTGGATTTGCTCCTCCATCTGCTAATATTACTCCCCAAGGATCGACAATTGCTGCATGACCGTGGCTTTGGCGCAGTTCGTAATGTCGTCCGGTTTGGGCTGGAGCAATTATATAACAAGTGTTTTCAATTGCTCTGGCTTGGAGTAACACTTGCCAGTGATCTTTGCCTGTATAAGCGGTAAATGCTGCCGGAATAAACAAGATGTCAGCACCTTTAGTCGAAAGGTGGCGGTAAAGTTCGGGGAAACGAACGTCGTAACAGACAGATAAGCCTAAATTTCCTAGTTGTTCGGTGAAGCAGACAGGTGGTAATTGTGTCCCTGCTACTACTGTTTGTGACTCTCGGTAGGTGTTACCGTCAGGTAAGTTGACATCAAACAGATGCACTTTTTGGTAACGGGCTAGTTCAGTTCCGCTAGGATCGATTAACACGGCAGTGTTGGCAACTCTGGTACTGTCTACTGGTACGGGGAAGCCACCACCAAGAATTGTCACTTGGTAACGCTGTGCCATCGTTTTGAGGAATTTTTCGCTTTTTTCGGCGATCGCGGTTGCTTGAGCGATTTTGTCGGATTCTTTGCCTAAAAATGAGAAGTTTTCCGGTAAAGTTACTAACTCTGCACCGCTACGGATGGCAAGTTCGATGAGTTCTTCTGCCTCGACTAAGTTTTTTTCGAGGTCAGGTTTGCTGGTCATTTGGAGCGCGGCGGCGAGGTAGGTTTTCATTAATGCAGTTCAATTGACGTAGTACAAATTAATTAGATACTTAGGCGAAGGATAATTCGCCATATTTGCTATTTTGCCAAGAAAATGTCCTCTTCTCTCTAAGTTTTATCAGTTTTTATTATCCTTTCTGATTACTTTTCTTGCTGATGTTTTAAGTATTTATACTCTTGACTAAATTTCGCTTTTGTAAAACACAGACGCTCATAATTTTAGTCTGGTCAAGACAGCGACAATTTCTGAAGTTCAATAAATTTAAGTAAAATTAATTCGATTAGTTCTGAAAATAAATTGCTTAAATTCTACCTAAAGATAGGTGAGAACATAAGTTTCAAGTATTTAAGTTAAACAGTTTTAGTTTTTGGGAAAAACTGGTTGCTCAACTCAACTTGCTAACTTCAGTAAATATACGCAAGTAAATATGCGGATAGTACATCATCCTCCACCGGATAGATTCCCTTAGACAGATACAAAAAGATTACATATTGTTTAATATACTTACGTGAACAATACCAAGGAAAATTTTTAATTAAATTTTTGGTTTTTATTAGTCAGGAGGAGGAAACAAATGGGTGCAATGAACAAAATCGTTAAACAAGCAATTAACAGTGGATTTTTGAGCATCGAAGCTGAAAACCAACTACGACAGTTATTAAGAAACAAATACGACTGGGAAGACTTTACTGCCTTCATGACTTTACAAGCGGAGGCAATGGAAGGTAGAGTCGAACAAGAATCTAGACAATTAATTTGTAGTAACAGACTAAAGAATCAAGAGCAGAACTTCAGTAGAGAATTGGGAGAATCAACGATCGCTCACGGAAACCATTTTCTCTCGACGAGTAGAATGGCGATCGCTTCCTAGGTATGTTGCTTGTGAGCAAAATTTTACATCCAGGAAAATCCTTCTGGCAACAACTCTCTAGCCAAAACTGCTTGCACTTGATCTCGTCCCGGAAAGATAACTACAGCATCAGCGCCAAACTCGTAGATAAACTGTCTACAAGCCCCACAGGGAGAACAGAAACGAACTGGATTGCTAGCGATCGCGATCGCCCTAATTTTCATTGTCTCGCCTCCTTCTCTCGCTACTGCTGAGACAATAGCCGCTCGTTCAGCACAAATAGTCATTCCATAAGAGCTATTCTCTACATTACAGCCCACAAAAATATTACCCATCTCAGTTAAAACTGCTGCACCGACTCGAAAACCTGAATAAGGTGCATAGGCTTTAACTGTAACACTTTTAGCTGCTGCAATTAACTCTGCTTTCTCTTCCGTAGAAATATTCATAAAAGTCTTTCCGCTTTCCTCCCCGTCTCCTTGTGGGTGGGGTTTTTGACTTCAGTTAGCACATATCCGCATCTACCAGTTACTCAGTTTACCCCAATCCCCAGTCTCCAATCCCCAAAAGAAGAGTGTTGGGGGCATTGGAAGTGTTGGGAGAATTGGGAGAATTGGAGGTGTTGGAGGTGTTGGAAGTGTTGGGAATAGACAACGATGGTCTTACCAAAATTTACTCTCCCAATTCCCCCAAGTCTCCCAATTCCTCCATGTCTCCCAATTCCCCCAAGTCTCCCAATTCCCCCAAGTCTCCCAATTCCTCCAAGTCTCCCAATTCCCCCAAGTCTCCCAATTCCTCCAAGTCTCCCAATTCCTCCAAGTCTCCCAATTCCTCCAAGTCTCCCAATTCCCCAAAACTCGACAAAATACCAGCCAATAAAATACTATTAAAGATCGCGTGTCCAAAATCCTGCTCGGATCAGGTTGAGACATGACAAACGCCGAAATTCGGCTACCTGTACGGCAACTAAAAGGAAAATTCCATGAGTTATGCAATTATTGAAACTGGGGGTAAACAACTCACAGTTGAACCCGGTCGCTTTTATGACATCGAACTGCTACCTGTAGGAGAAGACGAAAATTATTCCATTGACAAAGTTTTACTGGTAAATAACGATGGCGAGATCAATATCGGTCAACCTTTTGTCACAGGTGCAACAGTAGAAGCTACCGTCATGCGACACTTGCGCGGTCGCAAAGTCCTCGTTTATAAAATGAAACCGAAAAAGAAAACTCGCAAAAAGCGGGGACACCGCCAAGAATTAACTCGCTTGATGATTAACTCGATTAATCTCAACGGTACAGTTATTGCGGCTGCTAACGAGTCAGCAGAAGCAACTCCGGCTGAGTCTCCTGCTTCTGAATAAAATAAAAATAACCAAGAGCGATCTTCTCGGTAAGACGATCAAGAAAAAAAGAGGAAAATTATGGCACATAAGAAAGGAACTGGTAGTACACGCAACGGTCGCGATTCTAACGCTAAACGATTGGGAGTTAAGCGTTATGGCGGTCAGGTAGTACGTGCAGGTAATATTTTAGTACGTCAGCGCGGGACTAAATTCCACCCAGGAAATAATGTCGGTCGTGGCAATGATGATACTTTGTTTGCTTTGATCGATGGAATTGTAACTTTTGAAAGAAAGGGCAGAAGCCGCAAGAAAGTTAGCGTTTATACGGCAGATGAGTTACAAGCTATGCAAGCTTAGTTGATTTATCTAATCATGTAACAGGTGTCCTCGGAAGGATACCTGTTATTTTTTTTTGCTAGTAACCAAACATTACAATTCTGGTTTGAGGATGCAGCGATCGCACTACACTATTTTGAGATGTCCAATTAAGCAAATCCTTTATAACCACCAAAGTTATGTTTCCCATTCATCGCCCCCGCCGTCTGCGTCAAAGTGATTCTCTGCGTCGTATGGTACGCGAAAATCTCTTGAGCGCTAACGATCTTATTTATCCCCTTTTTGCTGTACCAGGGGAAAGCATCGCCCAAGAAGTTAAATCTATGCCTGGGGTTTATCAGTTATCCGTAGACAAAATTGTTGAGGAAGCAAAGGAAGTCTACGATTTGGGGATTCCGGCGATTATTCTCTTTGGGATTCCGGAAAATAAGGACACTGAAGCAACTGGTGCTTGGCACGATTGTGGTATTGTCCAAAAAGCTGCTACGGCGGTTAAGGAAGCTGTACCGGATTTGACAATTGTTGCCGATACTTGTTTATGTGAGTATACGGATCACGGTCACTGCGGCTATCTGGAAGTTGGTGATTTGACAGGTAGAGTTTTAAACGATCCGACGCTAGAGTTGTTGAAGAAAACTGCTGTTTCCCAAGCTCAGGCTGGTGCTGATATTATTGCACCTTCGGGAATGATGGACGGTTTTGTGCAAGCTATTCGTCAAGGTTTGGATGAGGCTGGTTTTGAGCAGACACCGATTTTGTCTTATGCTGCCAAGTATGCTTCTGCTTATTATGGACCTTTTCGTGATGCGGCTGAGTCAGCGCCTCAATTTGGCGATCGCCGTACTTATCAAATGGACCCGGCTAATGGTACAGAAGCTCTTAAAGAAGTCGCCCTCGATATTGCTGAAGGTGCTGATATGTTAATGGTGAAACCAGCCCTGGCTTATATGGACGTGATCTGGCGCGTTAAGGAAATGACTAATTTGCCTGTCGCTGCTTACAATGTCTCTGGTGAATATTCGATGATTAAGGCTGCTGCTCTCAACGGCTGGGTTGATGAACAAAAAATTGTCCTGGAAACTTTGACTAGCTTTAAACGTGCTGGTGCAGATTTAATCTTGACATATCACGCCAAAGATGCTGTCCGTTGGTTATAGTCATTATTTGTGCTTTTTCTGGGTTTGACTGGGGTGGAAAAATTCCACCTCAGTTTTTTTATGTCAACAAATCTAGACAAAATCAGCAAATAACTATTGCATCTTGGGACAAGATCGTTACAATTGAGAATTGTAAACAAATACTGTGTAGAAATATTAAGGGGAAAGAATTGTCTCGTTTGGTAGTTAGAAGCAAAGCGCCAAAAGCTAGCAACTAACTGGAGAAGAGAAACAATCTTTCCACCGCAAAAACACAGTAAGTAAGGGAAAAAAATAGGAATTGCTTATCTATGGATTGCAGTAACATTTTATTTTGTGCTGACAAGACAAGAACCGACTTTAAGCAACTGGAAGCACTATTTAAGTTAAGCGCTTTTTGGGCAGTAAAACGAACCAGAGAAGAATGGCAAATCGCGATCGCCAATAGCGATCCTGTGATTAATATTTGGGATGGAGAGCGACTAATCGGTTTCGCTAGAGCCACTTCAGACTGTATTTTCCGGGCGACAATCTGGGATGTAGTCGTTCATCCAGAGTATCGTGGTGTTGGTTTAGGTCACAAATTAGTCGAAACTGTTTTAAGTCATCCTCGCTTAAATCGAGTTGAGCGAGTTTACTTAATGACTACTCACAAACAAAGCTTTTACAAGCGAATTGGTTTTCAAGAAAATAGCAGCACAACAATGGTGCTATATAACCACGTCAATCAGCCAATTCCTGTGTTACAGCAGCAGCATCAGCCACAGGAAGCGAACACAGTAGCCGTGTAAATCCCTCAGAATTTTCTTCAGGTGAAACCGGAACAACCTCAAGTTTGCCTCCCATTAGTTCAACTAAACTTTGAGCCAACCAAAGTTTCATTCCTGGAGAAGGAAGAGATTTCTCTTGCGGATTTTTGGCTAACTCCGGGGTAACTGGAGTTACTGGTTGTTGGAGCAAGTTTGTGTCTTCACTCCAGATCGTAGTTGGAGATTCAATATCCAAGTAGATTTGTGCGGTTTTCGTCGTCGGATTGGGAGCAACAGAAATAGCAATCGAACCTTCATCCATTTTGGCGATCGCCGTATCGACTAACATGGTTAAAGATTGTTGTAAGCGGCGGAAATCCGCAAGCACATAAAGTTTTTCCGTCGGTGGAGTTATCTTGAGTCTCAAACTACGATTAGCTGCGGGTAGCAGCATCAAAGTTTCCACTTCATTGAAGACTTGGAGCAACTGTACAGGTTTAACTTCCGTAGGATTTGAGCCATACTCAATTTTCGAGACATTAACAATTTCATCTAACAATTTTAAAAGTTTGAGAGCCGATTGATGAGCTTGAGCCACAAATTCTCGTTCTTCTTCTGGAGAATCGCATAAATCTGACAAAATTAATTGATGAAGACCAATTAAGCTATTCAGAGGCGATCGCAACTCGTGAGAAGTTCTCGCGAGGAAACCTGCTTTAAATTCACTAATTTGTGCAGCTAGATAGTAAGCTAGCTGAGTTTGCTTGAGTTCCTCTTTCAACGCTTCGAGATCGTTCATCAACTTTTTTCCTTGTAACGGCTTATTCTGATTTTATCGAACAATGGCGAGACTTTAATTTGTGGCAAAAGTGTGAGAACTTCGAGTCAGAGATTAAGTAGGTGAGCATAAATAAACCTGAAATAATTTTTGCAGCGATTGTAGTCAGAGCAATGCTTTCGAGAGATTTAGTTTAACGCTTAATTAAGCCTACCTACTGATTAATTGCGATCGTCACAATCGCCTGGGACTCTGTGATGCAGAAATGAGAACTAGAAATCATCTTTTTTTCGCCCAAAAATAACTCTCAAAAAACTAAAGCCCTTACTACAATCATAGTAAAGGCTTTAGTTGATTAACCTATTTTTGTGCTTGACAAAAAACGCTCAATCTTGTTTGATTTGTTCAATTTGATTAACAACTGACACCTGAGTAACAGAAGAGTTAATCACACTAGATTGCAAAATTGGCGTAGTCGTCACCGATTTAGTTGCCAAAGTAAAGAGTGGATTAGAGAGAATTCCCGCTAAGGAAGTCGCGATAACCGACAGAACTAAACCAACTTGCAAAGGACGCATTCCCGGTAAATTCCAGCGAATTTCCGGATAATTTTTCACTGCGTCAGACATTTCTTGTGGTTCTTTAACCACCATCATTTTGACAACGCGAATGTAATAGTAAATCGAAACCACACTGGTAATTAAACCGAGCAAAACCAAACCATAAAGTCCTGCTTGCCAGCCAGCCCAGAACAGATAAATCTTGCCAAAGAATCCCGCCAAAGGAGGAATTCCCCCTAAAGAAAGTAAGCAAATACTTAAGCCGAGAGTTAGCAAAGGGTCTTTTTGGTATAAACCCGCATATTCACTAATTTGATCGGTTCCAGTACGCAGAGAAAACAGAATTATACAAGTGAAAGCGCCCAAATTCATAAACAGGTAAATCAGCAGATAGAAAATCGTGCTGGAATAGCCTGCATCAGTACCTGCAATCAAACCGATCATCACAAAACCAGCTTGAGCGATCGAAGAATAAGCTAACATTCGTTTCATGCTGTTTTGAGCAAGAGCAACGACGTTACCCAAAATCATACTCAGGATCGCCAAAGCCGTAAAAATAAAGTGCCATTCTTCACTGACACCAGCAAAAGCCACAACCAACAGGCGAATTGCCAAAGCAAAACCAGCAGCCTTAGAACCCACAGAAAGGAAAGCCACCACAGGAGTTGGCGAACCTTCATAAACATCCGGAGTCCATTGGTGAAAAGGGACAGCCGAGATTTTAAAAGCAATCCCCGCGATCGCAAAAACCAAAGCCACTGCCAATCCTAAATCCGTACCTTCAACTCCCGCCATTCCGAGCGCGATCGCACTGAGAATCGTTTGTCCACCAGACAAACCGTACAGCAGAGACATACCATAGAGGAAAATCGCCGAAGAAGAAGCCCCGATTAACAGATATTTCAGCGCCGCTTCGTTAGAACGAGGATCGCGCTTCATATAACCCGTCATCAGGTAAGAAGAAATCGACAGCGTTTCCAGGGAGATGAAAATTGTTACCAAATCATTCGCCCCAGACAAAAACATTCCTCCGAGCGTCGCCGCCAGCAGAATCGCGATAAACTCGGCTAAAGAAGTCCCAGATTGTTCCACATAGCGAATCGACATCAAAATTGTCACCGCCGCCGACAGAGCAACGATCGCCCGGAAAACAATACTCAGATTGTCACTATTGAAGCTGCCGAGAAAACCAAGCGGCTCAGGATTGTTCCATTGAAAATAAAGTGCTACCACCGAGACAAAAATTCCGGCGATCGCTACATAAGGTAGCCAACGCGCCGAACTCCGTCCCACAATCAAATCTCCCACCAAAACCACTAACAAAGTGATAATGATGATTCCTTCGGGTAAAATTGTCCCAGCATTAAGCTGAGTAGCGACATTGCTAGCAAAGTCCATATTTTATAAGTTGAACCCCTTCAGTCACAATCCAAACTCAAGACTGGGTAGGGTTAACCTCAGCCTCGATTCGCAAATCTTAACGAAAAGCAATACCTTTGGATTGTAACGTGCAATCTGCCTCGAATCTTAATTAAGATCGGGATTTTCTGCTCGACAGTTGGGCAAATTAGTAGTAATTATCGTTATTGTAGACATTACCAACTCCGCGATCGCCGAATGGGGACTGGAAACTGGTGAGGTGAGGACTGGTAACTTATAAATAAATACTAATCCCCAATCCCTAATCCCCAATCCCTAATCCCCAATCCCTAATCCCCAATCCCTATTAGCTATAACAGAAGTAATCGTTCCCTAAATCATTTAGGTGTGCAAATACCACTAATTGCTATTTTTCCTGGAAAGATCAACTCCTATGTCAACTCTCGTTATTGTCGAATCTCCTACCAAAGCAAAAACCATTCGTAATTATCTCCCGGCGGGTTATCGCGTCGAAGCATCAATGGGTCATGTTCGCGATTTACCTTCCTCCGCCGACGAAATTCCCGCCCAATTTAAAGACCAAAATTGGGCGCAACTAGGAGTTAACGTCGAGAAAGACTTTGAACCGATCTACGTTATTCCTAGTAAAAAGAAAAAGGTTGTTAAAGAACTTAAACAAGCTCTAAAAGAAGCTGATGAATTAATTCTGGCTACTGATGAAGACCGTGAAGGAGAAAGTATCTCTTGGCATTTGTACGAGTTGCTGAAGCCGAAAATTCCGGTCAAGCGAATGGTATTTCACGAAATTACCAAAGAAGCAATTCGCCAAGCGCTGCACGATACACGCAGTATTAATGATAATTTGGTTCGCGCCCAAGAAACTCGTCGGATTTTAGACCGCTTAGTTGGTTATACTCTCTCGCCTTTACTCTGGAAGAAAATTTCTTGGGGGCTTTCCGCAGGTAGAGTTCAGTCGGTGGCGGTTCGTTTGTTAGTTGAACGAGAACGTTTGCGCCGCGCTTTTAAACAAGGAAGTTATTGGGATCTCAAAGCTATTCTTGAACAAGAGAAAATGGCTTTTGAAGCTAAGTTAATTACTTTGGCTGGGAAAAAAATTGCTACGGGTAGTGATTTTGACCAAAATACAGGTCAAATTGCTTCAGGGCGTGATGTGGTTTTGCTGAATGAGACTGAAGCGAAAGCTTTGCAGTCACGCTTGGAGGAGAAAACTTGGCGAGTTAGCGAAATCGATGAACGGGCAACGAAACGCAAACCCTACCCACCGTTTACTACTTCAACTTTGCAACAAGAAGCTAACCGTAAGTTAAATATGTCGGCGCGAGAAACGATGCGGACAGCCCAAAGCCTCTATGAGAAGGGTTTTATTACCTATATGCGTACTGATTCGGTACATTTGTCCGATCAGGCGATCGCGGCGGCGAGAAGCTGTGTAGAGCAAATGTATGGCAAGGAATACCTTTCGCCCCAAGCCCGTCAGTACAAAACGAAAAGTAAAGGCGCACAAGAAGCCCACGAAGCGATTCGTCCGGCTGGGGAAACTTTCCGGACTCCCCAAAGTACGGGTTTGGCTGACCGCGAACTGAAGCTTTACGATCTCATTTGGAAGCGGACAGTTGCTACGCAAATGGCGGATGCCAGATTAACCATGATTACAGTTAATCTGGATGTGGAAGATGCAGGTTTTCGCGCTTCTGGGAAACGAATTGATTTTCCCGGCTTTTTCCGCGCTTATGTCGAAGGTTCTGACGATCCTGATGCGGCGATCGAAAATCAGGAAGTGAATCTCCCACCATTAAAAGTGGGGGATAATCCTGAATGTCAAGAGTTAGCAGCCATTAGCCACGAAACTCAACCCCCCGCTAGATATACTGAAGCTTCTTTGGTTAAAACTTTGGAAAGTGAAGGAGTTGGTCGTCCTTCCACTTACGCCAGTATTATTGGCACGATTATCGACCGAGGTTATGCTCAAATGCGCGGAAATGCTTTAATTCCCACTTTTACCGCCTTCGCAGTGAGCAGTTTATTAGAAAAACATTTTCCTGACTTGGTAGATACTAGCTTTACTTCCAAAATGGAGCAAACTCTTGATGAGATTGCTACCGGAGAAGCTAAGTGGCTACCTTATTTGACAAAATTTTATTTAGGAGAACAGGGTTTAGAACATCAAGTTAAAGAACGAGAAAATCAAATTGACCCCACTGTAGCCAAGGCGATCGCGCTCGATAATCTCGATGCTAAAGTTAAAATTGGCAGATTTGGACCCTACATCGAAGCCGAAAACGGTAGCGGTGCTGTCACTGCTTCTATTCCCGAAGATTTGACACCCGCAGACCTCAATCCCGAACAAGTGGAGATGCTACTGCGTCAAAAAACCGAAGGTCCTGAAAAAATTGGCTTACACCCCGAAACAAGTGAACCAATCTATATTCTCATCGGGAAATACGGTCCCTACGTCCAGCTTGGCGATAAAAGTGAGACTAACAAGAAACCCAAACAAGTTTCTTTACTGAAAAATACTAAACCGGAAGATGTTACCCTCGACATGGCACTTGGTTTACTCTCTCTACCGCGAACTCTTGGCGTTCATCCAGAAACCGGGGGAAAGGTAAAAGCCGGATTAGGACGTTTCGGACCCTACGTGGTTTGCGATCGCGGTAAGGAAGGCAAAGATTATCGTTCCCTCAAAGCCGAAGACAATATCTTGACAATTAAGCTAGAACGTGCATTAGAACTTCTTGCTCAACCCAAGCGCGGACGCGGTGGCGGCGGCAGAAAAGCTAAAACACCCTTGCGCGAACTAGGAAATCATCCTGAAGACAACGAACCCATAAATATTTACGAAGGTCCCTACGGTCCCTACATCAAACATAAGAAAACCAATGCCTCCATTCCCGACAACTTAAAACCTGAACAAGTAACCCTAGAAAAAGCCCTAGAGTTATTAGCAGAAAAGAAATCTAGCAAAAAATCAACTCGTACCCGGAAAAAAACTTCCACAAAAAAATCGAGTTGATTGCCAAGAATCAACGCTTAACTCCTCTTTTCTTTTCTAGAGGAGTTAACTTTATTACCCCGAAAATATCTCTGAACTCATCTCAAACAAAAAAACAATTTTCAGCAAATTGACGGTAAATAAAACTAATCAATCAATAATTTACTTCAATGGTAAAATATTTTTGAATCAAAATTAAATATCGTAATTAATCAATTTATATGGTATATCGCATTCTCAGTATAGACGGTGGCGGTATTCGAGGCATTATCGCCGCCCAAATACTCACATATTTCGAGGAACTAATTTATCCCCAACCCTTACACGAATACTTCGATTTAATTGCCGGAACTTCTACTGGTTCAATCCTCGCGGCTGGTATTAGTATCGGCATGACAGCCAAACAACTCGTTGAATTATATACCACAAAAACAGATCTGATTTTTCCCTATTGGGGAACCTGGGGATATTTATCACCGAAAAGAATACCCATAATTCTTAAATATGGAATTTCTGCACCAAAATTTGCTCACGACGGACTCATCAAAGTCTTACAAGAACAATTTGGTAAAATTACCCTTGCTGAAGTTACACCCGCAGGTAGTTCTCGACCAAACTTATTAATTCCCTCGTACGATACAATTCGCCGCCAACCAATTGTCTTTAAAAGCTGGCGACACGAAATGCCTTACGCCAATCTTTTTCTTTGGGAAACTTGCGTCTGTTCCGCTTCCGCCCCAACCTTTTTTCCCCCTTATCGAGTCGCAGATACCGCAGGAAACACTCTTTATTCTGCCGTCGATGGAGGCTTAGGCGCAAATAACCCTGCGGCTTGCGCCGTTGCTGAAGCCCTCAGATTAAACCTGCCAATTAGCGATTTAGCCGTTCTTTCTCTTGGAACTGGCGAAATGATTAACCCCTTTCCTTATGAAAAAGTTAGAGGTTGGGGTGTTGTTCAATGGGCAGGTAAAATCGTTGATGTTTTGATGGATGCTTCCTTAGAAATTCACGAATATATTACCAGAGAAATAGTTTGTAATTACGAAGATAATCAACGTTATCTACGGTTACAACCATTGTTAACTTCAGACTATTTACAAAAACTTCTTGATGAAGAATTGCTTTTCGATTTATTAAGTAATTTGTCACCAAAGCAAAGAAAAAAAGTTAGCAAGGAACAAATAGAAGTATCTCAAGGTATAGATGTTGCTAGCAATTATCACTTACAGATTTTAAAAACTTTAGCCAAAGCCTATGTTAAAAATGGTATAGTTAGTGACCAACCAGTCAGTAAAAGATTGCAAAAATTTTTTCAAGTAAGTTCTTAATAGCTTTTTAATACTAGAAAAAATAAATCTATCTCATTTATGCGTTATTCGGAAAAAGATAAAGCAAGTAGATGGTTGATAAAATTTTCTTGCTGTTCCAAATCGTAAATAATCTCGTTAAGAGTATACATCGTGGCAAAATCTGTGGCTTGATTAACTCGTTTAGTAACTTCTTTAGTTATACATCCACATAAATAAAAGCACTCGCAATTAGGATTTTCTCGTCTAGTGTTTTCAAAAGACTTCATCGCTGCTCCTAATCTTTCTAACGCACCACCTGTATCAATACCTGCTTTAATTTCTACATCTCCTTTAAGAATACCATTTCGATCGTAAATTGCTATATCAGGCTCATTTCTAAAGACAATTGAACCTTGGTTGTTTAGTAGTAAAATTTTAATAAATTTAGCTAACTCTAGAGGCTTTTCTAGCTCAGTTACTATTTGATTGTTGAGTAAACTAAACGCTTTAATAGCACCTTGATTAAGCAATCTACGAATAATCAATTTTTTGACTAACAATTCTCCTTCTAAACCAATAGCATTGTTCCAAGCACCCTGAATTTGTGCGCCAGCACTAGCAAACATCATTCCTAAAATTTGCTCTAAATTAATAGTTTCTCTATTTTCAATAATAATACTTACAAATTCATTAATCAAAAAGCATATTTTTAAACTATTTTCTCGATTAGGTACTCGCCCCCCTTGCTCAATTTGTTCTATAGAAATAGACAAGATTTTCTTGAAACCTTTTTGCGATAAAAGAGCAATCGAACGATAATATGCTAACAAGTCCGGCTGTTCAGACAAAATTCTAGGATGTAAAAATAAGTACAGAGGAGAAATATTTGCTTCTAAAGTTTTTTCCCAAGCTACTTCAGAAATTCCCCATTCATTTCTCTTTGTCCAACTAAAAACTTCATCTATTTTAGCTAAAGCTTCAACTCTAGTTCTAAAACTGAAGAAAGATAATTCTTTTAATTTAGTTACAAACGTGCTAGAACGAAGAGTGTAATGAGCTTTAATATCTCGGATATCTATCTTTTCCTCTGAATTAGTCATAACTTAAGAAAAAACTGTTGCTTAATTTCCTCAGCTAAAACTTGTGCAAGGAGCGGAGGTACGGCATTACCAACTTGTCCAAATTGAGTCATATTAGTTTTACGCTTGGAACTGTAAGAATCTAATCTAACTCCCTTAAATTCCCATTCATCAGGAAAAGTTTGTAGCCTTGCTAATTCTCTAACAGTTAACATTCTATCTAAAGAAGGATGAATAAAATCTCGATAGCCACTTCTTGTTACTGTTGGTGAAGGCTTATGAGGATCTAAGCGTCGATAAGTAGAACCAAAAGTAGTTTTTAACTTGCTTAGTTTTTCGCCAATAGCAACCATTCTAATCTTTTCAATAGTAGTAGGAGAATGGGCAGTTACAACGTGATTTTTGATTTTACTCATATCCTAGTGACTGATTTCGTGATTTAATAGTTTTAGCAACTCTTTTCGCTGTTTCTGACGGTTCATCTGCTGGTGGCAAATTAGCTAAAGCATCACCAACATTTTGATAATGAGGTTGGAGAAGTGGATGCTTGTTTGGGTCGTAGTGAGTAGGTTGGGGAAATTTAAAATTTTTACCTAATCTATTACCAACAAAAAAGACTCGGTTGCGAATTTGCGGTACTCCAAAATCTGCGGAATTAAGATTTTGCGGTGGTTCAACTATATATTGATATTTGGTTCCCTGGTAGGCAATTTGTTTACTCAATGCTTCTAGGATAACTTTTACTGCTTGTCCCTGATTCCAATTTAACAATCCTGATACATTTTCCATTAAAAAGGCAGCAGGTAAAGTATCGCGAACAACGCGAACAAATTCATAAAAAAGAGTTCCCCTAGGATCGTAAATTCCTTGTCTATTACCTGCCAAACTGAAAGGTTGACAAGGAGGACCGCCAATTACTAAACTAGCTTCTGTTGGTTCGAGTCCCGCAGTAGTTAAAATTTCTTGAGTTGTTACTTCTCGAATATCTTTGCAAATAATTGGTACATTTTTGAGATTAGTGGCTAGGGTGTCACAGCAAACTGGATCGCTTTCAACACAGACACACAGAGAAAATCCTGCTTTTTTAAAGCCAATATCTAGTCCTCCGGCTCCGCTAAAAATACTAATA
>JAWQFW010000060.1:0-22105 GCA_035968095.1 Oscillatoria sp. PMC 1068.18
ATCTTCCCCATCTTCCCCATCTTCCCCATCTTCCCCATCTTCCCCATCTTCCTTGTCCCCAATCAGGACTGATAACTGACAACTGATAACTGGTCACTGAAAACCCCAATCCCCAATATTTTTTCAAGATGTTGATTGGGGATAGTGAAACGGGAAAGCTAAAGATAAGCAAACAAATCCCGAAACAGTTTGAGAGCGCAAGAGATGCAAGTAGCAGAGGTAAGGTTAGGGGCAAGCATGGTTAACCAAAATCATAAACTTTTTTGTCGTCTAGATGATTTAACGCCAACAGCGCGAGAAAAGCAAAGACTAGCAGTGCTGAGAAATTTAGGTTTGTTAGAAGCTGAGACACCTCCGGTATTTGAGGAAGCTATTCAAACTGCGGCGAACCACCTTGAAGCGCAAATTTGTTTTTTAGGCTTGATGGTAGAAGAAGTAGTCTGGCTAAAATCAACGGTAGGTTTATCTAGTATTGGCTTAATGAATCAGTTAGCCACATCTCGTCAGCTACCGCGCCATGAATCATTTTGTAGTTATGTAGTCGATTCTCAAAATTATTTAGCGATCGCTGATGCGACACTCGATCCAGTTTTTGCTCAAACTATCCTCTTTCAACACTATGGAATCCGTGCTTATTTGGGCGTTCCTTTACTGACAGCAGAAGGCATTTGTTTAGGTACTCTAGCAGTGATGGATGCTGTTCCGCGTCAGTTTACACCTCGTGATGTCGAATTTTTAACAATTACTGCTCGTTGGTGTTTGAGCGAACACGAACGCAACCGCTACCTAAGAGCTAATTCTCTCCCCCCATCTTTGCTGACAACAACTGAAAACTCCCCGTTTTTACCTTCAACGAAAGTAGGTGAATCAATTTCTCCCAACCAAAGTATTTATTCCCAGTCAAATCAACTAACCTGGGATTCTCGTGCTTCGTTTACTGCCAACTCCACTAACCAGATTAAAGCTAAATTGCTGATGCAATTAGCACAAGAACTCAAAACTCCTTTAACTTCTGTGATGGGGATGACCAGTGTCTTAGAGCGAGAAGTTTACGGAGCTTTAACTAACAAACAAAAGGAATATTTGGGGGTCATTCACAATAGCGGCGAACAACTTTTGTCCTTAGTAGAAGAAATTGTCAATCTCGAAATCGCTAAGGAAGATTCTCAGCAATTACAATTGCATTCTGTAGATATTGAGATGCTTTGCCAGCAGGCGGTTAATAACTTGGAGAAAATAGCAAAAATTCGCCAACAGCAGATTCATTTATCAGTCGAACCGGGAAATCGGATTTGGTTACTAGATAAAAATAAGGTACGGCAAGCACTACATTATCTAATTGCGAGTACGATCGCTTCCGCAGAAACAGGTAGCGAGGTGCGAATTCATGTTTCTCGGAAAATTAATAAGTTAAATATTGCTGTTTGGGTTTCTCATCCTTGGTTAGGAGAAGGTTTACCGGAATCCGAAATTTATGCGACTATCTTGGGAAATGAAACTCTCCACCCGTCAGTAATTAACGAATTTGTTTCTGTGGGAGTGAAAACAGGTAATCGCTCGACTTTATCGAGTGCTTCTTTATATTCTGCTTTGCTCGAAGCGGAACAAGTGCAGGATAAGTCTACTACGGACAAATCTCGCGAAATTTTGGGCTTATTACTTTGTTGTCATCTCACGGAAATGCACGGGGGTGTGGTTTTTGTTCAAGGTTCTCAAGATAATGGCTATCGCTATATTATCAATCTGCCCCAAATGCTTCCAGCCGAAGCCTAATTAGGAAATGAGCGTTTCAATTGAGGTTTTTGCCAAAGGATCAGCTAAACTTTGAAGATTTAGTCAGTTAACCGTTGTAAATTGTTACTGGAAAAATTTTCGGGAAAACAAACCCATGAATGCTGCTTGGCAAAGATTTACGCTTTCAAATTTGCGCGGCGATCGCTGGCGCGGTTCTAGCTATTTATATAAATTAGTGGGTTGGTTGCGGGGTTGGCGGACTGGTAGCTGGCTATTACAATGGGCAGAACCAATTGGGGCTTTGCTGATTAGTTTGGTGATTGGGCTAAGTCCTTTTGTTTCGACGAGTTTGATTGGGGTTTTGCTCATTGCTTGTGCTGGTTATTGGATGCTGCTGACGGTTTCGGATGATACGCCTCCGGCTGTAACTCCGATTCATTTGTTGGTGTTATTGTATTGGGCGATCGCGACTGTGGCGACGGCTTTCTCTCCGGTGAAGGAGGCGGCTTTTTCTGGTTGGCAAAAGTTGACGCTTTATTTGCTTTTGTTTGCCCTTGGTTCGCTGATTTTGCGTCATCAGAAGCTACGTTCTTGGATTATTGGGGTTTATCTTCATGTTGCTTTGCTGGTGAGTCTTTATGGCGTTCGTCAAGAGCGTTTTGGGGTGGAACAGTTGGCGACTTGGAATGACCCAACTTCGGAGTTAGCAGGAACTACGAGGGTTTATAGTTATTTGGGTAATCCGAATTTATTGGCGGGTTATCTGATGAGCGCGATCGCGCTCAGTATGGCGGCGGTTTTTGTCTGGCGTAGGCTTTTACCCAGAATTCTAGCTGTGACAATGGTCTTGGTAAACTCGGCTTGTTTGTATTACACTGACAGTCGCGGTGGTTGGATTGGAATGTTGGCGCTACTGTTTACTTTTGGGCTTTTGCTCCGTTTTTGGTGGGATGCTTATTTGAGTCCTTTTTGGCGCAGGTGGCTGCTACCTCTGGTTTTTGGGACGATGGCAGGTGTTTTACTTTTGGGGATCGTCGCTGTGGAACCTTTGCGCTTGCGGGTAATGAGTATGTTTGCAGGGCGTAATGACAGCAGTAATAATTTTCGCCTCAATGTTTGGGAAGCTGTGTTTGAGATGATCGGCGATCGCCCGATTCTTGGTATCGGTCCAGGAAATGATGCTTTCAACAAAATCTATCCTCTCTATATGCGTCCGAAATACACGGCTTTAAGTGCTTATTCGATTTTTCTGGAGATTATTGTGGAAACAGGTTTCATCGGTTTTGCTGTCTTTCTCTGGCTGATTATCGTCACTTACAACCAAGGTGTTCGCCTCATGTTGCATCTGCGTCAAACGATGAATCGCGAGGCTTTTTGGTTACTGGCTGCTTTAGCTGCGATGTCGGGAATGTTGGCTCAAGGTTTGTTCGATACAGTTTGGTATCGTCCCCAAATTAATCTTCTCTGGTGGCTAATGTTGGCGATCGTCGCTAGTTTCTATTACAACCGAGAACATCTCCCAGCGCGTCGTTAAACTTGAAAAGATTAATAGTTTTTGATTGCTCTTTCCATCTCGCGCTTGTCTTGACGTTTCTTGATCGTTTCGCGCTTGTCGTAAATCTTTTTCCCTTTACCCAAGCCGAGACTTACTTTCGCCCAGTTACCTTTCATATACATCTTTAAAGGTACTAAGGTTAATCCTTTCTGCTGTATTTGTCCGATTAGTTTACTGATTTCTCGGCGGTGCAGCAGTAATTTTCGGCTGCGTGTCGGATCGTGATTGAAATACTCGCTACTGGCTTGGTAAGGAGAAATATGCACGTTGAGCAACCAAGCTTCCCCCCCTCGCAAAATCCCATAACCGTCCCGCAGGTTAACTCTTCCCTCCCGCACGGATTTGATTTCTGTCCCCGTCAGAGAAATTCCTGCTTCGTAAGTTTCGAGGATTTCGTACAAATATCGGGCTTGGCGATTGTTGCTGACTACTTTGATTCCTGATGGTGTTTTTCCCATCTACTACCCTCCGACGACTTCAAGGCAAACTTTTATTATATCTAGCTTATCTCAAAACCAGTTTGTGAAGTGTTGTTAAAAGTTGACATTTTTCTGCAAAACTGTTACATTGAATACAGAAATAAAAAACGTTCATCTTTCTAGATAACTTTTTAGAGAGACGGAAGTAGGGAAAAACCCGAAGGAACGCGCCCCAAATCTCTACAACTAAGAATTGGAGGCGAAAAGCATGAAACTTACATATCGTGGCGTAAACTACGACTACAATCCAACATTTGCCCAAACAAACGAAGGCGAAGTTGGCGGTAAATATCGGGGAATGGATTGGCGTTTTCGCAATCTCAAGCAGCCCCCAGTATTACAACCGACAAAGAATTTGACCTATCGTGGTGTCACCTATCAAGTAGGACAAACTACTAGCGACAAGAGCGTCAAAGTTGGTAAAGCGCCTGCTTTGTCTACGCAAGATAAAGCTCGTACATTAATGATGGATCGTACCCGCACCAACCGGAACCGCCAAGAAGCAATGTTGAGCCGTTCCGCCGCAGAAATCGGTTTAAACCATCATTTTGCGTAACTTTTAAGTTATTTTTGAGTGTTCATTCTTGAATAGCTCATGTTCACACCCTCTCATTAGGGGGTGTTTTTTTGTTTGTTTAGTGCGAGCGTCTCGCTCACGGGTGTTTCCTAGATTAGGATGCAAGATCTTCGTCATGAGGGGTTGAGCAGATTAGTTTTACTTAAGTAAAACTTTCTAACTATTAATCTTTCTGTACTTGGTTTTGTCACCAAATGTTGGTATATTCTTAATATAGATTTTTTACTATCAAAGATAAAAAACTAATAGTAAAATATCTATGCTAGTGAGTTTAGACAAAGCAAGCTGAATAATCTAATGACACCGAGCATCTGGTTTCTTTCGAGACTAATAATGCTACGGGCTGGTATGAAAACAGTAGATGAAGTTTATCGATTAACTTTAGCTTTCACTGCTAGATTGCCTCTAGGTTAGAGATATTTTTCTAGCCCGTTTTTATTTTGATGTCTAAGTTTAATTTTGATTTTGGGTGTTGATCAGATTTACATTTGCTGCAATTGAACTAACTTTACGAATCACCACTGATTAACGCGATCGTTTGCATTTACTGGAGCCAAACCTGAGCTTCCAGCAACAGGTGTACCGGGATGCGTAGAGTCAGTCACCCAAGATTGGAGGCTAGACTTGCCTACCGTTGTGACCCTGACTATTTAATAAATTAAGGAGGAATTACAAAGTGGATTTTTTGTCCGATTTCTTGACGAAATTTGGGGCGCAGTTGCAGTCCCCGACACTCGGCTTTCTGATCGGTGGTATAATCATTGCCGCCCTCGGTAGCAAATTGGAAATTCCAGATGCGATCTATAAGTTCATCGTCTTCATGCTGCTGATCAAAGTCGGGCTGAAGGGCGGCATGGCGATCCGCGAGGCTAATCTGGCTCAGATGCTGTTGCCTGCGCTGTTCGCCGTGGTAATAGGTATCCTGATCGTGTTCATCGCGAGCTACACGTTGGCCAAACTGCCGGGGATCAGAACCGTGGATGCCCTTGCGACCGGGGGCTTGTTCGGTGCGGTGAGTGGTTCTACCCTCGCCGCCGGGATAACGGTACTGGAAGCGCAAAAAATCGAATACGAACCCTGGGCTGGCGCACTCTATCCCTTCATGGACATCCCAGCGCTCGTGACAGCGATCGTCGTGGCCAGCATTTATCTCAGCAAGAAGCGGAATACCGCAGGCGCGGATCTCAGCAAGCAGGAGGCTCTCAGCAAGCAGGAGGCTCTCAGCAAGCAGACCGTTACCGCAGGCGGGTATCCCAGCCAGCAGGAGTATCCCACCACCAGACAGGAGTATCGCAGCCAGCAGCGCATTACCGCAAGCGGATATCCCAGCAAGCAGCGCGAGCAGGTCAAAATATGGCCCATCGTGAAGGAAAGCCTTGAGGGATCTGCCTTATCGGCACTGCTGCTCGGCCTCGCTCTAGGCTTGCTAACCCGGCCAGAAAGTGTTGTTGACACATTCTACGAACCCCTCTTCCGTGGTCTGCTTTCGATACTGATGCTGGTTATGGGTATGGAGGCTTGGTCAAGGATTAATGAGCTTCGCAAAGTGGCGCAGTGGTACGCCGTTTATGCCTTCTTGGCACCTCTGCTGCATGGGTTTATCGCCTTCGGTCTTGGTATGATTGCCCACTACGCCACAGATTTCAGCCCTGGTGGTGTCGCGCTCCTCGCCATCATTGCTAGCTCCAGTTCAGACATCTCAGGACCGCCCACTTTGCGAGCAGGTATCCCGTCAGCCAATCCCTCCGCCTACATCGGCGCGTCCACAGCCATCGGAACGCCAGTGGCGATCGCCATAGGAATACCGCTCTTCGTCGGGCTTGCCCAGGGGCTAATGGGTAGTTAATCTTAGACAGGTCGCGGTCTGTGGGTATTCCCTAGTCCAGCGACCAATGCGGCGGCTAGATCGGCGCGATAGCGCAGGTTGCTGCCGTTTTTCTGAATTTCTATATAGTTTAATGAATACACACATCGAGAGGTAGACAACATGACCCAGCAAGCTCACAAGCTCGTCATCGTCACGGAAAAGGTACTGCTGAAAAAGATATCCAAGATCATCGACCAAGCCGGGGCTACCGGATATACGGTGATGGAAACTGGCGGTAAAGGCAGTCGGAACGTGCGCTCGTCGGGACAACCCTCTGTTTCTGACACTCAGTCGAATATAAAATTCGAGATCCTCACCCGCAATCGGGATCTGGCTATGAAGATTTCTGATGAAATCGCAGCGCAGTTTTTCGACGATTATTCAGGTATCGCCTATCTCTGTGACGCTGAGGTACTGCACGCGCACAGTTTCTAACTTAAAACTGAGCCAATAAAACCATAAAAGCTGGGGCATCACCCCGGCTTTTTGGTGGCTGTGTTTGTTGAGCTAGGGGAGGTTGAGGCTAGCGAAGAAGTCATTATCCTAAACTTATCAACCGCTTTTGGTAATTCTCGCAGTTTCTTTTGGGCTTCAGTCGCTTCTTTTTTATATTTATTGACCACCGCCAGAATTCGCCACAACAACTTCAACCGCAGGAGAATTTACCAAACCACCCACAATGAAAATATCATTCACGGTTTGGGGCGATAGCGTTAAGGACAAAGAAGCCACATTGGGGATTTGTTGGTGTAGAGAAGCCGAAAGCACGACCTCCTCCCTAGGAATAGTCGTAACTTGAGTGCTGTTGGCGTAAGTTAACGTCTGAGATAGCAACGGTTTGCTCCCTGCTTGTAGGGTAATCTTGAGAGGAACAACACCAGGAGCTAAATGGAGCAACCGAACTTGGGGATTGCGAGACGGACTTCTGAAGCGATCGCCGAGTAATCGCATTTGGGGAAGATAGCCATTCACAGAGTGGGTATCTATCCCCCCAAAAATATACTGAAGTTGCGCGATCGCAGTGCGGGCATTCGTTGGGGTAGATTCGGACTGAATACCATAAAGTACCAGCGTGTAGCGATCGCCCGCCGCTAAACCATAAATCGACTGTAATAAAATGCGATCGTTGGCACGCACCGTTACAAGATAGCGTCCGGCGGGCAGGGAGCGATCGTCCG
The DNA here is from genome assembly GCA_035968095.1 of Oscillatoria sp. PMC 1068.18. Taxonomy (GTDB): domain Bacteria; phylum Cyanobacteriota; class Cyanobacteriia; order Cyanobacteriales; family SIO1D9; genus IIICB1. The sequence goes on from JAWQFW010000060.1 coordinate 7,391, forward strand.
AAATTTGTTTATACTTTAACGACGATAAAGTCACAGTAGCTTCTGGATGCGACTGAGATTGTAACTGTACGCTCAGATCGGCATCAGCAATAAATTGACCAACCCGAATCAGGACGGGAGACTTGGCGACGGCTGGAGTTTGCCATAGCCCCGCGATTAGTACCGCAGACAATCCCCCCAATATTAGCAATCTCAATCCTCTGAAAAATTTTCTAGTCATCAGTTTGTAAGCGCTTGAGAATGATAGGGCGACCCACCAAAGCGATCGCACTCAGCCCCGCCAATAGCAAGAGTGCGATCGGGGTTAAAATTGCCAATCGCGCAATCAGCACCAGGGAGATGATTGCGGCAACCCCAACACCAAGCCAAGGAATCCAGCGATGCTGTTCTAAATGCTGAGTCGCAATCCAGTTGACCGTACCAAAAGTGAGGAGAAAGACCAAGCTTGCCCCCTCTACCAAAGTCCCAAGAGAGCCAACAATGGCGAGTAACGTTGCCAGCACACCTAAGAAAATGATGGCGCGATCGGGTACATCCTGGTGATTGTGATGTTCAAACCAGCGAGGCAATTCGCCGTCCTTTGCTACCCGACTTGAGAGTTTAGCTGTCGAATACAGCGTTGAGTTGATCGCAGCAGCCGTGGCACATCCAGCCGCGAAAGTCATCACCACAATACCAACTTGACCGCCTACTGTCGCCGCCGCCAAGGATAGGGCAACTTCTTTCTGCTCAACTACCGTCAGCGCCCCTGCTAACATTGTCGCTCCAATCGCTACCATCGCGTAGACCGCGATCGCGAAAATGACCGCCGAAATTAGGGCGGGGTACAGAATTTTTTGGGGCTGCTTAATTTCCTTGTATTCATAAGCCAAAAGCTGAAACCCTTCGTAGGACATAAAAATAGAAGCCGCTCCAATTCCTGCACCCCAAATGGGACGGGGTTCAACCCCAGCGATTAATTGCAAGGAATCCCACCGCAGCAGACCGATAATACCCAGTCCTATTAAAATAAGGAGATTTCCCGCAACAATCACCATCTCGACAGAACTAGTTTTGCCCGTACCCATTAGATTTAAGCCAATCAATGCCGCCATAATCGCGATCGCCAATCCCCGCGTCATCCAAATCCCCGCACCTAGGGCAAAAGCCACATAATGTCCAAAGGCGTAGGCATACACTGACATGGTTAGCACATAGCCAATAATGAGCATCCAAGACAAACTGCCCGCGATACCTTCTTGATGAATTTCCCGTAGGAACTCAAAAGCCCCGCCACTTTGCTCAAATTTGTTGCATAAAAAGGCATAGCTATAAGCTGAGGTCAAAGCCACAATACCTGCAATGACAAAGCTCAACCAACTCCACTGCACGGCTACCGCTACCACAACGCCGAGAGCCGTGTAAATGCCACCGCCCACCATACCCCCCACGGCTAAAGCCCAAGTCGCAGCAAAGCCCAATTGCCCTTTTCCATCTGTTGACATAAATCCAAGGCTTTGTAGAACTTATAGAGGTAGGCTATATTCCTTTGTGGAAAACTACATCTACTCTGAGATAGAGTGATGACCCATTTTCGGGGTCGATCACTTTCGCCAAATTGCATCGGTGACGCGACAAACGTCGTACATTTGGGGAACATCATGTACTCTGATGATATCTGCACCGGAAGCGATCGCCGCACTACAAGCAGCCGCCGTTCCCCAAATTCGCTCTTTCGGATTACTTTTATGCAGAATATGTCCGATAAAGCTTTTGCGCGAGACTCCGATTAAGATTGGCGTATTTAAGGAGCGAAATTCACTCAATCGGCGCATTAATTCTAAATTTTGCTCGTAATTCTTGGCAAAACCAATCCCAGGATCGATGATGATGTGCGATCGCGCAATTCCTGCTTCCACCGCAGCCGCAATTCGACTCTCGAAAAACTGATAAATCTCTCCTACCAAATCCTGATAATCAGTTAACTTTTGCATCGTCTCCGGATTTCCTCGGATGTGCATCAAAATAATTGGTACACCTAATTCCGCAACTACTGATAACATTTTCTCGTCAAATGTTGCTCCAGAAATATCATTAACAATATCTGCACCCGCTTCAACGGCTGCTTTCGCTACTTCTGCTCTCGTAGTATCGATCGAAATCGGTGTATCCAACTGTTTTCGTAAAGCTTGTATAATTGGTAACACGCGCTCGATTTCTTCAGCCAAAGATATTTGTGCTGCACCGGGTCGAGTTGACTGCCCACCCACATCAATAATATCGCCGCCGCTCTTGACAATATCAACTCCCTGTGCTAATGCAGCATCACAATTATTAAACTCACCTCCATCACTAAAACTATCAGGAGTAACATTCAGAATACCCATTAAATAAGAGCGAATTCCCCAGGAAAAACGTTGTCCGCGAATTGTTAATTCTTTCATAGATTTAGACCAATAAATTTAGTTGGATATAGCAAAAACATTTAATTTTAGGAGCAAGAGTTTGACTTTTTTCTAAACATTTGATTTTCTTTGTTAAATATTCGCTTTTTTCTCTGGCGTACTTAACTATTAAAGATAAGTCGAATAATTTCAGACTTGCCTAGGAGTTTATTATCAGTAATTTATCCGAAGTTGCGTCCAGACGTAACGTCCTTTATTTCTTTTAAATCTTTTAGGATTTTGCACTTTATCTTCTAAAACTCTCCTCCAGTTAAGTGCGACTGAGTATTAATTTTGTTTTCGCGTAAATTTTTAAGATAAAATATCAAAAATCAACCTTCAATATCTTGTTCTCAGACGGAGAATAACACAGATACAAAATAATTTTTCGATTAATAAATTTAGATTTTAACTTGATTTTTACTTAATAATTTAATTTGCTTTTCAGACTCAATACACTAACTATCAACTATTTTTGAGTAAAACTTGAGGATTTTTCTGAGCTAAAGCGCTGACTACGAAGTCGTCGTAGCCAGCACTTACAAAAAGCGCTCAAGCACTGACCAAAAACGAACTATTGATAATTAGCAATTCGGGCAAAACTAGCTGGCTCTAAACTAGCTCCCCCTACCAACGCTCCATCAATTTCTGGTTGAGCCATAATTTCATCAACATTACCAGGTTTAACCGAACCACCATACTGAATAGAAACATGAGAATTATCTAATTGATCGCGAATTATCCCAATAACTCGATTTGCTTCCTTTGCTTCACAAGTATCGCCAGTACCGATAGCCCAAATCGGTTCGTAAGCAATAACTAACTTGTTCAAATCAACATCAACTAAATCGTGTTTCAATTGATTGATAATTACATTTTCGGTTTCCTGAGCATCTCTTTGGGCTTTCGTTTCTCCGACACAGAGAATCGGAATTAAATGATGATTTTGAGCAGCTTTGAGACGTAAATTAACCGTTTCATCAGTTTCGCCGAAATACTGACGACGTTCGCTGTGACCAACGATAACGTAACTTGTACCAATTTCTTTGAGCATGGAGCCAGAAATTTCGCCTGTATAAGCTCCAGAATCTTCCCAGTGGATATTTTGAGCGCCTAAACGCACTCGACTACCATGCAGATTTTGGGAAACAACAGCTAAATCTGTAAAGGGAACGCACAAAACAATTTCTCGTTTGTTGGGAGTATTTTCCAACTCAGGTAGGAACCCTTGGAGAAACTCCTTAGATTCTGCTTGAGTTTTGTGCATTTTCCAGTTACCAGCAATAATAATTTTTCGCACAGCTTAACCCTATTTTGATTTCAATGTATCTTGCAAAATTTAGTTTACGCCAATGGCTAGGGTTAAGGCGAGGTTATCAATGAATTAGGATTAATTCACTTATTCGGTTTTCTGTCAAGCTTTTGAGAAAAAAAATAATTATCGGTGAGTTGTTCAGAGTTCAGAGTTCGCAGTTAGCCGAAAGATCGGCTACGAACAATGAACAATGAACAAAATAACTACTCTGCTTATTCTATTAGCGCTTCACGAGCTTTTGCGGCTTCGTCAGGATGAATTCCTAGGCGAGTAAGATTAATGCGACCTTTGCTGTCAATTTCGCGTACTTTAACCACAACTTCGTCACCGACGGCTACTTCCTCTTCCACTTTACCAACTCGGCGATCGGCAAGTTGAGAGATATGAATCATACCTTCTTTTCCTGGTAGCACTTCAACGAAAGCGCCGATAGGAATAATCCGGACAACACGACCGACATAAACATCTCCTTCATTGAGTTTACGGGTCATGCCTTCGATAATTTTCTGAGCTTTTTCAGCTTTGTCTGCTTCCACAGCCGAAACGGTGATGGTTCCGTCGTCTTGGATATCGACTTTAGCGCCAGTTTGCTCGGTAATACCTTTAATTGTTTTACCTCCCGGACCGATAACCAAACCGATTAATTCAGGGTCGATCTTGAAGGTAAGCAAACGGGGAGCATAAGGAGAGAGTTGGGGACGAGGTTCAGCGATCGCCTCCAGCATTTTTTCCAAGATATGTAATCGGGCTGGTTTAGCCTGTTTAATTGCTTCTGCAATCACTTTCACAGGTAAACCAGTAATTTTCATGTCCATCTGTAAAGCTGTAATCCCGCTCTCGGTTCCAGCAACTTTGAAATCCATATCCCCCAGAAAATCTTCAATTCCTTGAATATCGGTGAGAATACGAACTTCATCCTTTTCTTTAATTAAACCCATCGCGGCACCACTCACAGGCTTCGAGATTGTCACCCCAGCATCCATCAAAGCCAGAGTTGAGCCACAAACCGAACCCATCGAAGTTGAACCATTAGAAGAAAGCACCTCCGAGACGACGCGAATCACATAAGGAAATTCTTCTTGGGGAGGCAAAACAGGTAAGATTGCGCGTTCAGCCAAAGCACCGTGACCGATTTCACGTCGTCCAGGAGAACGTAAAGGCTTCGTTTCCCCTACGGAAAAAGGCGGAAAATTGTAATGGTGGAGATAGCGTTTTTCATCCTGGGGATGGAGGTCATCAGCCAACTCTTGAGCATCTCCCGGCGTACCCAAAGTAACAATTGACATCACCTGAGTTAAACCTCGGTTGAACAAACCGCTACCGTGAACCCTTGAAGGAAGCAGCCCAACACGACAGGAAATCGGGCGAACCTCATCGAGTTTGCGTCCATCAACCCGTACCCCATCATTGACAATTTGCGATCGCATCAACTCCTTAGTGATACTTTTAAACACCTTCGAGACAGCCTTGCTATCTTCAGTCGCCGCAACTTTAAGCGGATCGTCATCAGACAATTGGGCGATCGCCGTTTCCACTTCTTCTTCCTTAACCCGATCTAAGGCTGCGTCGCGATCGCTTTTAGCGAAATCATACTGCGAAAGAATCTTCTTAATCCCAGTCGTAGCCCGCTCTCTGACGAAATCCTCTAAACTATTATCGATCTCTGGCGGTTCCTCGCTAACCAACTCCAAACCAAGTTCTTTCATGATCTCCTGCTGTGCCTCGATCAAATCTTGAACTGCTTCGTAACCAAAATCAATCGCTTCAATAATATCTTGTTCCGGTAACTGATTTGCACCAGCCTCGACCATCACCACCCCATCTGGGGAACCCGCAACAACTAAATCTAAATCTCCCTCTCGAACTTCCCTAAAAGTTGGGTTAATGATAAAATCATCTCCCACTAACCCCACGCGCACAGCCGCCATCGGACCTTGGAACGGAATTTTCCCCAACAACACTGCCACCGAAGCCCCCGTCACCGCCAAAACATCTGGCGGCATTTCTTCATCCATCGACAGAGTAGTTGCTATGATTTGGATGTCATCCCGTAACCATTGGGGAAACAAAGGACGCAGAGGACGGTCAATCAAACGGGAAGTGAGCGTCACCTTTTCCGGAGGACGACCCTCACGACGTAAAAAACCGCCAGGAATCTTACCTGCGGCATAAAGTCTTTCTTCGTAATCCACTAACAAAGGCAAGAAATCGATCCCTTCCCTACCCTCTGCGCGCGTCGCTGTCACCAAAACGGCTGTATCGCCTGACTGAATCAAAGCTGCACCACCAGCTTGTGGTGCGAATAAACCAACCTTTAGTCTAATATCCCGTCCATCAAAGGATATCGACTTGTCAAACTCTTGCATTCAGTGCTTTTCCTTTTTTTCTCTCTTTTCCTTTTCTGTCGCAATCCTAACATTTATGTCTGTCAACTGAGATCGCGAGTGACTAGGAAAACTTGGAAGACTTACAAGAGGGAAGATGCTCACTACCCACTCGTAACTGACAACTATTAACTGAATAACTGATAAGGATATGGCAACATTACATGGTAGTTGGATCGACGAAGGAACTCAAAGTTATTTCTTCCTTTGGGGAGAGAAATGGCGTAGTCAAGCCTCAGTGGAAAATTCGGCTGTGACTGTGGGAACTCCGACACATCCTTACGGAATGAGTTATCAAGAGTTAACTGACTTTTTGCTCTCGCGCAAACTCGCTCTCTCAAAATCAAGTAAATCTTCAGCTAACAAACAAGCTTTAATTGCCACCCTTCCTTCCCAGAACAAAAAAGCTGAACTGCTGCCAGTTTTGTCAGGAACAATGTTAACAGGTACAGAAACTTTGACACGCTGGAAAGTTGAAGGCTTTTGCTTCAATAGCTCAGAAATTTCCTCTTTTTTACAAGCTTTACCTCTCAGTTCTTTTCAAGCCACAGATGCTTATGTAGGCGCAGAATTAAACTTTTGGTCACAAATTCAACGCTGGAGTCTAGATTTAATTGCTCGCTCTAAATTTTTACCCGGAATACATTTAGATACTCAAGGAAATCAAATCAGTTGTTGGCAACCTTTACTCGATAGTTCTGTAGACCAAGCACGTCTGGAAAACTTTGCTAAAATTATGCCTGGAGCTTGTCGTGCTTATCGCCCCATTAAAACCAAAGATCGCGACTCATCTGCTTCTCAGCCAGAATTCCCAAAACCTAAAGAATTAATCTTGGACTTTTTGCGTAGTTTAATCGATGCAAGATTGCGTAGTTGGCTAACCAACAATCCTCCCTCAAAAGCTGATTCTGCTCTCGAACAATGGTTAAATTCCCTTTCCCAAACATCAGCTAAATTTGAAGCTGAACCAACAGCAGGAAAACGTTTAGAAACAGCAATTACAAATTGGACATATCCCGTCAAAGATTATTTAGTCACTCCTGCTTCTACAGAAGTCGAACAAAATCAATTTCGGGTTTCTTTGTCTTTAGTACCACCTACTAAAGGTGAAATAAATTGGGGTCAGTTAGATTGGAAATTACAATATGGTTTACAAGCAATTGACGACCCAGAATTTATTATTGATGCTAAATATATTTGGCAGCATCCAGTCGAACAATTAAGTTACCAAGAGCGAATCATTAAACAACCTCAAGAAACATTACTCAAAGGGTTAGGATTAGCTTCTCGTTTATATCCAGCTATTGAAGCTAGTTTAGATAGCAAACAACCGCAATTTTGTCAATTAAATCCCATCGAAGTTTATCAATTTATTCGCGCTACAGCTTGGCAATTAGAAGATAACGGACTGGGAATAATTTTACCTCCAGGTTTAGCACGCGGAACCAGTGAAAAACGCCTTGGTGTCAAAATTCAAGCGGAAGTTACTCAGAAAAAAGGCGAACGTTTAGGATTACAAAATTTACTCAAATATCGCTTAGAATTAGCGATGGGCGATAAAACGATTTCTTCAAAAGAATTTGAGCAAATGTTAGCGCAAAAATCGCCTCTCGTACAAGTAGATGGTGAATGGATTGCTTTACAACCTGCTGATGTTAAAGCCGCAGAAACTATTTTAGCATCTACCAATGAACAGATGAATTTGTCAGTAGAAGATGCCTTACGTTTTACCCAAAGTAATACTGGAGAAACTATTGCCAAATTACCAGTAGTCGGCTTTGAATCTACTGGTGTTTTACAAGAGTTGATTACTAATCTCGGTGAAAATAAAGCTGTCGAATTAATTGCAACTCCCGAAGGATTTAAAGGTGAATTACGACCTTACCAAATTCGCGGCGTTAGTTGGTTATCTTTTTTGGAACGTTGGAGTTTGGGTGCTTGTTTAGCCGATGATATGGGCTTAGGAAAAACGCCCCAGTTAATTGCTTTTTTATTAAACTTAAAGCAACAAGCAGCTTTGAATAAACCCACTTTAGTAGTTTGTCCTACTTCTGTACTAGGTAACTGGGAACGAGAAGTTAAAAAATTTGCGCCTAATCTTTCTACTGTAATTCATCATGGTGGTGGACGGAAAAAAGGAAAAACATTTGCTAAACAAGTCAAGAATACAGATTTGGTTCTTACCAGTTATCCTTTGGTGTTTAGAGATGAAAAAACTTTGTCGGCAATTGATTGGGAAGGAATTGTTTTAGACGAAGCGCAAAATATTAAAAATCCACAAGCAAAACAGTCTCAAGCAGCGCGAAAGTTAAACGCAGGTTTTCGGATTGCTTTAACAGGTACACCTGTGGAAAATCGCTTATCGGAATTGTGGTCAATTATTGATTTTCTCAATCCTGGTTATTTAGGAAATCAGCAATTTTTTAAGCGTCGCTTTGCGATTCCAATTGAAAAATATGGCGATCCCGAATCTTTGAGCCAGTTGCGATCGCTGGTGCAACCTTTTATTTTGCGTCGCTTGAAAACTGACAAAGATATTATTCAAGATTTACCGGAAAAACAGGAAATTAATGTTTTTTGTGGACTTTCAGAAGAACAAGCTAATATTTATCAAGAATTGGTTGATAATTCTCTGGAAGAAATTGCCGAATCGGAGGGAATTCAACGCCGAGGAAAAATTCTGACTTTGATTATGAAACTGAAACAAGTTTGTAACCATCCCGCACAATATTTGAAGGAGAACAAACTCGGTAAAGCGGAAAGATCCGGTAAATTATTACGTTTGGAAGAAATGTTAGAAGAAATAATTGCTGAAGGATCTCGCGCTTTAATTTTCACACAATTTTCCGAATGGGGTAAATTACTACAACCTTATTTAGAAGCAAAACTTGGGGTAGAAAGTTTGTTTCTCTACGGTGCAACTCGTCGTCAACAACGAGAAGAAATGGTGGAACGATTTCAAAACGATCCTCAAGGTCCGCCAATTTTCATTTTATCTTTAAAAGCAGGTGGAACTGGCTTAAATCTAACTCGTGCAAATCATGTTTTTCATATCGATCGTTGGTGGAATCCAGCCGTAGAAAATCAAGCAACAGATCGCGCTTTTCGGATTGGACAAAAACAGAATGTCCAAGTACATAAATTTATTTGTACGGGTACTTTAGAAGAACGAATTAGTGAGACAATTGAAAGTAAGAAACAACTTGCTGAACAAACTGTTGATGCAGGGGAACAATGGCTGACTGAATTAGATACCGATCAGTTACGGAATCTTTTCTTGTTAGATCGAGATGCGGTTATGGATGAGTGAAAAATTGCTGGGGAGTGATTGGAGATTTGAAAATATTTTGTTAAATTGAAGTAATTTAAGTGATTTTTTTGGGGTGTGGTGATGAGAGATGAGTTACAAGATCGAACAATCGGGCTGCTGCGACTTGCCTTAAACGATCCTACAGCGAAGTTTCGGGAAGGACAATGGGAGGCGATCGCGTCTTTAGTTGAGTTGCGCGATCGCTTATTGGTGGTACAACGTACAGGTTGGGGTAAAAGTATTGTTTATTTTCTTGCGACTCGGTTATTACGCGATCGCGGTTTCGGTCCAACTCTACTAATTTCTCCTCTGTTGGCTTTAATGCGCAACCAAATCGCTGCTGCGACTAGACTCAACCTTGAAGCTGCGACAATTAATTCCAGTAATTACCAAGATTGGGAACAAGTCAAAACTCAACTTCTTGCTGGAAAAATCGACCTTCTCCTGATTTCTCCCGAAAGATTAGCAAACGAAAATTTTCGCGCAAATATCTTGTTACCAATCTCCGCAAATATTGGTTTATTTGTAGTTGACGAAGCCCATTGTATTTCCGACTGGGGACACGACTTTCGTCCCGACTATCAACGTATTACCAGGATTTTACAAGCCCTTCCTTCTAATCTTCCGGCGATCGCTACTACCGCTACAGCTAATAACCGAGTTGTTGATGATATTACTGCCCAATTAGGGTCAAATTTGCGCGTTTTTAGAGGTAACTTAACTCGCCAAAGTTTACAACTACAAAATATCTATTTACCGAGTCCGGCTGCACGTATGGCATGGTTAGCTGAACAATTACCAAACTTACCAGGAAGTGGAATTATTTACACTTTAACAGTTCGAGATTCGGAACGAGTCGCCGCTTGGTTACAAAGCCAAAAAATTAACGCAAAACCTTACCACAGTCAATTAGAAAATGAAGAACGAGAAACTTTAGAAGACGAATTAATCGCTAACCAAGTGAAAGCCTTAGTCGCTACTACCGCATTAGGAATGGGCTTCGATAAACCCGATTTAGGCTTCGTTATTCATTATCAACGCCCCGGATCTGTTGTTCATTATTATCAACAAGTTGGACGGGCGGGAAGAGCAGTTGAACAAGCTTATGGAATCCTTCTTAGCGGGGATGAAGATGACGAAATTACTGACTACTTTATCGAAACTGCTTTTCCTCCCCAGGCTCATACAGAAAAAGTTTTAAATGCTTTGAATAAAGCATCCGATGGCTTTTCTGTACCTCAACTAGAGGAAGAATTAAATCTTACTCGTGGACAAATTGAGAAAGTCTTAAAGCTACTATCTTTAGCATCTCCTGCCCCGGTCACTAAAATAAATTCTCAGTGGTATAGAACTCCAGTTGATTATCAACCTGATTTAGAAAAGATTGAGAAATTAACTCGCATTCGTCAACAAGAACAAGCACAAATGCAAGACTATCTGGAAAGTCAAGAATGCTTGATGAAATTTCTCGCTGAAGCTTTAGATGATTCTCAGCCAAATAACTGCGGTAAATGTGCAATTTGTTTAGGTGAAAACTTATTACCAACTAACTACTCGTCAGCAAAAGTTAACCAAGCAATTCAATTTCTCCGACGCAGTGACCAAATTATTGAACCTCGGAAAAGGTGGGTTAAAAATGCTTTACCTACTTATGGATTTTCGGGAAATATTAAAGATAATTTACAAGCTGAAATTGGGCGAGGATTATGTCTGTGGGGTGATGCAGGTTGGGGAGAATTAGTTAAGAAAGGAAAATATCAAGATAACTATTTTGATGATGCTTTAATTCCAGGTATAATTGAAATGATTCAACGTTGGCAACCTGAACCAATGCCAACTTGGATAACTTGTGTTCCTTCCTTAAATCGTCCCGAATTAGTACCTAATTTTTCTCAACGACTGGCAACTCAATTGAATTTACCTTTCATTCCAGTTGTCGAAAAAATTCGGCAAAATTCACTACAAAAAACAATGAGTAATAGTTATCACCAAGCTCATAATTTAGATGGTGTTTTTGCGATCGAACGTAGTAAAATTAAACCAGGTGCAGTATTTTTAATTGATGATTTCGTTGATTCTCGTTGGACATTTACTGTCGTGGCTGCACTCTTACGTCAAGCTGGAAGCGGTCAAGTTTTTCCTTTAGCGTTAGCAATTAATTCTCTTACTTAAATTACTTAAATTTGTCTCAAGTTTTGTCAAAAATAATGCCAAATGTTACAACCTGATACTCAAGTTATTCTGCTACTATGTGCTAGTTTTGGTCAAAACCGCCAAACGAAACCACAACCTTTGACTTTGAGCGAGTATAATTCTGTTGCTGGTTGGCTAAGAGAAAATAACCTGACTCCTAAAGATTTACTGACTCAAGTTTGTAGTCAAAAACTCAGGGAAACTAACTTTGGTAAAGTTGATTCGGAGCGAATAATTGCGTTATTAAATCGCAGTTTTATGTTGAGTTTAGCTGTGGAGAAGTGGACAAACCAAGGATTATGGATTTTAGCACGTAGCGATCGCCATTATCCCAAATGTCTCAAACAAAAATTAAAACATTCTGCTCCCGCAATTCTCTACGGTATCGGTAACATTGAGCTACTGTCTCAAGGAGGATTAGCAGTTGTCGGTTCGCGAAAGGTGGATGCAGAGGGACTCAGCTATACGAAAAATGTTGTCCACACTTGCGTTTCTGAAGGCATACAGGTGGTTTCTGGGGGAGCGCCAGGAGTTGACCAAGCAGCGATGTTAGCCGCCTTAGAAGCCGGAGGAACGGCAGTTGGGGTGCTTGCAGGTAGCTTGAGTGAAGCGGCGGTTGCGAGTAAGTTTCGTTCCAGGATTCGAGAAAATCAATTAACTTTAATTTCTCCTTACGATCCTGATGCTAGTTTCAGTATTGGTAACGCAATGGGACGAAATAAATATGTTTATGCTTTAGCTAATTATGCTTTAGTTATTAGTTCTTTGGTTGAAAAAGGTGGTACTTGGGCTGGTGCAACGGAAGCACTGAAAAAGATGCAAAATACTCCGGTTTTTGTGCGAATGCAAGGAGATGTACCTGAAGGAAATTATCAACTGATTAAGAAACAAGCAAAACATTTTCCCAAACTTCCTTGGGAGCGACCTTTGCAGGAACTTTTACAAATTGCTATTTCCGAAGGAGAAACAGAGGAAAATAAGCGTCAATTGGAAACAGAAGCAATAGTTGAACCGACTAAAGTTGCTAGGAATAATCCATCTGAAATTACTTCTCCAAGTCTACCAGCGAAATCTCGCCCTCAAAATATTTATGAAGCGGTTTTACCTTTGATTCTTGAGAAATTGGAGCAACCTTTAGATGATAAGACTTTGGCTAAATTGTTGGAGGTACAGGTTGGACAAATGCGAATTTGGTTGAAGCAAGCTGTGGCGGAGGGTAAGGTTATTAAACATAAGCAACCTGTTACTTATGAACTTAATCGCTATCAAGATTTATTACCTTTATAGAAATTGAAGTGAGATTTTTTTTCGTAGCGGGCAAAGTAAGCAAGCCCGCCGCAAAATTTTACTCTTCAGCCCCGGCTTGTTTCAATAACTCTACGACTTGGGGATATTGGTTGAATTCAGCGATCGCGATCGCGCTATACCCACCTTTATTTTTACAATTAAGATCCACCTCTGTTCGCTTCAGCAACAATTCCACTGGTTTCACATAACCGCGATGACTTGCCCACATTAATGCTGTTGCACCTGCGTTATCCTGTAAATTAACATCAGCACCAGCATCGAGTAAAATTTGCATCATTGCTAGATTCCCACGATCGGCGGCTTGCATCAATAAGGTTTTGCCGTTAATTTGGCGAGTATTCACATCTGCACCCGCAGCCACTAAAATTTTAACTAACTCTAAATCTTCCGCCGCAAATGCTAAGGTTAAAGGTGTTTCTGGGCGATCGCCAACGTTGACATCTGCACCATAACGCACTAAAGTTTCGACAATCGCGGTATTTCCTTCTAATGCTGCTACCCACAAAGGTGTATCCTCGATCTTGTTTCTCACGTCAACCTTTGCACCCGATTTCAGTAACGCCTCAACTACCTCTAAATGACCTTCAATTGCGGCAATGTGCAAAGCTGTATCGCCATCTTCATCTTGACTATTGACATTTACACCTTTTTGTAGTAAAAAATTAACTATCTCAAGCTGTGCAGTAGAGGCGGCGGCAATTAGGGGAGTGGAGTCGAGTTTAGCACCAGCAGCGATTAAAGTTTCGACTAGATCCAAATGTCCTCGATCCGCAGCCAGAGATAAAGCGGTTTCGCCATCTTTGTCTTGAGCATTAACATCAGCACCAGCACTAATTAACTTCTCCACAATGGGAAAATTACCCAACACAGCCCCTTGCATCAGGGGATTTTGACCGTCAGGATCGGTAAAATCAATTTTTGCCCCACTTGCAAGCAAAACTTCCAAACATTCAAGATAACCTTCGCCAACCGCGATCGCCAAACTCCCAATACCCGCATGGGGATTTGCACCTGCAGAGAGTAAAAGCTGCACAATTGCTAAATTATTTGCCTGAACAGCTAAATTCAAAGCTGTATCTTCATCTCGATCTTGAATATTGACATCAGCCCCAGTAGCAAGCAACATCTCCACAACTGGTAGATAGCCTTTATAAGCAGCGATCATTAAAGCTGTACTACCATCATCGTTAGTCGCATTCACATCCGCCCAAGCCGCCAGAAAAATCTCCACCAAATCAAGATTATTCGCCGCCGCAGCAACCATTAACGCCGTTAACTGATAGCGTTGACTTTGATAATTAACCTTTGCCCCCCAAGTCAACAGCGATCGCGCAATCTTAGTGTATCCTTCTTGGGCAGCATACATTAACGCCGTAGTCTGAGTAGAATCCACTGCATCTGGGTTTGCACCTTGGAGAAGTTGATTTTTCACTTCTTGAAGATTACCACTCCGAACCGCATTGAGCAGCAAAACATCCTGACTAGCCACACTTAGTCCCCTTTGATACCAATTCTATTTCTATTTTTGAGATTACACCTCAAGGGGGACAAAAAGGATGTAGAGAAGCCCAGACAAGGGAAATAAGCACAATAAATAGCGAATTAATTACTCTTCCTTGTCTCCCCCCCAATCCCCAAAAGAGGAGTGTGGGAGGTGTTGGGAGTGTTGGGAGTGTTGTGAGTATTATGAATTAGCGATGGCTGCGCCGACAATAGTAGTACATTTGAGCAATATAAACTCCCTCAATTCCTCCAATTCCCCCTTCCCAGTCCCCAATCCCC
>JAWQFW010000061.1:0-21704 GCA_035968095.1 Oscillatoria sp. PMC 1068.18
ATTAATTTAGTTAACTGATTTAATAAACAAGCAAAAGAGTAGCTAATTCTAATTACTTTTGTTGTCAATTAATTTAATTAGCTGAGATTTTTAGTAAGTTTTTAGGAGCCAAACGACAACTAGGATAAATTTGCCATTCCTCAGTAGCAATATTCAAACTTTTAATTAAGCCAGTTTTCAATTCGAGAACCCAACCATGAATTTGCGGAGCTTTATTTTGGCGCATAAATTCACGAATAATTGAGGTTTGGTAAAGGTTTTTAACTTGTGCGATTACATTAATTTCTGCGAGTCGATTTAGTTTAGCTTCTCTGGTTGGTAAAAGGTCAATTTCTGCTCTTGTTTCTAAATATAGTTCGCGAATTGGATTAACCCAATTGTCTACTAAAGCAGTAGTTGTTCCTTCCAAAGCTGCTTGAATTCCGCCACATTGGTAGTGTCCACAAACGATGATATGCTGGACTTTTAGATGCGCGATCGCGTATTCTAAGACTGAGAGAAAATTAATATCGGTCAACGATACTTGGTTCCCAATGTTACGATGAACAAACAACTCTCCGGGTTCACTGTTAGTATATTTAGTCAAAGGTAAGCGGCTATCAGAACAACCAATATATAAAAAGGGTGGAGTTTGTCCTGCGGCTAATTCATGAAAATAATTGGGATTTAAAGCGAGTTGCTCTTCCACCCAAGCTTGATTATTTTTTAGTAATGATTCAACTGTATAATTTTTCATAGCTTAATTAGGGAGATTGATATCTAAGCTCAAATAATAGCAGCACTTTAGCAAAACTATTACTATCAAGGCAAGAAAAACCTAAATTTTGTTTTCCTTCTTAATAATCGCTCCCAAAACCTCTCAAAAAATACAAAAAACGATGAAAAATCAGCAATCGAGTCATGTAGCAATTTTAGCAAATCCTGCTGGTGGTGGTGGAATTACTAGGGTAGTAATAAATTTACTGAAAGGGATGATTGAATGCGGAATTAAAGTTGATTTTGTGTTAGACTGTAAAAAAGGAAAGCCCTATTTAGCTGATGTTCCTGAAGGAGTAAAAGTAGTAGATTTGCAGGCAAAAATTACTGGTGGTACTAGCAGCGCTTTAAAAATTGTGCCGCCATTAATTCGTTATTTACGCCGAGAAAAACCCGATTTGTTGTTATCTCATTTAACAATTGCGAATGGAGTAGCGGCGATCGCAAAAACTTTAGCAGGAGTTCCAGTTTATCTAGCTTTAGTGGAACATCTGAGTTGGTTTGAAGATCAGAAATTGTCAGGGAATTTACAAAATAAAATTTCTTATTGGTGGCGAAAACTGCTTTATCCGCGTGCCGATGCTATTGTAGCTGTTTCCGCAGGAATGGCACGAGGTTTGGAAAATTATTTACAATTAAAGCTTGGTTCAGTTCAAGTTATTTATAATCCGGTTGTTGATGAAAATCTGTTCGAGAAAGCAAAAGCAGAATTAGCTCATCCTTGGTTGGTAAAAAATCAACCACCTGTGATTTTAGGAATTGGAAGATTAGTTGCTGAAAAAGATTTTTCGACTTTAATTCGGGCTTTTGCAGAGTTAAAAAAACAAGCTAATTCCGAATCCCCAGGAAAAGCGCGATTAATAATTTTAGGAGAAGGAAATTTAAGGAAACAATTAGAAACCGAAATCAAAGAACTAGAGCTAGAGGAAGAGGTATCGTTACCCGGATATGTAGAAAATCCTTATGCTTATCTGAGCAAAGCCGCAGTATTTGTACTGTCGTCAAAATTTGAAGGATTACCGACAGTATTAATTGAAGCGATCGCCTGTGGCTCTCCAGTCATCTCCACCGACTGTCCCCACGGACCTAGAGAAATCTTAGCAGATGGCAAATACGGTCAGCTAGTCCCAGTGGGAGATCTCAGCGCTTTAGCAACCGCCATGCACTCAGCACTATTATCACCCAGAGAACCCGCAAAATCATCAAGATGGCGTGACTTCAGCGTCGAAAAAGCCGTTACCGCATATTTGCAGCTAATCAACTAATGAACAAAGGGCGCATGAAATCATGCACCCCAACAACTAAAACCAACTCTTGACCACTAACCCAAAAACCTAATAACTTTCCTCTTCGTACTCCGGCGCTTTCGTCTTCTCAGGAATATTCAACCGAGGTGGGTCGTAAGGTTCAGGTTTAACATCATCATCCCAAACATCCTCCTGCATCTCATCATATTCATACTCTTTTGGTGCAGGTTCAGGTTCCACATAAGCTCGTGTTTCGTAGCTCGTATTCGCCGGAGCATCACCCCAATTATCTTCCTCGTACTCATCCTCATATTCCTGGTAACGAATCGTTTCCTGCTGTCGCGCAGGCATTGGTTGAGCTTCAGCGTACTGTAAATCGTCGTCTTCCGTCCAAGCTTCCTCATACTCATACTCACGAACCCTAGCTTCCACAGGTCGAGCCTTCGCCGGAGTTTCCAAAGGAATGCCTGTTCCAAGTTGTTTATCAGCACTAGCCACAGGCGGGTAGTAAACCTCATCATCTTCGCGTTCCCACGGTGGTCTGCCGATACCCAAACGCTCTAACAAGCCTACGGTAAGCTGAGTGACGCGATCTTCGGCTCCTTCAAAGACAATCAAACGATTTGGACCGCTACTGACAATTTCCTCAACTGGTAACTGGTAAGTGCTAATTACTTGGTCAGGAATTTGGGGTAGACCAATCGAGGCGATAATTAAAGAAGAAACCGTCCCAGTTTCGAGATTGAACTGAAAATCGCGGACTCTACCGAGGAGTTCTCCGGTTTCGGTAATGACTTCACAGTTGATTAACTTGCTGTAAACCTCGACATCAATATCGACAAGGACATCTTCATGATCGACGAGAATCACATCACCAGTTTTGGTAATACTTTCTAAAAGCATATAACTGGGCATACCTGCTACAGCCAGGAAATTATCTCGCAAACCCAGCGCAACTACTTCACGTCGGTCGATATCTACTAAGAGTTCTTTTACCACTCCCAACTGTTTCGCACTGTTGTTAGCGATTACCTTAGTATTAATCAACTCTGAGCGCAGGCGATTTTTGTCAGTGGTCATGGGGTCTTGAAATTGAAGCTCTCGCATCCTTTCCTTTTATCTCGTCTAAAATGGTAGTTTTTTTAACAATTGCTATTAGTAAGCTAATTTATCGTATAACAACCTTGAAGGTTACAATTTAATTCCTAACACTTGAGTATAAGCTCCTCTGGCTTGAGTAACTCCGATTGTGCGTTCCGCAGACTCGATCATCGGACGGCGTAGGCTGACGACAATAAATTGTGCCTGCTGTGCCTGTTTTTTAATCATTCTAGCTAATCGTTCCACGTTTGCCCCGTCTAAGAACATATCAACTTCGTCGAAGGCGTAAAAAGGGGAAGGACGATATCTTTGTAGGGAAAAGATAAAGCTGAGTGCGGTTAATGATTTTTCGCCGCCGGACATGGAACTGAGTCGCTGTACTGGTTTACCTTTGGGATGGGCGACTAGATTAAGTCCTCCAGCGAAGGGATCTTCGGGGTTGTCGAGTTGGAGGTAGCCGTCGCCTTCGGAGAGGGTTGCAAAGATAGTTTGAAAGTTTTCGTTAACGGCATCAAAGGCTTCTTTGAAGGCGCGAAAGCGTAAGGTGGTAAAGTTTTCGATGCGGACTAGGAGTTCGGTACGTTCGGCGGCGATGGTGGTGAGTTTTTCGGAAAGTTCTTGTAAGCGAGTTTGGGTGCGATCGTATTCTTCGAGGGCTAACATATTGACTGGTTCCATTGCTTCGAGACGTTTTTGCAGGTTGCGCAGTTCTTTTTGGAGTTGTTCGAGTTGAGCGGTGAAGCTGTCGAAAGTAATTTCTCCAGTGTCGTTTTTTTCCGGATTAACCAGTAGGGGAATTTCGGGTAGGGGGTTGGGGAGTTCGGCTTGTTGGGTTTCTAACTCTGTTTGTAAACTGAGTAAAGCGGCTTTTCGTTCTTGTTGAGTTGCGAGGAGTTTTTCTTGTAACCACGATCGCTGTTGTTGGGTGGTTTTTTGTGCAGTTAATTCTTTCTCGACGCGATCGCGTTCTTTTTTCGTTTCGCCTAATTTCTCGGTTAATTTTGCCAGTAATTGTTCTGTATCATTAATTTGTGCGGCGAGATCCTCTAATTGTTGTTTAATTTCTCTTTCCTGAGTGCTAACACCAATTTGCCGAGATCCTAACTCCAGTAAATGTTGTTCTCCCAACCCAATCTTTTCTTCTAAACGCGAACCTTGATTCACAAAATCTTGTAACTGTACCTCGGCTGCGCGTAAACTTTGGGAAATTGCTTGCAATTCCTGTTCGGCTACTTTAATCTGTTTTTGACTTGCTTGCCATTCGCTATGAGTTCCAGACGCTTCCAACTCCGCTAACTGTTGGCGAAATTGTTGTAATTCTGTTTCCAAACTCGGTATTTCCGTCGCTAAACTCTGCAATCTTTGTGTCGCTGTCTCCAATTCTTGACGATTCTGACTTAACTGAGTTGACAATTGATTTTGCTGATTCGTCAAACGCTCAATTTCGCGTTGTAACTGTTGTAAATGTAACTGCTGTTCCCGCGCAAATTGCCGACTTTCCGTTAACTCCTGCGACAAACCCTTGACAAATTCATTTTTTTCCTGACTAATTTGTTCATAACGATCCAAAAGTTCCTCAATTTCTCGCAAACGCCTTTTTAACTGGATAACCTCCGCCGATTCCCCCGTAGTTTGCGTCCCAAAATGCAAAGCATTGTGAGTTGGGCGACTTCCCCCCGTCATTGCCCCACTAGCTTCGAGTAATTCCCCATCCAAAGTTACAATCCGAAATTGTCCCAGATGAGCGCGGGCAGTTTCGAGGTCTTCAAACACCACCGTAGTACCGAAAACATAAGCAAAAACATTGCGGTAGCGGCGATCGCATTCAATCAAATTCACTGCCGCATTCACAAAACCCCGCGTAGAACTCAAACCTGCGGTCGAAAAAGCACGTGGCGGCTGAATTTTATTCAAAGGCAAAAATGTCGCCCTTCCCGCGCGTTTTTCCTTCAACAGAGCAATTCCTGCGGCGGCGATGCTATCATCTTCGACGACAATGTGACCCAATCTCCCACCAGCCGCAATTTCTAAAGCTAATTGATACTCAGGTGCAGTGTTTCCGAGTTGAGCAATTAAACCACAAACGCCGGGTAAATCGGATTGTAAAATAATTTTCGTTGCATAAGTGCCTTGGGCTTCTTGTTGGGCTTGGGTGGTAGCTTCGAGTTTATCGAGTTGGCGTTGTTTTTCCCGTTGTTCTTTCGATAAGCGGATTTGAGTTTCTTGGTGAATTGTGCGTTCTTGTTCGGCGGCGGCTAATTGTTGGGCGAGGTTTTGGGTTTTGGTTTGAGCCGCGTTCACTGACTCTTCGAGATCGATTCCATCGAGTTGTTTCAGGGCGAGTTCTTGCTTGGTTTCGGCTAAAAGGGCAGTTTGCTGCTGAATTTTGGCTTCTAGCTGGCGATAACGTTCGTTAAGTTGGGCTTGTTCCCGGCGTTTGGGGTCGAGGGTTTCTTGGAGAGAATCGAGATTGTGTGTTAAGGCAGTTTGTTCCGTTACCCAAGCTTCGGAAGCGGAGGCGAGTTTGTCGGCTTGTTGGCGTAATTCGTCGAGGCTGGTTTGGGCTTGTTGTTGTTGCTGAGAGAAAGTGGTAATTTCGTTGGTTTCGAGATGCGTTTTTTGTTGTTGAATTGCGGCTAAATTTTCGCGGTCTGAGGAGATTTTAGCTTGAGTTTGGGTAATTTCGGCTTCAGTTTGGGCGACAGTTTGAGTAAGTTCTTGTTGGCGTTGTTGGAGTTGTGTTTGTTGGGCTTGTTGTTGGGCGAGTTCGGCAGTGACGGCGATTTGTTCTTCTTCGCCTAGGGCTTTGACTTGAGTGTTGAGTTGATTTAGTTTAGCGGTGGTTTGGGCAATTTGGGTGGCGAGATTGGTTAGTTGTTGAGTTAAAAGAGTTGATTCTTGTTGTCCTTGAGCGATTTCGGTTTGGAGTTTGGTTTGTTGTTGTTGTAGCGATCGCCACTTTAACACGACTTCCCAAGTTTGTTTTTGTTGAATTTCTTGCTTCAACTGTTGATATTTTTGGGCTTTGACTTTATCGGCGGCGAGGCGATCGCGCGCTTTGCTCAATTCCTGTGCAATAATTTGACAGCGTTCTTCTCGTTCCCTGACTGTATCTAAGGTCAGCCGAGTTTGAGTAATTTTCCGGTCAAATTCTGCAACTCCCGCCAATTCGTCGATAATTTCCCGACGTTCCCGCGCATTCATCGTGATAATCCGCGTCACGTCTCCTTGCAAAACTACATTGTAGCCTTCTGGATAAATTCGTAAACGATTTAGTTGTTCGCGTAATTCCGTCGCTGTACAAGTTTCGCCATTCAGGTAATAAGTCGAAGCATAACTGCCTCCCTGAGTTACGCGCAAACGCCTGGTCACACTCCATTCCGACTCAGGAATAACTTCCGACTCCTCAGTGGCTAAATGACCATTTCCCTCGGCTGAAACTGGCAAATTCACCAGACTATCAGCCAAATCGAAAGTCACCGTAACGCTGGTTTCGACGGTTCCCTGACGATTACTTTGATTGTGATTCACTAAATCCGGCAACCGTTCCGCCCGCATTCCCTTAGAACTAGCCAGTCCCAAAGCAAAGAGTAGCGCATCGAGGATATTCGATTTCCCTGAACCATTCGGTCCAGAAACCACAGTAAAGCCATCGAGAAGAGGAATTGAGGTAGTACCACCAAAAGATTTAAAATTGGTGAGTTCCACCCGCTTAATATGAACCATAGGCGCAGGTTAACAAGTAAATACAGGTGTATTATTAGCAGGATAATTGCCAAAGGTTAATCTCGGCAACATCAACAGCAAAAGTTATCTTTGCTCGAAATCCAGCCACAACCTCTTGTATTCCTTTGTAGCGCAGTTAATTATTATTTGTAGCGATCGCCGTTGTCAGATAGGGGTTAAAGAGTGGAACTGGGACTAGCCAAAAGCAGTCTGGGTAAACCAGAGGCTCTAGCATGACCAGCATTTTAGCAGGAAGAATAACCATAGTTATCTCTCAATTATCCTCATAAGTTCAATTTGCGCATAGGAGTATTAATAATCAATGGGTTTGCCAAAATCGATTCAATTTCCTTTAATCATGGCGGGACTACTTTCGCCACTATTATCTAGCTTTACTGTACCGTTACCATTGTCAGCACTGCCGCAACAATGGGAAGTAAGTTTGAGTTTTCCCGAAACTAGCGATCGCGGCGCACCTGCTCGGACGGCGGGAGGAGCAACGCGAGGAGTACAATGTGTTCAATCCACCCAAACACCTTTAACCGTGTTAATGCCTGCAAATAACGTGGGGACAACTGTTAGTCCTAATCCCACGGTGTTTTGGTATCTTCCGGAAACTGAGGCAGACTCAGCCGAATTTACTTTATTTGATGAATCCAGAAATCAAGTTTATCAAACTACGTTTGCGATTGGCGATCGCTCAGGAATCGTCAAATTTGCATTACCTACAACTCTCGAAAATGGTCAGGAAACCCTCGAAACCGGAAAAGAATATGTTTGGGAGTTAGCTTTAATTTGCAATCCTGAGAATCGCAACGAGGATGTTTTTGTCAGTGGACTACTGTTGCGTACTCAAATCAGTTCGACTTTAAAAAATCAAATTGATAATTCTGTACCTTTAGAACAAGCAAAGCTTTATTCTGAAGCTAAAATTTGGAGCGAAACGGTAACAACCTTAGCTGAATTACATCATACTTTTCCTCAAGAATGGGAAACCTTATTAGAATCTGTTGGTTTAGAAACACTTGTAGAAGCACCTTTTGTGGATTGCTGTTCTGCAAAGAAAATGAATGAATCAGAGGAAAATGAGTTATTACTTGACGATGATTCGAGTCAATTAGAGGAAAATGAGTTATCACCTGAGTATGATTCGAGTGGATCACAGGAAAATGAGTTATCACCTGAGTATGATTCGAGTGGATCACAGGAAACTGAGTTATTACCTGACTATGATTTGAGTAATTAGCAATTATTATTGTTTATTGCTCCATGACTACCAAATTTTTAATCAGAGTTTAGAGAGGAAGCAAAAGGCTTCCTCTTTTGGTGTTAATGATTTAAAATTACCAACATCAAGCGAGGCACTCATCCCCAAGAACAAGTAAAGGTTTAACTATCTATCTGACGTGAACTGGCGATCGCTAACCACCCCAATAAATTAAAGATGAACATTAAAAACATTCTTTGGCAAGGACGCGGTATTTGGATTACGACTCCGTGTGTAGCGTTGTTAGTAATTTTAGTCCGTTGGGTAGGTTTGTTACAAACTTGGGAATGGGCAGTTTTCGATCAGTATCTGCGGCTACGTCAATCGCCGCCATCATCAGCAAAGCGTGTGGCGATCGTTGGCATTGACGAAAAAGATATTGAGCAAATCGGACAAGGAATCGTTCCTGATGCGATTTACGCCCAACTGTTAACCAAACTCAAGCAAATGGAACCGAAGGCGATCGGGCTTGACATTTATCGGGATTTGCCTGTAGAACCAGGTAATCAAGATTTGGTCGCAGTTTTTGGTTCTACACCTAATCTCATTGGCGTACAAAAAGTAGTGGGAACTACAGGAGTCGGTACAGTTGCGCCACCCCCAATGTTAAAAGAAAAAGGACAAGTAGCTTCTAATGATTTGATTGTTGATGCTGACAACCGAGTACGTCGCAGCTTAATTTATTTAGATCGAGATGGAGAAAGATTTTATAGTCTAGGTTTTTATCTAGCTTTACTTTACTTAGATGCAGAAGGAATTGAGGTAGAAACTTTAGATGAAAACAGATTTCGCCTCGGTGAAACAACTTTTACACCTTTAACAGCAAATTACGGCGGTTATATCCGTACCCAAACTGACGGCTATCAGTTACTTTTAAATTATCAAGGGGCGCGAAACCATTTTGAAGTTGTACCACTGCGAAAAATTCTCAACGATCAAGTAGATCCAGACTGGGGACGCGATCGCGTAATTTTAATCGGTTCAGTGGGCGAAAGTTTCAAAGATTTGTTTTATACTCCTCACAGTGGCGGTTTATTAGTTTCTCCCGAACCAATGCCCGGAGTAGAAATTCACGCTAATCTCACCAGCCATTTAATTAGTTTGGCAAAAGGCGAACAAGATTTAATTAAAAGTTGGGCTGAACCCGGAGAATGGCTGTGGATTTTCTTTTGGGCTGGTGTGGGTGCTACTTTGGCTTGGATTCGCCGCGATTTGGATCGAGTTAGTTCTTTTTCTTGGCAAAAACTAATTTATTTTCTCTGCGCAACAGGTATTTTATTTGGGACAACCTTGACTGCTTTTTTATTCGGTTGGTGGCTACCTGTCGTCCCACCTTTCTTAGCTTTTAGTGGTGCAGGAGTTGCCGTGATCGCTTATATTGCTCGTAGTGCCAGCGAAATTCGCAAAACTTTTGGACGTTATTTAAGTGATGAAGTCGTAACTAATTTATTAGATAATCCCGAAGGTTTGAAACTCGGTGGAGAAAGAAGGAAACTGACAATTCTGACTTCCGATTTACGCGGTTTTACCGCCACTTCCGAAAGATTAGCCCCCGAAGAAGTCGTCAAAATCCTCAACTTTTACTTGGAATACATGGCAGATGTGATTACCAAGTATGGCGGCACGATTGACGAATTCATGGGGGACGGGATTTTAGTGCTTTTCGGTGCGCCAACACCTCGAAAAGATGATGCCGAAAGAGCAGTAGCTACAGCAGTAGCAATGCAGTTAGCAATGGAACCTGTTAACCAGCAAATGCAAGCTTGGAATTTACCACCTTTACAAATGGGTATTGGCATTAATACTGGTGAAGTAGTCGTCGGCAATATTGGTTCCGAAAAACGCACTAAATATGGTGTAGTTGGCAGTCATGTCAATCTTACCTATCGGATTGAATCCTACACTACAGGCGGTCAAATTCTCATTTCCGAATCTACTTTTAACGAATTAGACTCATCTCAATTGAGAATTGACGAC
The DNA here is from genome assembly GCA_035968095.1 of Oscillatoria sp. PMC 1068.18. Lineage (GTDB taxonomy): Bacteria > Cyanobacteriota > Cyanobacteriia > Cyanobacteriales > SIO1D9 > IIICB1. The sequence goes on from JAWQFW010000061.1 coordinate 10,075, forward strand.
CAAATGCAAGTGCAGCCCAAAGGAGTCCAAGAACCAATTACAATTTACGATCTCGGCGGCATTGCTGGTAAATATAATCTCTCTTTAGTTAAAGAAAAAGATGTCTTCAAACCACTTTCTCAACCAATCCCATTGGAATACACGATCTTGGAGGGTAAACATCTTGGCGTAAATATTTTCTCTGGTAGAATAGTCCAACTTTCCGCTAACGCTGCCGAAGTGCGATCGCAAGCAAGTGGAAGTGACACTCTTCCTTCTCCTCTCACTAATATCAAACTCAACTTGTTTAATGAACCAGAGAAAAGTGAAGATATTTATGCTAAAGTTCTCTCCGTTACTATCGAAGAAAGAACTTTTTTAATTCGATTCACCTCCAAACCACCCCAAATAGAAGCAAAAATTACTAATCTTTATCAATCTCTTAAATAACTATTTTTCAGCTTCTTTGAACCGTAATTTCCGCAAATTACCTAATTTATTTAGCAAAAATGAATAATCTATCCCAGGAAAAGACAATGAAATTAGTTTTTTTAGGTTCTGGATCTGCTTTTACCATAGGAGGAGATAATTTTCAATCAAATATAATTATTGAAAGCGAAAACGAGAAAAAACTTTTGGTTGATTGCGGTTCGGATCTCCGCTTTTCTCTCGACGCTTTAGGTTTATCTTATCTAGATATTACTGATATTTATATCAGTCATCTGCACTCAGATCATGTCGGAGGATTAGAATACATTGGCTTTAGTACCAAATTCGATCCCCGTTGCGAGAAACCAATTATTTATTGTAGTAAAGACATTGCTAGTTTATTATGGAATCATACTTTATCCGGCGGCATGATGTCCATTGAAGGAGACCTTGCTAATTTAGATAGTTATTTTCAGCTTGAGCAAATCGAATTAAATGGACATTTTACTTGGGAAAATATCAAATTTAAGCTAGTGAAAGTCAATCATGTCGATAATAGTTATTATTTAATGCCGAGTTACGGCTTATTTTTTGAAATCAAAGGAAAAAAAGTATTGATTACAACTGATACTAAACTTTCTTGGGAAATGAACAAAGAATATTATCAACAAGCAGAGCTAATTTTTCATGATTGCGAAACTTCTAGGTTTCATACTCCAGTTCATGCAAGCTACGAAGATTTAACAACTTTACCCCCAGAAATTAAACAGAAAATGTGGTTATATGGTTATCAACCAGGAAAGCTTCCTGATGCCGAAAAAGACGGCTTTTTAGGTTTCGTTGAACGCGGTCAAGTTTTTGAGTTCTCAGAAGCATTGCTAGCAGCAAAAAGTTAAATAAAAAAGTAGCTAGAGAGCTATTTTATTTTAGGAAACAGGGTTATGCAATTACTAAAAAAATTAATTGAAATATTTACACATTCTTTGTTTGAGGTTGGAGATACATCTTTTTCATTAGTTTCGCTGGCAAAAATATTGTTAGTTTTCTTATTTGTGCTTTTTTTGATTCGTACCAGCAGAAAGTTACTGAAAGAAAAGTTATTAATTAAACTTATTCCCGAAGAAGGAAACCGAGAAGCGATCGCGGCGATCGTTAGCTACGGAATTGGTATTTTAGGGTTTATTATCGTTCTCGAAAGTACAGGTTTTAAACTCGCTTCTTTAGCTGTTTTAGCTGGCGGTTTGGGAGTTGGAATTGGTTTCGGACTACAAGATATTACCAAAAACTTTGTTAGCGGCGTTACTCTACTTTTAGACCGTAAATTAAAAGTAGGAGATTTTGTGGAATTTGATGGACTTACTGGATATGTTAAAGAAATTTCGATTCGTTCTACAGTAATTCGGATGATTGATGGGGGTGATGTTATTGTTCCTAATAGCACTGTAGTAGAAACTAAAATTCTTAATTGGAGTTACGATAGCTACGCTGCTTGTATTGCTCTTCAAGTACCTGTAAAACCAGGTACTAACCCTCTAGAAGTTACCGAAAGTTTGCTTAATTCTGCTTACATAGAACCCTCAGTTTTAACCGAGCCAGCACCACAAGTTATTTTTAAAGGTTTTGGTGAAGATTCATTAGATTTTGCCCTTAGAGTTTGGATAAATAGAGTTGATGAAAGAATAACAATTAAAAGTTCTCTATATTACTCAATTGAATATAATTTGCGCGAATCGGGGATTAAACTTGCTATTGATAAAAAGTTGCCGAATAGAAATTTATCCGGGTTTAATTCTTTATTATCTGAAGGAGAAAAAGAAAAATCTAGTCATGAGAACGTGAGTTTAGTCAAACAAGAACCAGAAACGATTTCCGAGCCTTTATCTTTGCAGTATTTGCTACGAAAAGTAAAATACTTTGAAAGTTTTACTGATTTACAATTACGACGTTTGATCGAAGTTGGTTATCGCAAACGCCTGAATAAAACAGAAATTTTATTTCGTGAAAATGCTCCCGGTGATGCTTTTTATATTGTCCTTTCAGGAGCAGTTGAAGTATATGTAGAAAAAATAAATAAACACTTGACAATTCTCGAAAAAGGTGCTTTTTTTGGGGAATTATCTTTAGTTTTGGGTATACCTCGCACTGCTAGCGTCAGAGCAGTTGAACAAACTACTTTGTTTGCAATTAATAATAAAGGCTTTGAAAAAATATTACAAGATAATCCTAATTTTTCTGAAGACATCGTTCAAGCATTAGGTAAACATAAAGAAGAACTTGGGGAGCGACAAAAACAGTTACAATCTTTAGGATTAGTAGAAAAAACTGAAACTGAATCAAGTAATTTAGATTGGGTGCGTCAACGACTGAAAAGTTTATTTAGTTTTTAGCGACAAAATTTAAATATATGTTCGATACAGAGTTGATTGAAGTTGTTGAGAATTGGTTAAATCTAAGTTTATTTAAGATTGGTAAAACTGAAGTTTCATTAAGTTTAATTTTTGAAGTAATTGCTTTTCTAGTTTTAGTTCTATTTCTCACTAGATTGCTGAAAGCCTTTCTGAAAAATAGGTTGTTAACCAGATTGGTAGTTGACAAAGCTAACCGTGAGGCGATCGCGACAATTGTTAGTTATAGTTTTGGAACTTTAGGCTGTATCATTGTTTTACAAGCTAGTGGGTTCGATCTAGCTTCTTTGGCTGTAGTCGTTGGTGGCTTGGGAGTTGGGATTGGTTTTGGTTTACAAAGTATTACGAAAAACTTTGTGAGCGGAATTACACTGTTGTTAGAAAGAAGCCTCAGAGTTGACGATTTTGTTGAGTTTAATTATCTCTCAGGATATATTAAAGAAATTTCTTTACGCTCAACGAGAATTCGCACTAGAGACGGTACAGATGTGATTGTTCCTAATAGTGAGTTAGTTGACCATCAGGTAGTTAATTTAAGTTATGATAGCCTGACAGCGCGGATTAAAATTCCTGTGGGAGTTGCTTATGGGAGCGATCCGGTTTTAGTTACAGAAATCCTGTTAAAATCAGCTTATATGGAACCAGCAGTGGTTTCATATCCAACTCCGCAAGTTATTTTTCAAGGATTTGGAGATAGCGCACTTAATTTTGAATTATGGACGTGGATAAATCCGATTGATAAAGGACCGCAGATTACAAGTTCTTTAAATTTTATTATTGAGTATAATTTACGTTCGGCTGGAATTAGTATTCCTTTTCCCCAACGAGATTTGTGGATCAAAAATTTAGATGATTTGAGAATATTTACAGAAACAAATGATAATCATTATGAGAATGGAGCCACGGAATTAATAACTTCAGTTACTACTGAGAAAAAAATTATTTCTGTACGAGCTTTACTTCCACAAGTAATTTATTTTCAAAACTTTACTGAGTTGGAATTGCGCCAATTAATTGAAGTTGGTTGTCGGAAACGTTTACGAGAGTCAGAAGTTTTGTTTCGCGAAGGAGATCCTGGAGATGCTTTTTATATTGTTCTTTCGGGTGCGGTAGAAGTTTATACGGAAAAAATTAATAAGAAGTTAGCGATTTTGGGTGCGGGACAATTTTTTGGGGAGTTAGCTTTAATGTTGGGAGTTCCCCGTACAGCTTCGGTGAAAGCAAAAGAAGAGACGATTTTGTTTGGAATTAATCAACAAGGTTTTGAAACGCTTTTACACGAGCATCCAGAGTTGGCTGAGGTGATTGTGGAAGAGTTAGGAAAACATCAAGAAGAGTTGGCACAAAGACAAGAAGAATTACGAAGATTGGGGTTAGTTGATGCGGCAGAGGATGATAAAAATTTGATTCTTTGGGTGAGAAAACGATTGAAAAAGTTGTTTAGTTTGTAGTTGGGCTGAAGCCAAATTAAGGAACAATTACTAAAGGTTGCAATTTCAAGATAGATAGTTTTCAATCGTCTTCGCGCTAAACAAACAGAAGTAAGTTACCAATGAAGCCTTGAAGCAATTATTACCAGCAGAGAAATCAATCCTAGAGTCCGCCGAAAGTAGTTCACTCCCTGAAAAAGTTCCATCCAACCCCAAGTGAATAACGCTCCGATTGCGACTGTTTCTAATCCTAGGGAGAGATTTCCTTGGTTGGGGAGCAAAAGGTAAATTAGAGTGGCTCCTACACCTAGGATAATTGGTAGGTTAGGTTTTTGGGCGATGACGATGTTACCTTGGTCGTCTCGAAAAAATTTATCGAATAAGCTTTCTTTGGTAGTTTGATCGGATGAGATTGAATTGTGTTGATTAACCATGATTTTCAAGATTTTAGAGACAGTTTGACGAGATTATTTGGCATTTGATCTTAGCGTAAGGGGATTTGTCAGCAGGATCATCAAACTTGAGGTTGAGAAAAAAGACTATTCAGGGAAGTTACTGGCTATGCTTATGGTTATGAGTTTGTTTTGAAGCGATCGCCAATTTGGTTTCTCGATCCTTCTCAAGAGTTAGGAAAAATTGAACCAGCGATCGCTATTAACCGAATTTAATTTTAGTTAAAAATTAACTTGTACGGTGGCGAGACGGCGATCGCGGACAATTGTCAGTAACGCTGAGTCAGGGTTGGTATCAAGAAAAGATAACAGTTGACGAACATCGCTAACTCGACGACGATTAACAGCGACAATGCGATCGCCCGGTCTTAAACCAATTCTCGCAGCTAAAGAACCTCTTTCCACAGCCTGAATAATTAAAGTATTCGCATCCACAGAAACACCCAAACGCGGTGGTTCCCCTTGCGCGGTTGTCGCACCAGCATTACGAGGATTTGGACGATTTGGATTGCGCGCTGCTACTAAAAATTTTTGCACTTCGGTGGCGCTAGTTGCAAAGCCAATCCCAATATTACCTCTTCCTCCGGGCGAAAGGATCGCTTTATTAACGCCAATAAGCTCTCCTCTGGAATTAAGCAGGGGTCCCCCGGAATTCCCCGGATTAATGGCTGCATCGGTCTGTAAATCGCCGTTGGGAGCAATTCTGCTGAGGGTTCCCGTGGTAAAAGTACCCGACAAACCAAAAGGACTACCGATCGCGTAAACTTTTTGACCAATTTGGATATTACTTTCGTTGGCTAAACGCAGCGTCGGAAAATTAGTTCCCCCAGATAAGCGTAGCAAAGCGAGGTCATTCGGCGCATCTGCGGCTAAAACTGAACCTGAGTAACTTTTTCCGTCCGCAGTCCGAACCCGAACTTGACCTCCTCTCGCACTGCGGATGACGTGATAATTGGTAATTACTAAACCTTCGGAACTGATAATACTTCCCGAACCTGAACCATTTCCAGCTTGAATTGTGACGACTGCGGGGCTAGCGTTGCGATAGACTTCGATGCTTGCTTGTTCTTCACCGCTAAACTGAGCTAAGATTATCGGTTCTGTAGCGTTAGCAGCGATTGCTGGGGTCGCTAAACTAAGGAAAAGCGCAGAAACTACCAAATGTTCGGGTTTCATATTACGGAATCGGGGTAATAGGTGTCAGTTATGTCTTAATTTTAATCTTTACGACGCGAATTGGCTTAAGAGGTTCCGTGGAGATAACAGCTAATAAATTGGTAAGGAGGTCGAGAGTGGCGATCGCCAGAAAACAGCTTTTGCTCAACCCTGAAAAATAACTAATCCTCGACTACTTAATTACCCAAATTTATAACCTAACATTTATTTCGCAAATTATTATTAAGTTTCCATCAAGATATTGACTTAATTTTAAGCTTTTATTAAGTAAGCAACCTCAAACTCAAGCAAATCTTGATAACACTTACATTTATCGAAAGCTATGTACAGCATACCTTTCAGAGAAATTAACTAATAGCCAATTGTGAGCATTATCACACTTATTTTCACTTAAATATCACTCTTCCTTGTCTCTATACTCACATTTTTTTACCTAGATAATCACTTCGATTTCGGTTATCAATCACGTTAAGCAACTAAATAAATAGCGAAAGTAGAGATATCGAAAGCACTTTGATTGATTAAGATTATGACTACCGAAAACTTCAACAACACCGTTAACGAATTAGTACAAGATTTAGTTACTAGCGACAACTTGCTTACTATTTATAATTCTCTTTCTAATCTTGATGCAGAAGCTTTAATCAACGAGTTAACTGATAGGGATGCTGAAACAATTCTTGCTGAATTAAGTGCGGCTGGTGTTCAAGACAACACGATTACTGATGTTGAAGATATTGTCTCGGATTTGTCTAATGAAATAGTTTCAGTTTTAAGCGGGGCTAATGCTGGTTTAGTCTTTAACTTTAATGGAGATGAGCATAACCTTATTGGTAGCGACGAAAACGATGTTATCTTTAATATTGATGCTGATGATAGCACCCTGACTGGTGAAAATGGAGATGATGCGTTAATTAATATTGGTTCGGGAAATAATACTCTTAATGGTGATGCTGGTAAGGATTTTCTCGCTAATTTCGGTACGGGAAATAATACGCTTAACGGTGGTAAAGGTAAAGATTTGCTACTTAATATTGGTACGGGAGATAATACTCTTAATGGTGATGGTGGTAGCGATACTTTAATTAATATCGGTACGGGAGATAATACTCTCAATGGTGGTGGTGGTAAGGATACTTTAATTAATCTTGGTAGCGGGGCTACTCTGAATGGTGATGGTGGTAATGATACTTTAGTTGGTGGTGATAGTGATGATTTGCTTGTGGGTGGAAAGGGTAGCGATTTCTTAACTGGTGGTGATGGAAGTGATACTTTTGGACTTTATGCGAAATCTTATTCCTCTAATTCTAGCTATGATTGGAATACTTTTGGAGAGGAGACAATTTTCGATTTTGATGCTAGCGAGGGTGATGTAATTCAGCTTGAATTAACAGATAATTTTGGGGTGTATGATAGCAATAGTCTCAGTTTTGATTCTGTAACTGGAGAGTTATCTCTTGATGGTAATGTGTTAGCTACTTTAGATGGTGTTAGCGATTTCGATGTTAACGATGTGGTGATTATTTAATATCTAAGTTTGAAAAATTTCGAGGGGTAGTCTCAACTACCCTTTTTTTGATCACATTTTTACGGGATGAATGCTACAAATACGAATATTGTAGAGACGTTGGATGCAATTTCTCTAGACAATTTAATGTCGCGTAGATCGAGCAAATTGATATTACTTTCTTGGGTAAACAATTAAAAACATAGAAAATGCTAAGTTTTTGAATTTTTTTCTAGGCTAATATCAAAAATAAATAATGTCTAGATTAACTAATAAATTAAGAAGCTGAGGAGATTTGAATTTTTTCTAAATCTAAAATAAAAAGTTCTTGGGGAGTTTCTTCTTGGCAAATTAAGGCGACGTGAGAAGCAATTTTTAGGGATGTGGATTGAAGATAAGATTCGGGAAGAGAACGAATTTCGACTAAGGGTAATTCTAATAAACTAGGGGGTTCATCGAGGGGAATTCCAGCAATTTCGCCTGTGGTAAGCTGGAGAATAAGTAAAAATTTGCCAATTTTTGGGGTTTCGGAGTGGCTAAGGTTAAGCATTTGCTGAAGATTGAGAATTGTCAACACAATGTCGCCGATATGCACTAAACTCAAATGGTTTTGTTTGGCGTTGACGAGGGGGGGTGTATTAATAATTTTTAAAACGTTGGTAATTGGTAATGCTAGCCAATAGTTATCGATGGTAAAAACGATGACTTTACAGGTGTCGGTTGCAGAAAGAGTTTGATTGCTGTGGTTAACCATTTGTTTTCTTTTTACCTAAACAGATTTGTGATCTTAGGCGGTGAGATGAGTAGCTTGGAGTTGTTTGGCGATCGCGTCTAAAATTTCTTTTTCTAAGTAAGGTTTGGTAAGATAACCTGTGGCTCCTAATCCTAGGGCGATTTGGCGATGTTTTTCTCCTTGACGAGAGGTAAGCACAAAAATGGGAATTTGATTAATTTCGGGTGTCTGACGGCTGTAGTTCAAAAATTCAAAGCCGTTTAAACGGGGCATTTCTAAGTCACAGATAATTAAATCTACTGTTGACAATTGCTGTAATTTTTCGATGGCTTCGACTCCATCTTTTGCCTGAATTGTTTGATAACCTGCCCTGCGTAAACTATTACTTAAAGTTTGCCGTAATGTAATCGAATCATCAACTATTAAGACCCATTTTTCCCGATCGCGTCTGGAAACTGCGGGAGGTAATAAAGGTAAGTTGGCTTGCTTCACACTCTCCAGATCCGTTTTTTTGACTTTGGCTGGCAAATAATTAGTTGTGTGGGGAGCTTGGTTTAACTCTCGATTGACTACGGCGACAATATCGATTACTAGCGCTAATTTACTATCACTCAAAATTGTACAACCATAAACGTAATTTGGGGGGGTGATGGTGTTACCTAATTGGCGAATTACTAATTCTTGTTCGCCGATGACTCGATCTACTTCTAACCCTACGAGTCCGGTTTCGGAATGTAATAATAAGACCATTTGGTTGGGTAAATTCTGACTAGCGAGGGGTAAGCTATAATCGCCAATAAAGAGATTTTCGCGTTGCTGATTTTCCCATTTGGCGATCGCCGAATTATATTTGACTAATTCGGATAGCTGACGCAAGGGTACGGTGGTTTTTTCGCCGTCTTGTTCCCATTGTAAGACTTGTCTAGTTCCTAAAACTTCTAATTGATTACGTTTGGGAAAAATGATTTGTTCGATACTTTCGGAAGGAAAAGCGTAGGTAATTTCTTGGCTTGCGACGACTAGCAATTTGGCGATGCTGAGAGGTAGAGGTAGCTGCATCCGAAATGTAGTCCCAATTTCCGAGATTGAATTCACGCTAATGCTACCTTTAAGGCTTTGGATTTGCGATCGCACTACGTCTAAACCAACTCCTCTCCCGGATAAGTTGTCAACTTGTGCGGAGGTGGACAGTCCTGGTGCAAAAATTGCTTCTAAGAGTTCTGCTTCGTTGTCACTAGCGGCTGCTTTGGAACTGAGTAAACCTAGCGCGATCGCTTGTTCGCGAACTCGATGAAAATTAATGCCGCAACCATCGTCTTTTACGGCGACAATAGTGCGATTTCCTTGATTGTAAGCGCTAATTTCAATAATTCCTGCTGCTGGTTTACCTTTTGCCAATCTTTCTGCTTCTGGCTCGATTCCGTGTGCAAAGGCGTTACGGACTAAGTGCAGCAGTGGGTCGTATAATTTTTGCGCGATCGCTTTATCCACCAATACATCTGAACCAGTAATTTTTAACTCTACTGATTTATCATGTACATTATTCAATTGTTGCAATAACCTCGATAATCGATTCAAAACTTCACTCAATGGTTGCAAACGAGCGCGATTAAGTTCGTCACGAACTTCAGTTAACAATCGCTGTTGTTTTTCAATAGTTTGATTCGATTCTCTAGAATACAAATCTAAAGCTTCGGTTGCTTCTTCGAGTTGCACCATATCTTCATTAGCGTAGCGCAACAATACTTGAAATTCTCCATATTCGTCTAGTTCTAATGAATCTAAGGGAAGCTCTAAGCTTGGCTGCTGTAAATATCTTATTTCCGAGCTTTCATTTTTCAGAGCCTCTTTTCCTAATCCCCATACATTAAGTTTATTTAGCGTTTTCTGGTGTTGTTTTAGTCGATTTTGGACTTCTTTTAAAGCAGCTTTAATTTGTTCTTTTTGGGCTAATTGTTTATTTTGATTAATTAATAATTCTCCTGCTTGAAAATTGAGTTTTTCTAACTGCTCAATTGCTACCCGGACACTAGCAGAACTAGCTATTCCTAAATTAACTTTTGGCTTATTTACTAAAGGTTCGGTTGTTGGTTTTAAATTACTCCAGACAACTTTTTCTGCTGAGTTTCTTGACTTTTGCTCATAATTATAGTTATAAATTTCACAAACAGTTTCAACTTCTTCGTCATCAATATTTAGATCGCTTTCGTCAGCAAAATCAACAACCCCACCAAAAATAGCTTCTAAACCTAGGATTGATGTACTTCCATCTTCGTCTGTTTCGGAAACATTTTCCCCAAAAAGTATCTCCGTTTCTGAAGCTTGAAAATTTTCTCTCTCACCATTATTTACCTCGGAAGGATGAGGAATAAAAGCTGTTTTTTCTTCATCTTCTTCTGTTGCAAAATCAACTGCTGCAAAATTTACTCCTGGTGAATTATCAAAATCAGAATCAACTGAAAACTCGCCTTGTTTTTGCTCTTTTTTATCAGGAAATTCAACTACTTCTAAGTTTACTTCTGGGGAATCATCAAAATTGTCATCAGACTGAAAATCTTCTGTTTCTTCCTCTTCATCAAAATCAATTTCTTGAAAACTAAAAATATCTTTAGCAGCATAAACATTGACTCGATCGGGATTTTTTGCTAATTCATTTTCCGGCTTTTCTGCTGCATCAGCCTCAATATTAATCGTAATCATTTCCCGATTTTCCTGTTTCCCAGCAAGCTGTTTCAATTCAGCAGAAGGCTTTCCCCCAAAAGTGCGATCGCCATTCATAACTTGCTCCATTGCTGTCCACAAATCCCGCGAAGCAACTTCCGCAATTTTCATCACTTCTTCAGGGTTTCCTTGCACTGCATCAACTATAGCTTTTGCGATCTCACCAAATCCAGGTAAATTCAGTGATTCCGCTAACCCAATAAAAATTTCTGCACTTTCGTTGAGGGTTGCTGCTACTTGTTTAGGATCGGCATCTTTTTTAGTCATTTCTAACTCTTCCAAGCGTTGTTTTACCCCGACTTCAAAAATTGATTGCACGATATCAAAGCCTAATTCTTCTGATGAGGGAATTGGAGCTTCGGGGTTAAAGCAATCTCCTAATAAAGTTTGTAAATCGGCAAATATCGAAGCGGCGCGATTGAGAATTTCTGGATCGCTTTCTGGAGTTGGTTCGATTTTTTCGCTTACGGCAAGACGTAAACATTCATAAGCTTGAAATAATAATTGTTCTAATTCAAAATCGATTTCTACATCAGGATTATAAAGAGATTTAAAGATATCTTCTAAGCTATGTGCGATTTCGCTAATATTTGCTAATTCGACGCTAGCGGCGGCTCCTTTTAAAGTGTGAGCAGCACGCATTAAACTATGTACTTTGGCGGAACTACGTTCTTCTCTTAGTGTTAACAATTCTTGCTCGATTGTTTGGAGCAATTCCTGGGCTTCGCTGATAAAGTAGCTATAATTTTCTTCAATATTTTGTTTGGTAAACATGATTGGAGACTGGGGATTGGGGAC
>JAWQFW010000062.1:0-9440 GCA_035968095.1 Oscillatoria sp. PMC 1068.18
CATGTTTTATTTTGTTTTTTTGTTGAAATGGGCGGCCGCACACCGAAATATCCATCCGTTTGGTCGTCGGCAGCGTCAGATGTGTATAAAAGAAAGATATCACTGCAAACTATTTTTCCTTTATTAATAGCCGAAACCGCCACAGCCCAAAAAATCTCACCAGCAGTATCTTGTGAAATCCCCTTACAAACAGAATTATTAGCAGAAAACCGCGTAAATAGCGATCGCAACGTTGTCACCGCATCCAGCACCACCCCTACCCGACTCAGCACACCTAGCCTCTGGTGGGCAAGAGAACAATTTGACACCTTCAACGGTAAACTAATCAATAACTGGATTGCTTACCCAGACGAAGCTCGCATCGATTTAATCGTTAATCGTCAATATTGGACGTTTTATAACTATTTAGACCGCTATCGCTTCATCAATCAATTTGGAACAGTAGCTCGTAACTACGGTTACAGTCTCCGCATCTTTAACCAACAAGGAGATTGTTTAGCTACTTATGGTTGTAATTTTACGGCTAAATCTAACCAATGTCATCTCGATTTAGATCCAATGGATAATGCTGGTTTCCAACTTTCACCTGAATCTTAGGGATTGGGGACTGGGGACTGGGAATTGGCGATTGGGGATTGGGAGACAACAAAAACTAAAATAGTCACATCTCTTTGGAGATTTAAAACTTTGCGCGATCGCTACGCCGAGACGCTTCCCACCTACGCTATTTTACCAGGTGTAGTGTGATAAATTTGAATTGCACCTCACATAGCAAATAATCTGTTGTGGCAAAGGATCGTTTTCATCAAGTGGTTAAGACGGCTCTTACTAAAGATGGGTGGAATGTGACTCACGATCCACTTCAAATTAAAGTATTTAGCCATTCCCGATCTAGTCTATAACAGTTTCTTTCAACTTGATTTTCCTGCCTCAATACTGCAAGAAAATTCCGTAAAACTTATTGTTTACAACATTGAATTGGAGCAAATTTCATTATGGAAGGAGTGACGGATAAGTTAAAAAATTATCAGCAAATTGTACAGCAATTGTTGACGGGTTACGCAGAAGTTAAACCAGCTTATGGTGAGATTGAAGTTGAGACTATTTTTGATACCAGGCAAGATCGCTATCAAATTGTGCATCTGGGTTGGCAAGATAAACGTTGGGTGCATGATTCTATAATCCATCTTAATATTCGTAACGAGAAAATCTGGATTTTTTACAATTCAACGGAGCATGATCTTGCAGCCGATTTAGTCGATTTAGGTGTGCCAAAAACAGATATTGTGCTAGGTTTTTATCCTCCTTTCATGCGGGAAATGAGTGACTATGCAGTGGGCTAAATCAGGGGATTGGAAGAATTGGGAGAGAGAACTTTTAATTATCAGTTATCAGTTATCAGTTAACACTCACCAGTCCCCAGTCACCAGTCCCCAGTCACCAGTCACCAGTCACCATTCCCCAGTCCCCCCATTACGAACGAATTTCCCTCCACAAATCAAGATACTGTTGTTGAGATGCTTCCGGGAGAGGCTCGATAAACTCGCTTTGAGTTAAAATTTGTTCTGAAGGAAGTAACAGAGGATTTCCGAGAATATCTTCCGGTAGTGCTTTCCGTGGGGAACTGATAATATAAGGAGAAGCTCCACGAGTAAATAAAGAAATTTGGATTGCAGCTTTGAGTTGCCAACAAAAATCAATCCATTGGTAAGATAGATTCTCAGGATCGTTATCGCTATTTTCTAAACTAGCTTTTTTGGGTTGTACCCATAAATCTGCCCAGAGAGAGGTTCCAGAGTTAGGAATAACTGCTACGATATCAGAGTAACGTGCTTGGAGAGCCAGAATATCTGCTGACCAACCAACTGCTACCCAAGTGTCGCCTAAGATTAAAGGTTGTAAATAATTTTCGGAACTATATAATTTAACTTGTTGGTGTAACGCAAGTAGTTCTGATTGAAGATTGGGAACTTCTCCAAGATTTGCAGTGTTGTACGAGTGACCAAGTTTTTTGAGCGTTAAGCCGATTACTTCTCGTGGATGATCGACTAATGAAACGCGATCGCGTAACTCTTTTCGCCACAAATCACTCCAGTCTTGAGGAACAAAATCAAAAGATTTGAGTTTATCTTCGCGATAAGCAATTAGCGTCGTACCCCAGCGATAAGGTGCGCCCCAAATTTTACCTTGAGCATCTGGCAAACCTTGTTCGTTACGCTTGACTAACTGATGCCAGCGAGAATCGAGATTTTGCCAACCAGAAAGTTTTTCTAAATTATCGAACGGTTGAATCAAATTTTCTTCAATTGCTTGAGTCAACCAATAGTTTCCTAAAGTAACTAACTGTGGTAGAGAAGTTTTTTTCTGGTTTGGTAATTGCCACCAATTACGGTTAGTTTGGATTTTATCTTGGTTTTGCCATTTTTGTAATTCCCGGAAGATATCTTGTAATAATTCTTCAGCTTGAAAATCGAGCGGTGTACGTCGAGGTAAAGAATCACGAAATTCGCCTAAAACTTGAGGCGGAAGCGAATTTTTCAGTAATCTTACCGCTAAACTCGGTGGAGCGTTGCTGCAACTAGAAAGCAACGGCAAAAGCGCTGTAGCGGTGGCACTTAGTAAGAAGGTACGACGATTTAACATAATTCTAGTTTATCAAATTCGTAACCTGAAAGATTGTTGAATCGATTTGGCGATCGCTGACTTCTATCTTTTGATAGAGTTCTCAATCTCGATTGTCATTAATTTACTTAGTTGATATTTAGACTGGCTAATTTGCTTCGCGAAAAGAGATTAAGAAATTTTAGCTCTCTCCTCGACTTTCGACTATCGGAGATTAACAACTTAAAAATAGGTATTTTTAGCCAAAGGAGCGTAAATTCCTGTTGGTATTCTAGTTTACAGTTAAATCCTAAATTTTTTGCTCATTAAGCTGATAATTAAATTTGCTAACAACACTCAAATACAGATGATAATTTTCCGCCCAAATATTTGAGAGGCTAACGGCGATAAGTCTTTACCTTCTTGAGTTTCAGCTTTTTCTATTTCGGATAATTATTTAAGTATATTTGCTCAACTTAGACTAGGAAAATTTTCACTTAGACTTGAGTTAGGAAGATTACTGATTTAGTTGCAAAAATAACTGAATTTGGGAGCAATTAACGATAAGATGGCTAGAGAGCCTGTTTTAAAATTCACAGTGCTTTCCTGGGTAAATTGCTTCTCAGAAAAAACCGGAAAAGGAAATAATCCTCAGATTAGCTTCAAAGCTTAAATAAATGAGAAATAACTCACAAAACTATCCCAAAGCACTTAGGATGAAGATAGAATATAGATATGACATTAGGTGATGTTATGGATCGACTTCAAACTCAAATTATAGATCTCAATCAAAAAGTAGATGGTCTTTATCAGATAGTTGAACATTTGAGCAATCAAATATCAACATTTGTAACAGATAACCAAGCGCACTCTCACGAATTAAATAATGAAATGACTCGTACAGTAGAATTCCGAAGTAAGCCAGAAAAATCAGAAAGTAACGGCTTGTTAATGACGCACAAAGATATTCTCAATGATGATAGTGGTTGGGAAAATCATAACGAATACGACAGTGAAAAGAACTTATCCCCAGAAATTCAAATTAGACGGTTAACTGCCCAACTAACAGCCGCATATAATCGGATTGCTGCCTTAGAAGAGCAATTATTAGCTCGCAGAATTCACGTCTAGGGTAAGAAAAATAAGTAATCGTTGCAGATGAAAATAGGCAAAAACCAATAGCTTTCCCGGCTTAGATAGAAAAAATTCTAAGTTAAAGAAAGAAATTAAGAATCGGGAAACCGTTTGTCAATAATTTTCCATCTCAGCAATACAAATTTGATAGCTTTTTACAAGTGCTTCAATGGAATCAAGTAATTGTCTAGAAGTCCAACCTCGGTAAAGAGAAGCAGCGATCGCGGCTCCCCCTGCACCGACACCTTCTTTGACATAACCTCGTTCGTAGATTTGTAGTTGAGCATAACCCGATTGAGCAAAGCTAAGTTGAGTAGCTAACAAAGACAAATCCTCAAGGTCTTTTGCCAATCCCAATGTATCTCCTGTAGAATCGAGAACAACCCAAGAAGTAGTGCCAACTACAACTTGTTTTGGTCGCCATTCAAGCTGGTAATAACTGACTATTTTTTTCGCTAAAGCATAAACAGCAAACATTTGTGTCCCACCAGCCAAAAGAACTCCGCAACTACGCGAAGCGGCGATCGCCATCCCCGCAGCCACAACCTGCATGGGATCGCCAACAGCCGCAATAATCTCCAGGGGATCGACAAAATCGCGACTCTTACCAATCATTTCCGGTAACAATCCCGATTTGCGTAAGCCTGCTTGGACAACCTCCCATTTTTGCTCATGGTTACAGCGAGGATGAGAGCTATTCACCTTCCCCGCAGCCTCAATACCCAAAGCAGTCAAAACCGCCAAAGCTGTCGTTGTACCCCCAACAACGCATTCCGAAACAATTAAATAACCATCTCCCGCTTCAGTCGCCAATTGCTCACCCCAACGTAAACCTTGAGCAAACAAATGTTTAACCGTAGCTAACGGTAAAGCACGACCAGAAGTAAGACATCGAGCCGGACGACCACCGAGGGATCTCACCTCAACTGCTGCTGGTTCAGGCAACCCTGCGTCTAGCACAAAAACCGGAATTTGGCAACCCTCAACCACAGCACGAGAGATAAAAACCGGAGAAACCCCAAAATCCAAAGGAGGTAAGCGAAAGCGAGGAGAAGGGCGAACCCCATGCAGCAAAAACTCAGCATCAGCGATCGCCGTATAGCGTCGCGCCGCCGGAGTTGCCCCCGCAGCCGAAATTCCTTCAATCAAACCAGTCGCCGTAAAACCCAAAATACAAGCAAAAATTGGTGGTTTACCTTCATAGCGCCGTAACCACCAATTTCCTCGTTCACAAAAACTATCAACTGCCAACGTCATTCGTAGTCAAGAATCACTTGTACCCATTGAGGAGGTCGGGGAATCGGATTTCCCAAGCGATCGAGAACCGCCAAAGCCACCAGATGAACCACAAACAGATAAATGAAATTATTAATAAAAATCGTCACAATCGCAATTATCTGAATCAGAAACACACTGGGAGTCGCCAGCAAACCCAAATTAATAAAAATCCACTCCAGTAGTTCCGTAATTTGCGTAATCACATAAACCCAAAGATCCTCACCCAAAAGAATCGAAAACAGCCAAAAACGGAAAAAGAAACCCATCGTCCCAATCAGCGTACCCAAAAAGATCGCCCAGAGCCAACCACTACCCCGCTTCCACATTGCCCCCAACTGTACCCCCATCAAACCATAAGGCATCAGAAAGACAATACTCCGAGTCGGACCCATCAACACCGACAATAACAAAAAAGAAACCAAAGCCCCCATCCAACCAGCACGGGAACCGCGTCGTAAATAAACCAACGCGATCGGGATCGGGAAAAAAATTTTCAGTAGCGGACCAGGCGGAAAATAATAATTAATCAGCCAGATCAAACTTGCCGTACTCGCCAAAAAAGCCGTTTCCACCATCGCGATCGGCGCATGAGGACTAAACAAACGCTTTGGTGATTGTTGAGAGTTAGCATCCGGTGTCAGAGATTCCCCTAAAGAATCATCTCCACTATCAACCCAATTACTCTCATCGCTTAACGGATCGCTCGATCCTGGTGGTGATTCGCTCATTGATTTTAAGTAATAATTCGCTCTAAAGCTGAAGCATCGGGAATTCGCAAGACATTATTTTCCCTCATAATCAGCCCCTTCTTTTCTAGCTTAGTCAGGACTCGCGTGACTGTCTCGCGCGCCAAACCACTCAGACTGCTTAATTCTCGATGAGGTAAATTCGGAATTTCCGTTCCACCATCAACTTCTTTTCCTTGTCCCTCAGCCAAAAACAAAATCGTATCTGCCACACGAGACATACTATCCGCCTCTCGCAATCGCAAGCGGCGATTTACCTGGCGCAGACGCTTCGCCATTAATTGTGCCAAACGTAAACCAGCCAAAGGTTCCGAACGAATCAACTCAGTAAAATCTTGAGCCGGAATGCTGCTAATTTTCGTGGGAGTGAGCGTAATCACATCCGTCGATCGCGGCACTTCATCCATTGCCGCCATTTCACCAAAAACTTCTCCTCTACCAATAATATTGAGAGTTACTTCTTTACCATCCAGGTTATAGGTACGGATTTTTACCCAACCTTCCAAAATAAAATAAACTGAACCACCCCAATCATTTTCTAGCAGAATTACCTGATTCGAGGGATGGGTACGGGTAACGACATGACACAAAGCTTTTTCCACCGTTTCTGGCGGTAAACCTGCGAAAACAGGAGCAGAGTTCATTAATCTATCTAAGTCGGGATTTAGTTCGCGAGAGTTGAGTCGGTCTTCCATGAGACATCAGCAGAATTTTCAAGCTGTTTTTCGATAAGTAGCAATTGCATCGCGGACTGCAAGCTTAACGAGATTAACAAAATCTTCGCTAATTGCAAAAACAAAAAGAATTAGTGTCTTTTCTTGAAGCCAAAAGTAATTTTCCGCAATAGTGACTTTTGGAGCAGACAACGAAAGTGGCAAAAGCCAATCTTCGTATCCACAGTTATTATGCGCTATATCCAGAATTTGAGCGATCTTCTCTTGTGTCAGCTTAATCTCCTAGAGACACTGATGAATAGCAATGTCAATGTCAATGGTAAGATTGATGAGAAAGCATTGCCCAAAGTTCAGGTTGGAAGAAAACAGGACTGGTACTGCATCCAGTCAAGGTCGCAGTTCACAAAATCCGAAGCGAAACAACCTGTAACTGTAGTTGGGATTTGATTGAAAGCTTTCTTGATTAATTTTTTTGCACCGTAAGCGAAGTTTGTTCTCCTGATAGGGTGTCACCGTGACTTTTCCACAAGATCAAGACCTCGAATCTCTTATTGCTGATCTCGATCGCGTTTTGCTGCGTGAGTCTAATCAATCGGAAACTGATTGGTATGAGGTTGCTCAAGACCAAAAGTTGGTTCTGGAAAATCTTCGTGATTATTTGGTTTCTCTGAATGCGAATTCGGTAATGCCGACTTTGCCGCCGAGAGAAATAACTTCAGTTGAGCCGGAAACTGATGCGGCGCTTGAGCCGAGTCGTTGGGAAGACTCATCGCCGAGTAATTACGCACCTGACGATAATGAGCGCCCGGTTGGTGCAGCGATCGCGCCAAATTCAGCAGACTATCAGGCGATCGCCCAAGCTGTTGTTGCACAAATGAATCTTCTGGGAATTAATCCGGTTCAAACTTGGCGAGAAGAGTTGACGGCTTTGCGTCAAGAAAGAGAGTCGCTACACCAAGAGGTTACTCAGTTACGTCAAGAGCGACAACAGCAATTGGCAGAGTTTTTGCAGGTGTTAACAACTCGTTTGCAGGCTAGTTTACGTCAAAAAATGGTGCAAACTTGGTCGAATCTGGAAACTGAGTTTTTACAGTCTCAGCCCTCGGATTTTGCTAATCCAGAACAAACTCCGGTAGTTTTAAAGCAATTACAACAGGTTGAACAGTTACGCCGCTTGCAACAGGAAACAGATGGTTTGTTACAGAATTTGGATGTGACTTTTCGGGCGGTTTTGACGACGCTACAACGAGATTTGCATAGTTATGAGCAATCTTTGGCGGCAGGATTGGCGAATCTCTACGATTTAGGGAAAAAAGGCGAAGTTTTGAATCAGAGTTTGCTCGGTGGTTTGCAGTCGGGATCTTCTTCTCTAGCTATTAATCCGGAAGGAAATAAGTTGAGACAAGATGAAATAAGCCCGCGAAATCAGGAAGTTTCTGGTTTGTCTTCTCGACGGGAAAGATTGTCTCCGCAGGTTTATCCTTTTGCGGGAATGGAAATTAAGGGAGATGCTGAGGGAGGAAGTGAGGAGGATTCTTCGGAAGCGGATTCAGATTTAGACGATCGCTCTGAGAATGAATTTTCGAGCGGCGATCGCGCAATTGAAGCTATCTTGGAATTGGATTTACCCCCGGAGCAAATTAACTCCGCTTCGGCTTTCCTTTCCCAGGAATTAGGAGATCCTGGCGATCGCAATTCGGTTAACTCTGAATCTTTTTCAATGCAGACTGCTGAAGCAGTTAACGAATCTTTGGCAAATTGGCGATCGCGCTCTGAGACACTAGACTTGGATGAATCCTCCATTAACTCGTCTCAGCAACAAACACCCCTGGTGGAAGAGGTTTTGTTTGCAGGATTGCCAGATCCAGCTTCGGGTAGTGGCTTAACTTTATTGACAGATTTATCCTCAACTCCTCCACCTCGCAACGCTCAAGAATTTTTGTTTGGTGAAGAGGAAGATCGGGTTTTTCCTTTATCTGATGAGCATCATCCTGTTACAGTCGCGATGAGTGAAGATGATGCGGCTGATTCTGTTGAAACAATTAATGCTCTGACAGAATTAATTAAACTTCCTACTGATAATTCTCCTGACATCGCAGCAATTAATTTTGAGTTTACTACCGATACCAGTACCAGTGAAGACGATTATCTTCCTGCTTCTCCAGAAGAAAATTTGCTTTTGACAAGAGACTATAAACATCGTGAGGAAGATTTGGAAAATGTCCTTGACGAAAATAAGCTTCAGCAATTAAGTGAGGATTTACAGCGCTTTGAAACTGAATCTGAAGCTTTAGATTATTCATTCAAGGGCGAAAGTTCGCTATTTGAAGAAAATGCTGCGGTTGATTCGTTTACGTTACCAGAAGAATTGTTAGCTGAAGAAGATTTGGAGAATTTTCCTTTGGATGGTTTGTCTGAAGAGGTAGACGCAGAGGATGATTTAGTTTCTAATAATTCCTCGGAAAATTTTCTGCTTGCTCAAGAGTTTACGATTGTATCTCCTTGGGATGAAGAAACTCGACGAGAAGTTAGTTATACCTCAGAAGACGGAAATCCTGAATTAGATCCTGAAGCACAGCTAGAAAATAGCGATCGCCAAAATGAAATAATTACATCAGAATCACCGGAAAATATTGCTTCGGATGAAAATAGCGACAATCAAGTAACTACATCCTCCGATGAAACAAACAACACCGAATTAGAAGAAAATATTCCTTCAAACAAAAATAGCCAAAACGAGGTGACTACATTAGAAGAAAATATTGCTTCAAATGAAAATAGCGAAAACGAGGTAACTACATTCTCCGATGAAACAACCAACACTGAATCAGAAGAAAATATCGCTTCGGATCAAAATAACGAAAATCAGGTAACTACATCCTCCGATGAAATAACCAACACCGAATTAGAGGAAAATATTGCTTCGGATGAAAATAACCAAAACGAGGTAATTACATCCTCCGATGAAATAACCAACACCGAATTAGAGGAAAATATTGCTTCGGAT
>JAWQFW010000062.1:9540-21489 GCA_035968095.1 Oscillatoria sp. PMC 1068.18
GAAAATAGCGATCGCCCATCTTCCCACACCTAACTCAGACAAATCCAGACTCAGATCCAAAAAGTAATCCACAAAACCGTAAAATAAAACATCTAATCTCAGTTTCGCAATTCAACAAAAATTAGCCGGAAAGATGGAAAATTCGGTAAAACTCAACCAGGAAGAGAAAAATCAACCTCACTGGTACTTAGGAATAGATTTTGGTACTACTGGTATTGCTGCGGTACTCCTCAATACAAGTAACGGTAAACAACATCCTCTTTACTGGTTGTCCAACAAAAATCAAGAGTCTGACAAATCTAGCTTTCGCTTACCAACTGCGGTATATTGTCATCCTCAATCGTCAAAAAATCAAAGCGAGTCACCCTTAACGATCGCCTGGGAAGCATTATCCCTCAATCAGACTCGTGGCGGAATTTTTTTCGAGGACTTGAAAAGTTACTTAAATTTAGGAATACCTTACTACAGTCGCGACATCCAACAGTGGCTACCAAAATTAAAACTTGGTGAACAGATCGTTTCTCTTTACTGGATACAAGAAGCTTCAGAAACCTTACTCGCAACCTTAACTCCAGAACACCTCAGACTCGGTTCCCAGCCTTACGTTAGGGCTGTAGACCTAAATGAAAAAGCGCTCCAAGCCGCTTTAGGGGGGCTAGAAGGAGTGATTCTCAGCGTTCCGGCGAAATCGAGTGAAATTTATCGTTTCAACCTAAGAGAAGCCATTTTAAAGCTCAAACTATGTGAGCGAGTCGAGCAAATATTTTTTGTTGAAGAAGCGATCGCTACCTTACTCGCTTATTTCCCAGGAAAAAACCAATCTCCTCAAACCACCAACACCCTCAAAGGTTATACCCTCGTAATTAACGCAGGTGCGACCAACACAGAACTAGCTTTAGTTAATTTACCCGCAAACCCAGACGAGCTTACTTACTCAGATTTTTACTTAAATAGCCTTTCCCTTGGAGGAAACGACCTCGATCGCGAAATCTTTCTGCAATTAATTTATCCTCAATGGTCGCAAAATCAAGCACAACTGAGTGCAGAAATCAACCAACCCACAGATCTTGCACGACAAGAAAGAAAAGCAGCCCAGTTAGTTAAACTAATCTTGCAACATCGAGAAAAATTTACCTCCCAACTCGGAAATCGTACTTGGGGAGTCAAGCGACGAGATTTAGAACTTCGAGTCATTCAGCCGTTTGTAGCACAAATCAACCAACGACTGAACCTATTATTGAGTCAAACTGGGATTTCCAGTGAATTGATTGAAACAGTGATCTGTGGTGGTGGAGCGATCGCCTCTTGCGAGCAATCTTTAGATTCATTACTTACAACCAAATTTCCCGAAGCCAAAATTATTCAAGATACCCAAGAAACCAGAGAAACCCAAGTCGCAATCGGCTTAACTAAATTACCATTTTATCCCCAAGTTTTAGATTACACTTCTCAGCAATATAGCGACTTATTTTTGCTCCGTGAGCTTCTTCACATCTCGGAAGAACCTTTCACAATTGAGCAAATTCTTCACAAGTTAGAATATCGTGGTATTAACACTAACATTTGCAAAAAACGTATAATCGCAATCCTCAACGGACAACTCCCTCCAGGGTTTATCCCACAAGGATTTGAGACTAACCAAGTAATAGCTAATCTCTACCCAAACCCAGAGTACGACGCGATCGCGAGTACACCTTTGTTTGAGCGAGAAAACGAATTTTACTATCGTCCTAACCACAGACAATGCCAGCTTTTCAGAGAATATTTCTTATCTCTCTTATCTAGAAAAAAGCAAGAGTTACTCGAACCACTCAGCCCGAATTTGTTTCGATATTAGGTAAATACTACTTTTGATACAGTACCCGAACAAAAATCGCTGTTAATCTTAAATAAATTTTGCCCAATCAGGTTATCTTTCTAGAAAAATTAGTGTATATCATCTAAGCTGATTGAGTATACTTTGAATAAAAACCGTACATTACCTTCAAACAGCATCTATCAACTGTGATTACTACAACCAAACTTCCCTCTTCTCCTAAAATCGAAATAGATAAGCTCAATAAATTTCCTTCGGAGCTTGAGCTATACGTTCACTATTGTGTTTACAGTAAAACCAAACGGCTAATTGATATTTGTGGTGCGATCGTCGGTTTAGCAATTACCTTTGTTATTGCTATTCCCATTTATATTGCCATGCAATTAGACAACCCAGGTCCACTTCTATACAAGCAAATCCGTTGTGGAGTCAATGGAAAACACTTCTGGATGTGGAAATTTCGCTCAATGATTGTCAATGCAGAACACCAAAAACATTTAATCCAAAATCAAGCTCAAGGTCACATCTTCAAAAACGAAAATGACCCCCGCGTCACCCGTCTTGGTCAATTTTTGAGACGAACGAGTATAGATGAATTTCCACAATTTTGGAACGTTTTACGAGGAGAGATGAGTTTAGTTGGAACCCGTCCGCCAATTCCCAGCGAAGTGAAATATTATAACAGTTATCATTACCAACGTTTGCAAGTAAAACCAGGACTTACTGGAGAATGGCAAGTTAACGGACGTTCTCAAATTAATGATTTTGAAGATATTGTGCGTCTGGATATTGATTACCAGAAGAAATGGTCGCCTCTTTACGACTTAAAGTTAATTCTCAGAACAATTGTTGTAGTTTTGGCTCGTAAAGGAGCTTATTAAAAGTAATTTAGTCAAAAAATTGCTTGAGCGCTCACTAGAAAGCCGAGACATTTTGCTCCCATTTTCTTAAATCAAGACTACAGATGCAATAGAGACGTTGCAGGCAACGTCTCTACACAATATTATCCAGCGTAGTCAAATTAAATTGGTATTCCTAATTTTAGCTCTTAGAAAATAAACAAAAAATGCCAACTACTGCTGATTAGAAATAGTTAAATTTACTTGCAGAGAAAGAGTGTTAAGGCACTCATGACTAACATCAGATATAATCTATAATTACTAAAGAATAGCAGTCAAAACTAATAAATAACCATGAATTTACCAACCTGGATCACATTTTCTCGTCTTTTAGGAGTTCCTTTTTTATTATATGGTTTGCATAATCCGACACCCCAAGCGAGGTGGATTTGTTTCGGAATTTTTATTATTGCGGCAAGTACAGATTGGCTCGATGGTTATTTAGCTCGTAAACTTAATCAAGTAACTGATTTAGGAAAATTTCTCGATCCGTTAGTAGATAAATTGTTAGTGCTAACACCGCTATTAGCACTAATTGAGTTAGGTCAAATTCCCGCTTGGGGTGTATTTTTGATTTTAGGACGAGAATTAGCGATCGCGGGTTGGCGTGTTGATCCCAAGTTAAGTGGTGGAGTCGTGAAAGGTGCTAATATTTGGGGCAAACTGAAAACAGTTTCTCAGATTATCGCGATCGCGCTTTTAATTGCCCCTTTACCCCCAGTTTGGGAAACTCCCTCTCTCATTGCTTTTTGGGTTTCTGTGGCTTTAACACTCATTTCTGGCTTGATTTACGTTTTACCCGCAAAAACCCCGACAACAGAATCATCAATTACCAACTAACAAATTTTAACTTAACTTCCTGCGAGAATCTCATCATCAAGAGAAAAATCTATTTCTTTTTGCTCTCTTCCTGAAGCCAAATAATCATTTTGGAATGAATCTTTTAAACCAGAAAGTAAATCAAATTCGGGTTGCCAATCTAAATCAGTTTTTGCTTTGTGAACATCAGCAAAAAAGTGTTGGAGACGGATCGGAAAAGCTTTCCGTTTCCCAAAATCAAACTGTTTCGGATCGTAATATACCAACTTCAACTTATCGCTTGATTTACCCGCAGCTTGAGCGCAAAGACGAGCTAAACCAGCAAAAGTAACATATCTTTCCCCAGAGATATTATAAATTTCTCCCTGAGCTTTTTCATTACCTAAAACCGCCGCCATTGCTGTTGCTAAATCTTTCACATGACCCAGTTGAGTTAAGTGTAGCCCATTTCCAGGAATGGGAACAGGACGATCGCGCACAATGCGATCGAAAAACCAAGCTTCTAAATCGTTATAATTGTCTGGACCATAAATATAAGTAGGGCGAATTGAAGTCCAAGGTAAACCAATTTTTGCTAAGTAAGTTTCCGTTTCGTGTTTGCCTTTGTGACGACTATTTGGATCAACTGCATCTCCTTCTTGATGTGGCATTTGATCCGATTTTAGATAAACACCAGCCGAACTAACATAAACGAAATGTTTTACTGAATCTTGAAACATTTCTGCTAGTGGTTGAGTATCGCTCAATTCACGACCATTGTTGTCAAAAATTGCGTCAAACTTTTCGTTTGCTAATTTTTCTTTGAGTTGAGCAGCATTTTTGCGATCGCCGTGAATTTGCGCTACATTTTCTACAGGCGCAGGCTTGTTACCACGATTGAACAGTACCACATCATGTCCCTGTTCTACCAAAATTTTTGTTAAGTAAACCCCGATGAAACGGGTTCCTCCCATAATTAAAATTCGCATAATTTTTATCAGTTATTAGTGACTGGGGACTGGGGACTGGGGACTGGTAACAAGGAGGAAATGGGGGACAAGGAGGAAATGGGGGACAAGGAGGAGTTGGGAGAGTAAATGTTGGTAAGACCATCGCTGTTTATTTCTAACACTTCCAATTCCTCCAATTCCTCCAATTCCTCCAATTCCTCCAATTTTTCCAATTCCTCCAACACTTCCAATTCCTCCAATTCCCCCAACACTCCCAAAACTCCCAACTCCCCAATTCCCCCATTCCCTCAAACCGTAATTTGAGTTACAGCAATGTTACCAGAGAAACAGACATCGACATCACTACCGGGCGATCGCGCTCTTTTGGCATATACTCCCTGGTAGTAATATAAATCGCCTTCAATGCGATAATTAACAGGTAAAGGTTCCGTACTCGGTTCGCAAAAAATAATTTCCGGGTCGGGTGAATTCGGTTCTAAATGAGGTAAATTAACGTTCCAAAAGCTTTTTTCCGGCAAAGGACGCTCAAATAACTCACTCAACACTTTCGCCGTCCAGCGCGTCGCTAAATCCCAATCTATCAGTAAAGGTCTTTTAATCCAATGGGAAACAGCAATTCCCCCAATTCCGTGAATTGCCGCCTCTCGAACCGCCGCAACTGTACCCGAAATATAAACATCTACTCCTAAATTGCCACCTGCATTAATCCCCGAAAGAACCCACTTGACATTATCAGATATTTGTGTTAGAGCAATTCGAGTACAATCAGCCGGAGTTCCCTCAACAGCATACTCGTTGTCAGAGCGTTGGTGAAGCTGAATTGGGCGGCTGGTAGTAACTTGATGTCCGCAACCGGACAAATGGTTTTTGGGAGCGACGATAACGCCTTTACCTGCTACAGCCTTTTGTAGCGCTTGGATACCGGGAGCATCAATCCCGTCATCGTTGGTTAAAATCAAAGTCATCCGAGCTAGATTGAGGGTTTTCAAGTCGAGAAGCAGATTAATTTTACACCAGTAGCGATCGCCTCCCAGTCGCCTCCCTAACTTTCGGTTGCCAAAACAGTAACTAGGAACAGATTTACTGGTTTTCTATGTCAGATTAACTATCGACTGGTGTAATTTCCAGTAGAGGAGTAAAAAATTGATGAATTTGTCCCCCGTACCTCGGTTGCCAAAAATGGCACAGTTATCAGCACTTGCTGTGAGCTTTAGTCTTTTGAGTAGTTTACTGTTACCCATGAATGCTTTTGCACAAGAAAGAATGCTCCGAACTTTGACCGTTACTGGACAAGGAAAAACTGAAATTCCTGCAACAATAGCCCAAGTGCAGTTAGGAGTTGAAGTGCAAAGAGAAACAGCCACCGCAGTTCAACAAGAAGTTGCCAGACGTTCGTCAGCATTGGTAGAATTTTTGCGATCGCAGAATGTCGAACAGTTACAAACTACTGGGATTAACTTACAGCCAAATTACGATTATCGAGACAATCAGCGTCGCTTAATTGGCTATATTGGCACAAATATCGTTAGTTTTCGGATTAGTAGCGAACAAGCCGGAAGATTACTCGACGAAGCCGTCCAAGTTGGTGCAACTCGGATCGATGGCATTAATTTTACCGCCAACGATAACGCGATCGCCGTCGCTGAAAAAGAAGCCTTACGCAAAGCCACCCAAGACGCTCAAGCACAAGCTGATACAGTCTTGAGCAGCTTAAATTTGGCTCGCGAAGATATCGTCGGCATTCAGATTAACGGAGCAGGTACACCCCCCATACCTCAGCCTGTAGCTAATTTTGCTAGGGTAGCTGCTGACGAGAGTACCACAGCGATCGCTCCTGGCGAACAAACTGTGAGAGCTTCTGTCACCTTACAAATTAGCTACTAGCCTTAATAATCGTAATCGCTTTGGCTATAGCCATTCATCCCATTTGACTCATTATCCCGCTTGGAACCGAGTAAATCCAATCGATCGACTTTAATTATCGGTTTCGAGCGGAGCATCCCCGTATTGCGATCTGTCCAACTCTCGATTTCCAGCGCACCTTGAATCCCAATTAAACTCCCCTTACGCACGTAATCTTTGGCAATTTCCGCCGTTCTCCCCCAAATTTTCAAATTAAACCAATCCGGTTGATCGTTATTTTTGGTGCGACGGTTTACAGCTAACGGAAAAGTACACAAAATACTACCACTATCAAAATATTTAATCTCCGGTTCCGTACCAGCACGACCCACTAAATGAACTAAATTAATACTCATAACGACTTTTATTTAATACAAGCGTACTCAAAAACCACTAAAATTTAGTATAACCAATTTTAATCTACTCGCTTTCACGAAATTTGCGGTATAGATCAAAGTGACAGAAAGCAAATTTGCTCTTTAGCAAACGCAACTAGAGCAAAAGCGCGAATCGGTAAACTCCGCAGGAGAACTAGCCCTTCGGAACCTTTTCCAGGGTAACGTAGGATAAATTAACCTAACGTTGTTCACAGCGTACCGTAAGGTCAGCCAAGCGATCGCGCAATTCTCCGGAAGCCACAGACAAAAGCCCGAAAGCTTAGTCAAACCTGATTTCGAGAATATTTTCAAGCAGGAATTATCTCACGTGACTAGACGCAGGATAGAAAACGTAATAAAATCCACATCGGTTACAATTCGTTTAAATTTTATTAACATACAGCAGCATTTCACTTTGGGGGCGTAGAAACGAGTGGGTTTATTTAGTCGCTTTTCCCTTTCGCGGGACATGGGTATCGACCTAGGTACCGCTAATACCTTAGTATATGTATCCGGCAAAGGTATTGTTCTCCAGGAACCTTCAGTCGTCGCAATCGACCAAGACGAAAAAGTTCCTTTAGCTGTCGGTGAAGACGCAAAGAAAATGCTGGGAAGAACTCCCGGTAATGTAGTCGCCTTGCGCCCCCTGCGTGATGGTGTAATTGCGGACTTCGACACAGCAGAGCTAATGCTCAAACACTTTATTCAGCGAGTTCACGAAGGTAGAGCCTTAGTCTCACCTCGCATCGTCATCGGCATCCCTAGTGGTGTGACAGGTGTAGAACGTCGAGCCGTAATGGAAGCAGCATCTCAAGCAGGAGCTAGAGACGTTTATCTAATCGACGAACCAGTAGCCGCCGCCATTGGCGCTGGGCTACCAGTAGCCGAGCCAACCGGAAACATGATTATCGACATCGGCGGTGGAACTACCGAAGTAGCCGTCCTCAGTTTACAAGGAACAGTTCTCAGCGAATCAGTACGGGTTGCGGGAGACGAATTAAGCGAATCCATCACCCAATACATGAAAAAAGTTCATAACTTAGTAATTGGTGAAAGAACTGCCGAGGAAATTAAAATCCATGTCGGCTCCGCTTATCCAACTCACGACGACGACGAAACCACAATGGAAGTGCGCGGTTTGCACTTACTTTCCGGTTTACCACGCACCGTGACCATCAAAGGACCAGAAATCCGTGAAAGTATGTCAGAACCTCTTTCGGTAATCGTGGACGCTGTGAAACGAACCTTAGAAAGAACACCTCCCGAACTCGCAGCAGATATTATCGATCGCGGGATCATGCTTGCTGGAGGCGGAGCTTTACTCAAAGGGCTAGATACATTAATTAGCCATGAAACAGGTATCGTAACTCATGTCGCGGCAGATCCTCTAAGCTGTGTAGTGTTGGGAACAGGTCGCGTTCTGGAAAACTTCAAGCAACTAGAGCGAGTTTTCAGTGGACGTTCTCGCAGTATGTAGCACTAAGAAAATTCAAATTAGTTGGCAGTGTTTTAAGGGTGTAGTTACCACTCGACTACTTAGTTTAGGTAACAATCAAGTTCTGCAAACAACATAATGACAAATTCTGTTTGTCAATTATTCTTAGCAAACTTAATATAGCAAGCAAGCTCTGCCAACTTTAGTCGCTAATTTCAAGATAAGTAGCTTAATTAACTCATTGATCGTTATAAAAACCTGAAAAAAAAAGCTTTTTGACCAGAAACTATTCACAGTAAAAAAGAAATAACAAATTTATGTTTATAATGCGTCGCTGGTGGGACCGCAATGGATCGCGAGTAATTTGGACAGGAGTAATTCTTGGTTCAGCATTGTTAATTCGTCAAACTAATGGCTCACCGATCTTAGAAATTTACCAGTGGCTTGTCGGTCCGTTTCAAGTCGGTCAAACACAAGAAGAGGAATTAATTGACGCTCGTAACCAAGAACTGGAAAGCCAACTAACCGAACTGGAAAATGAAAATCAGAAGTTAAAAGAGCTACTCGGTTATGTAAAACAGCAAAAACAGCCAACAATTGTGGCACCAGTAATCGGGCGTAGTCCTGATAATTGGTGGCAACAAATTACTCTCGGTCGAGGTAGCTCCGATGGGATTGAAGTTGGCTTTGTGGTTACAGGTATTGGTGGTGCGGTAGGTAGAGTGATTAGCGTAACTGCTGATACTAGCCGCGTGTTGTTGTTAACTGACCCTTCCAGCCAAGTAGGGGTGAAAATTAGCCGTAGTAATCATTTGGGTTATCTTCGCGGTGAAGGCTCAGAATTGGCAGTTATGGAGTTCTACGAAAAAGTTCCTGATGTCAAAGAAGGTGATAAAGTAGTTACTTCTCAAGTGAGTAAGTTGTTTCATCCAGGTTTTACTGTCGGACAGGTGAAGTCAATAAACCTTGATAAAAGTCCGGCTCCAGAAGCAGTTATTGAATTAACTGCTCCGATGGGTCAGTTAGAACAGGTAGTGGTGCATCCTTTCCAGAAAAAATAGCGTAGCGATCGATGGTGAAATTTTTGGGGTTCCTTGACTGGAGTTGCTGATTGATGAGGGTTGAAAGTGATTAAAATTTCTCAGTTGTCTCCCTTGGGACAGGAAATGGTTAGTTGGGCGGTGACAATTGGTTCAGTGATCTTGTGTACAATGCTGTTACTAACTCGGATGCCAGGGACGGCGTTGTTAGGGATTGGTCCTCATTGGCTGTTGATTTGGGTAGTAGCCTGGAGTGTGAAGCGGACAATTTTTCAGGGGGCGATCGCGGGTTTGGCTTTGGGGTTAATTCAAGATGGGATGACTTCGGGATTAATTGAAAATACTGTATCTTATCTGCCTTCTCATGCTTTGAGTTTGATGGTGGTGGGAATGTTGACGGCTTGCATCAAAAAGCAAAAATATATTCAAGAAGATTTTATTTCTATTGCTTTGATTGTTTTTGGGATGGCAATTTTAGCGGAAACTATTACTGCCTTTCAGCATATTTTAGTGGGTTCGCGAGAGTTGGCTGAGGTGTGGATTTCTCATCAACGTATTGCTCTGTCTTCAGCAATTATTAGTAGTCTTTGGGCACCAATAATTTATTATCCTCTCAATCTCTGGTGGGAAAGGATAAAAGCTTTCGAGCAGTAATTTAGGGTGAAGGAAATTGTCAAGTGTTTACCATCCGGTTGACGATCGCGATCGCTTGTCTGGTTGAACGATTCAAGGTTACTTTGAAATTCATCTGCGTGTAAGGTGGCAATTAGTAGCAACGCAGATTGATGCGGCTGTACGATTAATCAACAAAGGATACTCAGACAATGACGACTGAGAATAAAGCGATCGCTTCTTTTGAAAGCCAAATGATGCTACGGTGTGTGGAACTAGCTCGTCGGGGCTTGGGAAAAACTGCTCCTAATCCTTTGGTGGGCGCTGTGGTTGTCCAAGAAGGTAAAATTGTTGGCGAAGGATTTCATCCCCAAGCAGGTCAACCTCATGCGGAAGTTTTTGCTCTGCGAGATGCGGGTGAGTTGGCTCGTGGAGCAACGGTATATGTAAGTTTGGAACCTTGCAATCACTATGGTCGAACTCCCCCTTGTAGTGAGGCTTTAATTGCGGCTGGAGTGGCGAAAGTGGTGGTCGGGATGGTAGACCCCGATCCTCGCGTTTCTGGGGGTGGGATTGAGCGATTAAGGGCAGCAGGGATTGAAGTTGTGGTTGGGGTTGAATCAGAAGTTTGCCAGCAGTTAAATGAAGCTTTTGTCCATCGAGTCCTCCACAAGCGTCCGTTTGGAACTTTAAAGTACGCGATGACTTTAGATGGGAAAATTGCGACTAATAGTGGTCATAGTGCTTGGGTAACTGGTGAAACAGCACGTCATCGGGTGCATCAGTTACGGGCGGCTTCGGATGCGGTTATTGTGGGGGGAAATACAGTACGCTTGGATAATCCTCATTTGACGACTCATCACAGCTACGATCGCAATCCTTTACGAGTAGTGATGAGTCGGAGCTTGGATTTACCTCTTGATTGTCATTTATTTTCCGTCGAAGAAGCCCCAACTTTACTGTTGACTGAACCAGGGATTAATCCGGATTTACAAAAAGCTTTGCGAAATAAGGGTGTGGAGGTAGTGGAGTTAAGTCCTTTAACACCAGATGAGGTCATGAAACACTTGTATGAGCGACAACTTTCGAGTGTGTTATGGGAATGTGGGGGTACTTTAGCAGCTAGCGCGATCGCGGCTGGTGCAGTGCAAAAAGTTATGGCTTTTGTGGCTCCGAAAATTGTCGGTGGTAAGGTTGCTCCGTCACCAGTAGGAGATCTGGGGCTAGAAAAAATGACCCAAGCTTTACAGTTATCAAGGTTGACTCTGCACTCTGTGGAACCGGATTTTTTAATTGAAGGGTATTTACCTGTTAATAGTTGATATGAGTCACTGGCTGTTTAATAGTTTGGGTAATCGCACTGCTGAAGCGCATCAACGGCTGCATTTTGTCTTTAACGAACTTGCTACCTTACGACAGCAGTTATTTTCTCGTCAACCAGATCCGGAGGAAGATATCTTGACTTGCTTTGAATCTCCACAGCCCACGCTTAATTCGCGATCGCCTGACGGGGTGTTGGGTTTTACTCAATCCCTGGAAAAAATTGACTCGACTGACTCGGATCAGCGTTTGGTAGGTTGGGAATTTAAAATTGTGCGATCGAGCCGTAATTTATTTGCCGATCCTGCTATTTTCAGTCAACTTTGTCAAGAAGAAGCTTTAGCAGGTTGGATTTTGTTAGAAAAGCTTGACGATCGCCGCGTGCGTTTTAAGCGTCTGATCGCAATGCGCGATTTGATCGATACTGAAAATCTTCCTTTCGATCCTTATCGCTCTTATTATGGTTCGTCATCTAAAATTATCACTTTGTTGATGGCGATCGCCGGAATTCTCACGATCGCTTTACCTGCTTTTTTTGGCTATTTCTTGGTTTCTAGTCTCCTCACTGACTCCAAAACCCCTCCCCAAACTACTCCACCAAACCCAGCTATTGAGTCTCCTGCGGATGAAACTGAGAAATCCTTAGAGACTATACCACCTCAAGATTTTCCCCCCTTTGAGGAGGAAAAGTAAAGAGAGGGGAATTGGGGGAATTGGGAGTGTTGGGGGAATTGGGAGTATTGGGAGTGTTGGGGGAATTGGGGGAATTGGGAGTATTG
>JAWQFW010000063.1:0-14724 GCA_035968095.1 Oscillatoria sp. PMC 1068.18
CTGTTAGCACTGATAAAATAAAGATATTAACTTCCATGTTATTTTAGAGGAATAACAAGATGACTATGTAACTAATAAAGAAGCATTTGGTCAGTTTTGTAGCGTTAAAGACAGATGGCTAATAGCAACTAAAGAGTACCAATTAAAAGTTGATTGTTTACGATTCTCAAAATGGGGGATTAACGGCATGGAAAAGTTGACAGAATCTCGCCAAAAAATCAAAGATTTATTATCCCAATATATCTCGTCAGAAAAGCCGAGAGAAAATTGGGAGTCTCAGTTGATTTTTGATGACAAAGGCGGTCATTATCTTTGGATGAAGGTGGGTTGGGAGGAGTCTAAGCGAATTTATTATTCTGTGATTCATTTTGATTTGAAAAATGGAAAAATTTGGCTACAAAAGAATATGACAGACCTCAATCCGGCAGAGGATTTAGTCGAGCTTGGAGTAGCTAGGGAAGACATTGTTTTAGGATTACAGCCTCCTTTTAAACGTCCTTACACTAATTATGGTGTGGCATAAAATTTTGATTAATTGGTAAATAAAAGCTTGCTTGCATGACTAACCATCGTTATCCAGATAACTGGAAAGAAATTGCTACAGCTATTAAAGAAGCTGCCGAATGGAAATGTAGCAAATGCCACAGACAATGCTTAAAACCAGGAGAAAAAACGGAACGCTCTCTTTCAGAGAGGATAGCTTATACTTTAGCAGTACATCATTGGAATAGAAACCCCGATGATAACCGAGTTGAGAATTTAGTAGCGTTATGTACGGGCTGTCACCTTTCTTATCACCAAGGTGGTAAATCTAATGTCTCACCTGGACAATTAAAACTATTTGAACTTTAGCAACAGCTGTTCACAAAAATTATTGGTGATTAGCATCACAACTAATTTACTGGAAACATCTCGTAGATTAGTTTTTACACTCACTCTTGTTAATTCAATAAATCACTGGGATTTCTGTTTTCAGTCACGTTAACTCGTATTTAAACTAGGTAAATTATAGATAGCTCTAAGCTGTTATGAACAGAAGTTTGAGTCCACAATAGAAGCAAGGAAATTCATCACGATTTGAGTGATGACCGAAACCAATTTTTAGAGATTACGCCTAATGACAACGACCTACCACTCTACTAAACAAACCCTCATTGAAAGAATTACTACCGTTGCGACTCAACAGCAACTGCCCGAAGGAACTCCCCTAACGGATATCAGTTTAAACCAGGACACCATCTGCGAACTAGACAATCTCATAATTGCGTTAGAAAAACAAAACCCCAATCCGCAACCCCTCAAGGACAATCCTGAACTACTCGATGGTGCTTGGCAATTACTATACTCCACTGCCCCTGAAATCCAAAATCTAGCTTCGTTACCTTTGGGATTTGAGTTAGGAAAGGTTTATCAAAACATTGATGTAGCGTCCAAAAGCTTTTTCAATCAAGCCTTTTGCCGACATCGCTTGAACTTACTCGCTGGTTATGTCCTTGTCACCGCCACATTCTCAGGCGCACCTACACCCGCCGATGGGAAGCCGTTTCGGAAGATTAATGTGGATTTCCAAAAGCGTTCTCTTTTCATCCAGGAAGTCTTGGGCTTGAAGTTACCAACTCAGAAACTCATCCAGGAAGTCGAGGCTCGTAATCCAGTCGGGAGAATACCCAGTCTCACGATTACCTATATTGATGATTCCTTGCGGATTGGCAGGGGGGGCGATGGCAGTTTGTTTGTTTTAGAGAAAGTTGACGAGGTTAGGGCTTAACGCCATTTATTGACTTTGCTAAGAGGAGGATTAGCCACCATCTGCATATTCCCTGGCGGGGCAAAGGTTAATCCCCTGCGGGTCGGTTTTACTGGACGATGATGCACTAACTTCAATTCAAAATGGGACACAATATTCGCCAGCACTAGCTTCATCTCTAATAAGGCTAAAGCCGAACCTAGACAGCGACGGTTACTTCCGCCAAAGGGGATGTACTCATAAGGCGAATACTGTCTATGAAGAAAACGCTCTGGTTGAAATTGTTTGGGTTGAGGATACAAGTCTTCGCGCTGATGCAACAAGTAAGTGGAGAGACTCAAAGCTGAACCCGCAGGAAACTCATAGCCCATAATTTCGATGGGTGCTTTGGGAACTCGGATAAAGGCGGAGGGAACAATCGGATAAATCCGTAGGGTTTCGGAACACACCGCACTCAGATAGGGCAATTTGGTGGCGATGTCGAGGGGTGTGGCGTTTTCTCCCAACTGTTCTAATTCTGCCAGTAGTTTGGCGCGGACTTCTGGAAGCGAACTCAGCCAATACAATGCCCAGACTAACGCGGAAGCGGTGGTTTCATGACCCGCAATCAGTAGGCTGATTAAGTTATCGTGGAGTTCTTCATCTGTTAGAGAGTTCCCGACTTCATCTTTGGCTAACAACAATAGGCTCAGAAGATCCGGATAATTGGCAAGGAAGGCATCCATGTCCTGCATTTTTGCCCTTCTTTCGGCAATTTCGGCAGAGATAATCTTCTTGATTTGCTGTTTAACTCGTAGGAAGCGTCCCCAAGGACTCCACTTCCCCCAATCTTTTTGGAGGAAGGGAAAGAAGATTAGACTGGAAGATAAAGGGGTATCGAAGAAGTCGAGGAGCGCGGTAATCAGTTGTCTCAGGTGTTGGAAACGTTCTCCGTGATTAATGCCAAACACTACCTGTAAAATTACTTGTAAGGTAATGTCTTGCGTTGTCTTCCGAATCGGAAAGGGTTTTCCAGGTTCCCATTGGGAGGTGAGTTGAGTGGTAAGATCCCAGATGATCTGGCTATAACTGCGTAAACGTTCTCCATGAAAGGGAGGCATCATCAGTTGTCGTTGCCGTTGATGAGGCTCGCCGTCCATCAAGATTAGGGAGTTATCCCCCAGGAGAAATTTTAGGATTCTGTTCCCTTCCCCGACGGTGAATAGATTGGGGTCAGCCTCTAAGACTTGTTTGATTCCTTGAGGATGGCTGATGTAGACAAAGGGCGGAGAGGTTTTGTCACTAATGCTGATGAAAATATCGCCATAAAGTTGAGCATAGTCTTCTAGGTAGTCCAGGGGACGGAAGATGAGTTTGAAGCGTCGGAAGGTGGTGGCGAGTCCTTGAGTTTTTGGTCCGTTAGGTAGGGTCATAAGCTGATTGAAAAAAAATTGCGTGATACATCCTGGGTTCTGTGAGTTCTCTGTACTTCATTTACCATTACGTTCAAAGTATTGATAAATACCCTTGGGTTTACAGTTCCAATCCTCCTTGCTTTCGTTTCCGTAAAGAGTGCTTCTGAGATGAGTGTTTCTGCTTCCGCTTCTGTTCTCGCAAAGCTCTAGCTTCCTCTAATACTGGTGAAAGGTGTTTGGTAAATTGAGCCACTATTTCTGGGGTTAGGTTTGATTCTCCGGTGTCGTTCCAGGTTTTCTGGTTATGGTCGGCAATAGCAGTCATGATGGGTTGAGCGTTACTTTTTTCCCATAGCTGTAAGACTCCTGAAGCGCGTGTAATTTTCCAATTTGAGTTTTCGATGTGGTTAGTTGTAACGGACTGAAATTATAATCACTCCGACCCGAAATCATCGCCATTTTCAGCCCACATTAAATGAAACTATAATGTAGCTTCGACCCAGATTAACTGAAACTGAGACCAGATTAACTGAAACTGAACCGAAATTATCTTTCCCGACCCACAATAATTGAAAACAAGCTGTATCTCTTGTCAGTTCTACTCTCTAGCTTGTGTCAACAACGAGGAAACAGAGGTGTTTGAGTAAAAGGTTGGTTTTAATCAAACATTTATGCGCCAAAATTATGGTTTAATTAAATTTATAACCGTTTGATTTAATTCAATTATCTATATTTTAGAAACAGCGCAGTTTTCTTGTGGTCATATATGCCTATTTGAGAGTTTCCACTAATCAACAGGATGTTGATAATCAACGTCATGGTATTTTGGAGTATGCTAATCAAAAAAACCTGGGTCACTTAAAATTTATTTCCGATTCCGTATCGGGTCAAAAGAGATGGCGCGAGCGCGAATTGGGAAAACTGTTAACTAAGACTGCCGAAGCAGGAGATACAATCGTTTTTGCCGAAATTAGTCGCATGGCTCGTTCTACTCTCCAGGTTTTAGAAATTCTCGAATGCTGTATGCAGCGAGGACTTTTGGTTCATATTGCCAAACAGCGCATGGTGCTGGATGACTCCATGCCCAGTCGAATTACCGCTACAGTGTTGGGTTTGGCAGCGGAAATTGAACGAGAATTAATTTCTCTGAGAACTACCGAAGCTCTAGCGAAACGCAAAGCAGCAGGGAAAACATTAGGTAGACCAAAAGGCAAACAATCAGCAAAACTGAAGCTAGATGCTAGAGAGTCAGAAATTCGGATGTATCTAGCCAAAGGAATTAGTAAACGCTCCATTGCTAAGTTAGTCGATTGCGCCCCTTCCACCCTTTACTACTGGCTGAAGAGACACAAGTTATTGAAGTCCAGTCATTATCATTCAAGGGCATGAGACGCAGAAGCATTCCCACCGAAACCTTAATAAAACTGCGTAACTCCTTGGACAAACTTCCGCCACGCAGCAAAGAGCGTCGTATTTTAGTTGAAGAAACGGCTCAATTGTATGGAGTCTCAACAGTAACTATCTATCGGGCATTAAAAGAATACATAACTCCCAAATCAGTCCGTCGTGCAGATTATGGACAACCGCGAGTCATGCCCAAACAGACCTTACTGCGGTACTGTGAAATTATTGCTGCTCTAAAGGTGAGAACGAGCAACGGGCAGGGTCGCCATCTTTCTACTGTACAAGCAATTAGATTGTTGGAAGAACACGGAATTAATACCGAGGATGGGCATCTACAAGCACCATCGGGGTTACTCAAAAAAACTACTGTCAATCGCTATCTCAAGCAATGGGGATATGACAAAGAAAGATTATCACGCCAACCACCTGCGGTACGCTTTGAGGCTGAATACAGTAACCAATGCTGGCACTTCGATTTAAGTTCATCCGACCTCAAGCGATTAAAAAATTCAGTTGAACTAGAACCAGGTCGGGGCAAGCCTTTACTAATGCTTTACAGCGTTGTTGATGACCGTAGTGGTGTAGCCTATCAGGAATACCACGAAGTTTACGGAGAAGATGTCGGAGCAGCATTAAAATTTTTATTTAATGCCATGTCTCCCAAGACTACAGAGGGTTTTCCCTTCCAAGGAATTCCTAAAATGCTTTACCTAGATAATGGTCCTATCAGTCGCAGTCGAGTCTTTCAGAAAGTGATGAATTATCTGGGGGTCGAAGTACGCACCCATTTACCCAAAAACGCGGATGGCAGAAGAGTCACCGCCCGTGCCAAAGGGAAAGTAGAGCGACCGTTTCGTACAGTTAAAGAGATGCACGAAACTCTCTATCATCTCCACGAACCAGAAACCATTACCGAAGCTAACGCTTGGTTGATACAGTTTCTTTTACATTACAACAAACAATCCCATCGCCGAGAATCTCATTCAAGAATTGAAGACTGGCTAGATAACTTGGAAAGAGAGGGAATTAGGGAAATGTGCAGTTGGGAGAGGTTTTGCACCTTTGCCCGAGAACCAGAACAAAGGAAGGTAGGAATTGATGCTCGCGTAACTGTAGATGGAGTCGCCTATGAAGTAGAACCCGACCTAGCGGGAGAAAAAGTAATTCTCTGGTGGGGCTTGTTTGACAGCGAACTATACGTCGAACATCAATCAACTCGTTATGGTCCTTATGCGCCCATCGGCAAACCCATACCCCTCGATAGCTACCGCAGCTTTAAGAAAACCCCGACTCAAAAAAGAAGCGACCGCATTGAAGCTTTAGCTAAACAGTTAACACTACCGGACACGGCCCTCGGTACGGTTAAGTTACCAGTTATTAAAGATAATTTAATTCCCTTCCCCGTTCAGTCTTTTGTTGACCCAGACCCCTTTGAAGAACTGGAGTTTAAGAACGCCATTGCTGCGAAGGTAGCTATTGCTGATTATTTGCTCAAACCCCTAGCTAAACTCACTTCAGAACAGATGGCAACTGTAGACTATATTCTCTCAAAAACCCTCAACAAGAAGGAAGTTATGAGAGAAATCAAGGATTATTTTAGTCGTTGAAGAGGAGGGAGTTATGTTTAGTGAGGTGATGAATTTTTTTGGTTTGGAGCAAGAACTAGATCGTAATGGTTTTTTTACCACTGAAGCCCAAACTCATTTAGAACAAGAAATTAGCAAAATTATTGCTCAGGGAAGGTTGATTGCCCTTTCTGGCATTGTCGGTTCTGGTAAGACTACCTTTTTACAACATTTGATAGCCGATTTAGACAAAGCCAAATCCATCATTGTTTCTCGCTCTTTAGCTGTAGAATCTGACCGAGTTAGCCTCTCTACTCTGATTACAGCTTTGTTTTATGATTTATCAATTGAAAAAGAGTTTAAAGTTCCTACTCATCCCGAAAAACGAGAACGAAGACTGCTAGAATTAATTAAAAAGTGTCAGCGAACTGTAGTTTTGTTTGTTGATGATGCTCATGGACTCCACCACCGCACTCTGGTCGGTCTCAAACGGTTGATTGAATTGGTACGTCATAATGGCGGAAAGTTAAGTGTAGTTTTGGCAGGACATCCTAAACTTAAAAACGATCTGAGAAGACCAACCTTAGAGGAAATTGGTGGTCGAGCTAATGTCTTTGTCCTTGAGGGAATTCGGGGTCATCAAGAAGAGTATATACAATGGGTTCTTTCTCAAGCGACGAAAAATCAACTTCAGCCCTTCGATTTGCTAACCGAAGATGCCATTTCTTTTCTAGGAGAACGACTATCTACGCCGCTACAAATCGAACAATATTTAACTCTGGCATTTGAACAAGCGTATCGCTTGGGAGTTAAGCCTGTTACCACAGAAATCATTGAGTCAGTTCTAGCTGTGGGTTTGGATGATCTCGAACCTAGCTTGATTCGACATGGTTACAATGCTAAAGCATTGGCAGAGTTGTTGAATGTTAGGACAACGGAGGTGCGTTCATTTTTACACGGTCAATTACCACCGGGAAGGACTCAAGATATGAGAGACCAAATGCTCAAAATTGGTATTCCTTTATGAAATTATAGTTTCAGTTATTGTGGGCTGAGAAAGATAATTTCGGTTCAGTTTCAGTTAATCTGGTCTCAGTTTCAGATAATCTGGGTCGAAGCTACATTATAGTTTCATTTAATGTGGGCTGAAAATGGCGATGATTTCGGGTCGGAGTGATTATAATTTCAGTCCGTTACAGTTACCGATGGCTTTTAGCCCAGATGCGTACTCACCCAACTGTTCGTAAGTTAACCAATTTACGGGGGGGACTTTGGTGGGGCTAAGGCGTAATCCTTCTAACTTCCTTCTAATGTAAACACTACGGGTTAACCCTACGGCGGCAGCACAAGCATCCAAGTGTTCTAATTCACTCGGTCGGAAGCGTATATGGATTGTTTTTGTCTTCTTTTCTAACTCTGGCATCGGGTTATACTACTTTTTACACTCGTCTACTGTCGTTTTTTGCCACCAATAATGGATTTAGTATGAGGGGTTATTTTCGGTTGATGTACCGCAAAGTTCTCTTTCATTTCGCTATATGCCCCTAGGGGGGTTCTAGGGGGAATCCCCCGACGCTGCTGCGTCGGGGTTTTCAATTGGGGGTGGGGGTAATCAATGTATCGCGCCGACCCTGCTGGCTTCCAGAATAACAATAACTCCTAATCAGATTATACACTAAGAGGACGTACAAGGGAATGGAGAGGGGAAAAGTAGAAGGAAACGGGTTATTGGGGTACTGACAGGGTATTAATCGGGTACTAACAGGGTACTAACAGGGTACAAAAGAGGCTCACTCGCTTGGTTAGGTTGAGAAAAAGCGGGGGGGGATATGGGGTGGAGAAGGGCTATTGAGGCAAGGTTTAGGGTACTGACAGGGTACTAATTGGGTACTAATAGGGTACTATTAGGGCTTTATTGGTGTAGTTAGTAAAAGTGGTTTTTTTCGGTTAGAGAACGTAGTCGGGAGAAAAGGGGAAAGATGGGGAGGGTGAAAAAGGGAACCAGGAGCGCTCTTTATTGGGAAATACTAGCTAACAGCTAGAGATTCCCAAGTAGGGGCTAGTATTTCCCAGGAACTTTGTACTCCACAGCGTCTTAAAGAGGGGGGGGATTTGGGCAAAAATCGTGGCTCTAATCAGTTATGGGTTGGGAAAAGCTAGTAGAGAACAAGAGTTACGTGGGATACTCTAGGTATTAGTAAAGTGGTGGTTGAGGTTTGTTTGCCGAAAAATTAAGAGTAAGTACAAGCAAGCACGGAAAACCGCTTTGATAATGCTCGGATGGTAATGACAGTCAATAAATAAATTTGAATTAATTCCCACCCCGTCATCTGATTCAATTGGGGCTGGTGTAGTCCCTCTCTGTTGGTCTTCTCATGTCAAAGATTATTTGGGCTGAAAATACCTTAACTGACTTTGCGCTTCTATCATCTGTTGAGAAAGTAGTGAGTAAGTATTAAGAATGCAGTGAGTGATAGCGATAAGACTGACCAAAAGCTAGGGGGGTATGGGGGTTATGTCTACTGGTTATTGAGTAAGTAGTGAGAAAAGTGTGAGAAAGTAGTGAGTGCTTCTTTTTGGTCTTGATTGACACTCAGTAAACGAATTGACACCCTTGACAATTGACGGATTGACATTGATTGACAGCTAAATAAATGTCAATTGACATCTGCTGTGTGATTAAGGAAGGTCAAGTTACCATTTTTTAGTTACAATTCTTAACCTCTGCACTCAACTTAGTGATGAACGCTGCGGGGGTTGACTATGTTTGTCGGCGCGAGGTTCACTTGTTCGTTTGGGTGGGGTTTCGATAGTCGAAATTTGGGTGCTGTCAATTTTGGCGGCGCTGCTAATAACGCTGGAATCAGATGACATTTTCTGGCAGCATTGGACAACCACTTTTCGGAATTTTTTTCGCTTGAAGTTTCCGAGGGGAAATTGATGAATGGCTGGCAGTGTCAGGCTTTTCCCAATTTGAGGGGAAATTTCTGGACTTCTGATTCTGGAGTGAAAGCCGGGAAAATTAGCTGCTATCTATTTCGACTGAAAATCGAAAAATCTTTGTAGAGCAATGCTTTCTAGGTTTTCTTCGTCGAAAAAATCGGGACATTTATTTCGACGATTCTAGTGGCTCTAGAATTACCAATAGCTGTCTGGTGCTTCCCCTATCTGTCGAGTGTTACTGACACAATCTGTGGCTGCCAGGTAGCGTCCAATGCTGTCGCATAGCGTTTGATAGTGTCCGGTAGCGTCTGCTAATTTGGCTAAAATCTAGTTTTTATGTACGTTGTGCGGTTCAGTCTGACTCGTCAGATGTGTTCGGTGATTTTTCCTGACTTTTTGCGTCTGTTCGGTAGTCCGGTAAGTTTCTGATAAATTCTCGTATAACTTCTGATTTGTACCTCAATGTTTTTTCACAGTAAGCCTCTAGCTTGTCTAGCTCTTCTGCGTAGAGTCTAATAGCTAAAGTCTTGTTTCTTTTGGTTGCCATTACTGCTCTTGTGTTATACATTGTTAATAGTAAGTTAGACAATGTAATTACAAAAGCAAATAATGGCAAATACTATGATGACACGCGGCACAGCGCCCGCGCAAATTTCGCATAAAATTCCTAGCGGCTGGGAAAAGCCTAAATTTTGGTTTGGGTCTAAAGTAATAGTTCCTTGTCGCTGGTCAGAACCGATTCTTCAGCATAAGCCTCTGATTGGCATCGTGCTGGGTATGGAGTGGTATAAGTACGGCTGGTCGTATGTGGTTGATTTTCTGAGGGCCGTGGATGGTTCATCTGTACCGATTCAGCACTCAGACCCAGAAATCGTCGAGGAGAGG
Source organism: Oscillatoria sp. PMC 1068.18 (assembly GCA_035968095.1). GTDB lineage: Bacteria > Cyanobacteriota > Cyanobacteriia > Cyanobacteriales > SIO1D9 > IIICB1. Next base: position 9,939 of record JAWQFW010000063.1, read on the forward strand.
TTCCTGGAATCCTACCTCGATTAATGATTAATTCGGAGGTGAAAATCTCACGTTCCGTTTTGCCTCCGAGTTGTCGGTGTGAGTGTCCGGCTTAGTTTAACAGTCCTATCTGGGACTGTTACTGGCTGGTTCAAGCTTAGTTATTGATGCACCAACCAAATGTACTGCATTCAAGCTCAGAGAAAGGGTTTAAATGATCTGAAGATGTAGTAATTCGGTTTCCCGGCTGTTCCCGACCTGATCGTGTACCTGTGGTGATAACAGAAGGAGAGGTAACTTTAAGTCCTGAATCTCCCATAAAGGACTATATTTTTGGTAAGGGGTTAAGTTTAAACACTAACTCCCTCAAAATACTTGAAGGCGTGACTATTCAGAAATGGGATACTTTGAGTATATATATTTAATGATGAATGCGAGCGCATCGGCTTATGAGTGAGTATCCATATTTAACTAATTGGGAGGCATTAAAGAAACTTGAAGAAGAAGATCAAAAGTTCACGAAAATCTGCAAAAAAGTAGGTTTAGTGACAATATCAATCCTTTCATCCCTTACCGCTCCGCTCAATTTACTAGGCGTGTTAACTGTTGTTCCAATAAAAGTTTTACTGGATCGCCTGGAAAAAATTAATCGAACCAAAGAGGTTATGAAAGCTTTACTGGAAGAGTTCGGTGATGAAATAATAGCTACATACAGAATACCTGTACCCGGACAACAACCTATAGATTTATGGGTTAGGTTCCCAGGTCGGGCTATGTTGTTAATCTCAATTCGTTCTAAAGGCAAGAAGAAAGTTATCTTTAATGAAAAAAACCAAACTCTCTGTGTCAGACAAAAACGTGAAAAAGGGGGATTAACTAAATGGAAGCCAGACCCTTTAACTGAACTAGGTACTTACCAACTTTGGTTGAAGAAAAATAGGCGAGAGTTAGGCTTATCTTCCAATGAATCAAACCGCCCAACTGCTAAAGTTCTTGTTCTGTCGGGTGAAACGGATATAGAATCCCACAATAAACACTTATACTTAACTATGAATAATAATAAATTCTTATGGATACAAAGCAAAAGTAATACTTTTTTAATAAGGAAAGAAGAAATAGTTGATTTTGCTAAATCTTACTTAGCTTATCAGGCTGAGAAAAGAAAGCAAACATCTAAGGCTTGAATCTCTCCCCTATAGTCCTCGCTGAAGGACATGGAGAGAGTTCATACATGAACTAGGCGAAATCTCTTTAGCAGGGGATTTTATTTTCCTAGATCCAGACGAACAGAGGAACTGCCGTGAAGCAGTTTACCTAAGCACTTTTATTTTAACCAAAACTCAGGTTAAGTCAAAGTCTCCCAGGTATCTCTCGCTCGCAGCCTAGTTCCTCTGAAAACCCTACCCACAGAGGAAAATGGACACTTCATCAAGAATTCACCCCGAATACACCCGCAACACAGTTAACTTTGCGCCCACCACCAACCTCAACTCCGGTGGAGGTAGCAGCATGAGCAGATGGACACAGATTCAACAAGAATGGCAAAACAGCGCCGTTGACCCCCAAATCACCCGGCTCAACGTCAAACACCTCACACTCGACACACCGCGAGAATACCTCCTCTACGCCCTCCCAGAACATGAATGGCGGCGTAACAACGGCACAGTCAGAAACAAATACCGGAAACAATACGCCCATACAGAACATGGCGGCTGGTGGTGCAGCACCGTAGACGTACTCGCAGCCGCCGAGGGTATAAATCGAGAAAGTGAATGGGGCTGTTTAAAGCCCTTCCAACCCCGCTCTTGGACAGAAAACGGTAAAACCAAAGTCCTTAAGTACGAACACCCCCTCAAGGCTTCAACAGAGCTATTTGCGCTCCGGATTACCTATGAACTAGGATTAAAAATCGCCAAACGTTACCGTCTGGGAGAAGAATATGGGAAAAGGATTCTGCAAGCGTACAGAAAAAGACAAAATACGCCAGAAGCTAGAAACAAGCAAGCGCAAAGCTTTAATAGCTCAAGAGAACTTAGCCAGAAGGGGAATTCAAGCCGAAATAGTCCTGATCAACGGAGAGTATCATCCTCAAATTCAGTCGGAGTCTTTGAAGAAATTGCTCTCCTAGACCTAAATTGTCAAGATTTCCTCACAAACGAAGACCCCTTATTCTGGCATTGGGTCATCAAACACCCCCAAATACCCATCACCATCACCGAAGGAGCCAAAAAAGCCGCCGCACTCCTAAGCAATGGCTACTGCGCCATCGGTTTACCCGGCATTTACGGCGGCTACCGCACTCCCAAAGACGAATTTGGCAAAAAAATCTGGGGCGCTTCATACCTCATCCCCCAACTAGAAGTATTCGCCACAAACAGCAGACCATTCTACTTCGCCTTCGACCAAGACACTAAACCCAAAACTGTAACAAATGTTAACACTGCCATCAAAAATACTGGAAAACTTCTTCAAGCCAAAGGCTGTCCCGTCAACGTAACTCGCTGGAGTAACGAACACAAAGGTGTAGACGACTTAATCGTCGCTCAAGGGACACAACTATTTGACATTGCTTACTTCGACGCACTCAGCTTGAAATCCTGGGAAGCAATAGTCAGACATCAACTGACTTACCCAATTAACCCAATCATCAACCAAAAATACTTAGGCGATTTGAGCGAACTAGGAATAACTTATGATAATCTACCCAAATTCTTAGCCATCCAATCAGCCAAAGGTACTGGAAAAACACACTCCATCGCCGAGTTAGCAGCCTTAGCACAAAGAGTTGGTCAAAAAATTCTCGTCTTAACTCACCGTATCCAACTAGGACTTGCTCTGTGTAACATTTTCGGTATCGACTACGTTAGCGAATTCCGTAACTCCGAAACTGGGGGAGTATTCGGCTATGGACTTTGTGTAGACTCGCTGCATTCCAAGTCACTTGCTCGTTTCAACCCCGAAGAATGGAGCGACGCTCTCATCATTATCGATGAAGTCGAACAAGTGATCTGGCATATGTTAGACTCAACCACCTGCCAAAAAGAACGAGTCGCAATTCTGGAAAACTTTAAAACTTTAATTGGTAACGTACTCAGTGACGAGAATGACGGCAATTTAATTGTCGCCGATGCTGACTTATCGGATATCTCACTCAACTACCTATCATCCTTGGGACACGGTAGAAAACCTCGCCTCATCGTTAACAACTATAAACCCCACGGACAAGAAAGCTACATCGTTTACAACTACAACGATACAACCCCCGCTAATTTAGTAAATAACCTAATTAAAGCGATCGCTAGAGGAGAAAAAGTCTTCATTCAGCTTTCAGCCCAGAAAGCTAAAAGTAAGTGGGGGACTAAGAATATGGAAGCTTTCCTCAAAAAAGAATTTCAGGGTAAAAATCTCAAAACTTTGAGAATTGATTCAGAAACCATAGCCGAACCAGGACATCCAGCCTTTGGCATCATTCCCAACCTGAATGAAGAATTATCTAACTATGACGTAGTAATCTGTTCTCCTAGTATCGAAACCGGGGTCAGTATCGATATCAAAGGACACTTCAATTCAGTGTGGATTATCGCACAGGGAGTCCAAACCTGTGATGGGGTACGTCAATCAATGATGCGCGTCAGAGAGAATATACCGCGTCACCTTTGGGCAGCACCTAGGGGGTTGAGTCAAGTCGGTTCTGGGGAAAAGACTTTTAAGGGGTTGATTTCCTCGCAACATAAATTAACAAAGGCTAACATCAATCTACTAACTCAGGTAGGGGCTGATGATTTGGAAGCTGGTGTTTGTCCAAAAGCGCTCTCTACTTGGGCAGAACGAGGGACGCTGATTAATCAGGAAATGGCTGACTACCGTACTACTATTCTGGCAATGTTAGGGGAGGAGGGTCAGCTTGTGATGACGAGTGAGGATTTTGACGATGACCTTCGGGAGGAGGGTCATAAAGTTACTGAAGAAGAAGATAAGGAGTTTGAGGAAGAGGCAGTTTACCAAAAAATCAAATTAAGCAAACAAAAAGTTTACGATCAGCATTGCGAACAAATAGCTAACGCTGATGATATCGATAACAAGCGCTATGAACAGCTTAAAGACCAACGGGCTAAAACTGAACAAGAGCGACTAGAGTATCAGAAAGCCAAACTGAGGTATCGCTATGACTTAAACGTAACACCATTGTTAGTCAAGGAAGATGATGATGGGCTTTATCGTTCGACTCAGCTTTTGTATTATGCGACGGTGGGGTGGAAGTATCTTCCAGAACGTGAGCGTAAGTTGATTGAAAACTTTAAACAGGAAAGTGAGGGTAAAATCTTTAATCCTGACTTCAACCGTTCGATGTTAAGTGCGAAGGTATTTGTAATTCGGAAGTTATTACCATTATCAATCCTTTCTGACAATGAGCGAGAACTAAGAAATGCTGATGCTGATTTAATTGAGATGGCGGAATTGGCTAAGAAGTTCCGATGGGATGTCAAGAGGGTTTTGGGGATAACTGTTAATCCGGATGCTAGTCCTATTAAGGTGTTGAGGCAGATACTTGATAAGCTGGGTTTGAGTTTGAAGCTGTTGAGGAAAGAGGGAAGTAGAGGTGAGCAGGTTCGGATTTATCAGTTGAAGAGGGTTTTGTCTTTGTCTGAGCAGGTTCAAGAGCGATGGTTACTGCGTGATGACTACGCTAGTGAGTCGGTAGTCACTGAAACTAATAATAAGAGTCTTACTAACTCCGGTGACTACGCTGGGGAGTCGGTAGTCACTGAAACTAATAATAAGAGTCTTACTAACTCCGGTGACTACG
>JAWQFW010000063.1:14824-15458 GCA_035968095.1 Oscillatoria sp. PMC 1068.18
CTGGGGAGTCGGTAGTCACTGAAGCTAATAATAAGAGTCTTACTAACTCCGGTGACTACGGGGAAGGTGAGGCGGTATTAGGTGACTACGTTGGTGAGTCGGTAGTCACTGAAACTAATAATGAGAGTATTACTAACTCCGGTGACTACGCTAGTGAGTCGGTAGTCACTGAAACTAATAATGAGAGTCTTACTACCTCCGGTGACTACGGTTCAGAGATGGTAGTCACTGAAACTAATAATAAGAGTCTTACTAACTCCGGTGACTACGGGGAAGGTGAGTTGGTAGTCACTGAAACTAATAATAAGAGTCTTACTAACTCCGGTGACTACCGGGAAGGTAAGTTGGTAGTCAGTGACTACGGGGAAGGTGAGTCGGTAGTCAGTGAAACTAATAATAGGAGTCTTACTAACTCCGGTGACTACGCTGGGGAGTTGGTAGTCACTGAAACTAATAATAGGAGTCTTACTAACTCCGGTGATTACGCTAGTGAGTCGGTAGTCAGTGAAACTAATAATAAGAGTTTTACTAACTCCGGTGACTACGCTGGGGAGTCGGTAGTCAGTGAAACTAATAATGAGAGTTTTACTAACTCCGGTGACTACGCTGGGGAGTCGGTAGTCAGTGAAACTAA
>JAWQFW010000063.1:15558-21118 GCA_035968095.1 Oscillatoria sp. PMC 1068.18
TAATGAGAGTCTTACTAACTCCGGTGACTACGCTGGTGAGTTGGTATTAGGTGAAGATACTCATCACGATAATGAACCTGACACACTAGATTTAAAGGTAGTGGCTAAGTTGGCTTCCTTAGCTAAATATTTAGCAGTCGGGATCACCAGAAAGGTTAGTTCTGTTTCTGAGGAGTTAAGGTGGGTGGTATGTGATTATCTCCCCCTAGTCTTTAAAGATTGGGAGAATGGAGAGATAACGTTGTTTGAAGCGGCTAAAGAGATTTTCCTACTTTGTGAGATAGAGGGGTTTTTCGCGGCTTTGTCTCTGGTAGAGTTATCAGTTATTAAGAGGTTGCGGTTGTTTCTTTCTTTGATCCCACCAGTGAGTTAAGGTGTGAACTATGAAGATTCCAGCAAATGCCATAATCCCAGACCCTAAACTCACTCAGTACCTGTTAGTTTTCAAGGAAAGAAATGATAAATCGAAATACTTAGCTCAAGTCGGATTCAACTTAAAAAACTGGCAACAACTAAAGACAGCAATCCAAAAACTAATTCAAGAGAACGAGGCAACAGAAGATTATCAAGACGAATATGGAACATATTACCAAGTTATCGGTGAACTAGAAGGAGTCAACGACCAAAAGCTACCCGTTATTACAGTTTGGCAACAGCGCCAAATCGACAATCAATTCTATTTTATAACTCTAAAACCCTATCGAGAATAAAATTATGAATCTAGAACTATATCAAGAAATTGCTCTAACCCGTAACCTTCCTGAATATCAATTACAACAAGGAGATATTGCCACTCTCATTGATTTTGTTCCTCATCCCACTGGAGGCGAAATCGGTTGTATTTTAGAAGTGTTTAATGCCATTGGTGAATCAATTAAAGTTGTAACTGTTCCTAGAACTGCTATTAAAAAATTAACCAGTCATGACATCTTAAGCAGTCGTCAATTAATCGAGAGTACATAAATATAATTGTCTTCCTAGAAATACATTTATATAATCCCCAACGAAGACCTAAAACTCGAGAAGGCTAGCTGTAACGGACTGAAATTAGATCCGATACGATCCGATACGAAATAATCGCCGTTTTGGGCTTTAAATGAAAAGATAATGTAGATTCGACCCAGATTAATTGAAACTGAAATTAGATTAACTGACACTGAACCGAAATTTTTTTTCTCGGTTCACAATGATTGAAAACAAGCTGTATCTCTTGTCAGTTCTACTCTCTAGCTTGTATTAATAACGAGGAAAGGGAGGTATTTAAATCATTCCGTGATTCAGTAGCGCCAAATTTTCCAAAAATTAATTGCAGAAGTCTGCAATCAAGTTGGTAGAAGTGAGAAATAAATTACCTAGCTGATTTTTATATCTTATAAATGTATCGAATTTCATCTTTAGATCAATAGTTGATTCGGTCACTCACTCAACAGAAAAAGTTTCAGTTTACCTCTTGCAGCTATTTCTTTCTCCTTTCTCTTACTCGGCTCTGATACTATGAGCTACATTAGCGTTATCAACTTTGAGGTTTCAACGATGAGCCAAAACTCCCCAAAACCAAAAACGCTAAAAATCTTAGTGGTAGATGACCACGAATTAATTCTAGGTGGAACACTCGACTTACTCAAACAGCACTACCAGGAAGCAGAAATCCTCACTGCTAAAACAACCCAGAACGCACTCGAACAGGTTAAAGCATCTGAACCCGACTTAGTGATTATGGATCTTTCCCTGCCAGAAACCCCCGGAGACACCGCCGAAATCAGTCAAGGCATTGAAAGCCTGAAAAGGTTAATGAAAAACTATCCTACCCTCAATTTAGTGGTACAAAGTAGCTATGTCAAAGCATTGGTGCGGATTAAACCAGAGATCGATGTTCACGAAGGAGGATTCACAGTAGCCGATAAAGGACTTTCTAGTCAGGAGATGTTGAGCCGGATTGACTTAGCACTCAGAGGCGTTACCCATACCAAGGATCTGAAAATGCCATCAGGTGAAGTCAAACCAGAGTGGCTTGAGGTACTCAATCTCGCTTTTGAAGAAGGATTAGAAGATAAAGTAATCGCCGATCGCCTAAATGTCTCTCCTAGAACAGTACGTCATTACTGGACAAAAGTTCAAGACGTTTTGGGTGTCTATCTCGAAGACGGCAAAAGTCTCCGTATTCAAACCGAAAAACGAGCTAGAGAAGAAGGATTTATTGATTGATTAATAAACAAGTAAATAAAAAGGAAGAAACTGTCGTTGTTTAGGATTTGGAGCAAAATTACCAAAAACTTTACCATCTGGTCTGTAGGAATATTGCCGGGAATTCTTGCTATCGGACTGGTGATCCTCGTTCGTCTTACTGGAACCTTGCAATTAATAGAATGGGTAACTCTCGATTCTTTTCTCCGCTTACGCCCATCCGAACCGCTTGATGAACGAGTTGTCATTGTGGGAATTAATGAAGAAGATATCCAACGACTGAAAGATTATCCTATATCCGATCGCCAAATTGCCAAATTACTCAGAACCTTACAGAAATATCAACCAAGAGTAATTGGTCTGGATCTTGTTAGAGACATACCCGTGTCACCTGGTCATGAAGAACTGGTTGCAGCTTTTCAAGATTTCAAAAATTTGATTGCGATTGAAAAAGTTTTACCTGTTGCCATTTCGCCACCTCCAGACTTACCTCCAGAACAAATCGGTTTTGCCGATTACCTTTCTGACAATGACGGTAAAGTTAGGCGCGCCATCCTAGGAACAAAACGACCTGAAGACACTACCGATTATGCCTTTTCCCTACCTCTACGGCTAGCAGAAATGTATCTCCAAGCCGAAGGCATTAAACTAAGTAATGGTCTTCGTGACCCCCAAGCGATGCAGTTTAGTTCGACTGAATTTCCTCGCTTTTTCTCCAACTCTGGAGGCTATGTCAACGCCGATGATTTCGGAGTTCAGGTACTCCTCAATTATCGCAACGGTAGGGAACGATTTCCCACGCTATCTTTCCAGGATATTTACAATCTTGAAACCGAGAAAGGTAATCTTGATTTATTGCGTAATCGCATTATTATTGTCGGGATTACTGCTCCGAGTGTCAAAGATTTTGTTAATACTTCGGCGATCGCTAATTTACAACCACCAGGTAAAATTTATGGCGTAGAGTTTCAGGCTCAGATCGTTAGCCAAATCGTCAGTACAGTTCTTGATGGACGACCCGTTTTGAAAACCTGGTCGCAAGGTTGGGAATACCTTTGGCTTATCGCTTGGGGAGTTTTCGCGATTTATCTAGGTCGGCTGACTCAATCTCCCTTAAAAAACCTTGTTTATGTTGCTATTGCTGCCCTAGGCTTAATTAGTATTGGCTATAACTTGATTATTCAGGGATGGTGGATTCCAGTAGCACCAGCCTTATTAATCTTAGTCATCAATGGTACAATCTTGAGCGCTTTCTATCAATACGACCGATTTTTGAGAACTCAAATTGAAATCCGCCAAAACACTATTGAACGAACCTTTATTGTTATTCATAACGGTCCCCTACAAACATTAGCCAATCTTTTACGGCAAGTCCAAGACCAAGACGTAGAGCAACATCAACTACTCGAAGAACTAAAAAACTTAAACCACGAAATTCGCGAAGTTGGTGAATACCTCAAGCTAGAATCTCTAGACAGAGACGAAACTCTTCGTCTTGGTAGCGGTCTAATTCTCAACTTAAAGCTACCTATTCGTGACCTTTTTTATGAAGTTTATAGCCATACACTTCAGCGAAACTTTCCTTGCTTTGAAACACTCAAAGTTAAAGCGTATTCTTTTGATCCTCTCGAAGAAAAATACTTAAGCCTGGAAAAAAAACGAGAACTTTGTCAATTCCTAGAAGAAGCACTATGTAATGCTGGAAAACACGCCAAAAGATTAACTCGTCTTAGTGCTACTGGAAAGCAAAATCAAGGCTGGTACACCTTAAGTATTAAAGATAATGGAACTAGCATTCACTCGTCTTCTGAAGGACGAGGAACCAAACAGTGTTTAAATTTAGCAAGAAAACTAAAAGGAACTTTTCAGCGAAAGTCCCTCGGAAAGAAAGGAACCTTATGTGAGCTAACATGGCCCCTTGCCAAGAGAAATAAGAAATTTGCTTTCATAAAAACTCAACTTAAAATTAATATTAATAAATGGTTTAGAGCTTAATTTGTCTAATCCTAAACTAAAGCAAAAAAACCGCCCCAAGTAGTTGTGAAATATTTATTAAGTAAAAATTTGTTTCATCACAGATTCGCTAGTTTTACCCCTAATTTATAGTAGCAATAAGTAAAATAAATTCCCCAACTGTATAACTATAACAGTAGACAGTCAAGTTAGGACGTTTTAAACCTTGGCGTTATCCCATATTAGGATCTATTTTTGTCCTAACCTAAGTGACGATTGCTAGATCATAGCGTTTTTTCTGCTGATGAAATATGTTTTTCTTCCCCTTCCCGATCCTAATATAAAATACACAGATGTTTGCTACACATTATTATTTTTTAGAGATATTGCATCCAATGTCTCTACATAGCAGACCTAGCATTTTATTTTCCATTTCAGATAAATACGGTTTATTATTACCATTTTTCCTTATTTATGTCAAATTATTATCTCGCAACCTTTGAAAATTATCAAATAACTTTAACATAAGTTTTCATAACTAGATTTGGTCTGATATCCGACACCTAGCATCCAAAATTAACAAGCTATTAAGAACATTCTCGACTGAGAATAACTCTTCCATCAGGTAGTCGATAAACCCCTTGAGGTTCCACAATTGGGTCGCCTTTTTTCCAAGGACGATGAGAATTTGTAGCTGTACTCTCACTAGGTAACGTTTCAATGTCCACCGTCGCAAAACTCGACATTTGAATGTCTCCCGGACGCTGGGGTAAACCACCCGTACCCGTAATAATAAAGCTTCCTTCTTGGCGTTGGTTGCGGCGAACAATACAGCTATTAGCTATAAGAGTATCAGTATCAACCTGATTATCGGGTAACTCAGTCAGGCTATTTTGAATAAAAGTTGTATCCGGTATGGTGATGACTCCACTAACCGCCCCAGTCGCATTGATATCCACCTGGTTATTGTTATCAAGAGTATCAGGATTAGTATTACGAGGTGCAGGACGATAGTTTTCGCCAAAGAAAGCCGGAGTATTGAGAACAATATCACCACCTCTACCATCACGGGCAAACGCCAGAATATCGCTATCATCGAAAGCCAGAATCGAATCAGCCGTGAGATTAAGGTTGCCACCGTTGCTTGCACCAGAAGCAACACTACTGGTAATGTCAGAATCACCCCAAAGGCGGATATCGCCAGCCTTGATGGTAATCGCACCTCCAGCAGATTGACTAGAAGAAGTATTAATATCGCTGTCAGTAGCGCTTAACAGTCCATTAACCGTTACGGTGATGTTACCCGTGTTCCCTGTTCCTGTGCTGTTAGCCTGTAACGAACTCTGGTTATTGAGTAACACCCCCTCAGATGCCAGCACCGTCAAATTACCTCCTGCACCTTCACTAATAGCGGTAGTAGAGA
>JAWQFW010000064.1:0-21101 GCA_035968095.1 Oscillatoria sp. PMC 1068.18
CCCCTTGTCTCCCTTGTCCTCCTTGTCTCCCTTGTCTCCCTTGTCCCCCTTGTCCCCCTTGTCCCCCTTGTCTCCCTTGTCTCCCTCATCCTCGTAACCCAACATCGAACGTGGAAACAAAACCTGACTCACTCTGGGATAACTCTAGTGTAAGTTGCTTTCCGGAACTGCGATAAAGCCCATCTTGAGCATTTTTCACCAACTGACTGCGCTTACTAGCGTAAGGCTGACGGTTGAAGACTTCTTCTGTCAAAGCATCATCAAAATATAACTGTGAGGAAAATTCTCGTCCTTGATTTGATGTGGGCGATGTGCGAACCTGGAAATGAATATGTACGGCTCGACCTGGATAACAACCAGGATAAATTGTTCTAAACTGGACGGTTCCGTTATTATCTGTTACTTGATACCCGCGCAAGAAATTTTCGGCTGAGGTATTCAAGCTTTGGTAGCTGTCTTGTACGCCAGAGTACACGCCTAAAGCATTACAATGCCAGATATCCACAACTGCGTTTGGTACGGGTAAACATTGGCTACCGTTGACAGCAAAGACACGCATTGTCAAAATTAAAGGTACTCCGGCTTGAGCGGAAATCACATCGGAACGGTTGAGTTGCTCGTCGAGAAAGTAAGGTCCGGGGGTTTGACGTGGAGTTACGATACATCCGGGGGCTTGAGTGAGGGTAGTTGTTGGTGAAGTTAGGGTTTCTGGGGTTGGTTTGGTCAACTCGGTGGAAGTAGACTGTTGACGGAAACACCCTAATACTGATGTGGCTGTGGTTGCAGCCATGAAGCTGATTATTTCTCGTCGTTTGAGCATTTTCTTCACGATGTCTAGTTTCCTTTCTCTACTTTTACACCTAGTTTAATTCACTGGATTTGGTGGCGTTGTGTGTAATCTTATGGGAAGGATGTCATGCTGAATGCAATTCTGAACGTAGTGAAGAATGAAGTGAAGCATCTCTGAGTGCAATTGTTGGCTTGGCGAAAGATGGTAGGATAGTCACACGAATGGAAGCAGGAGCCTCCAGGGGGCATTAATGTCATCCTTCGCTTCGCTCAGGATGACGTGACTTTCGCGTTTTTCCCCTTCCTGGCTGTGTCTTTCCCCTTCCTGGCTCCGCCGGGGAACGGGGTTTCGAGGCTCCTGCCTCGATTATTATTGTGGTCAAGTTGGCGAGTAACGAGAAAGTAGCATCTCTTAGTGCAATTTTGGGCGAAAGATGGTATGATAATCGCAGGAATGGAGGCGGAGCCTCCTAGCTACATTTCTTGGCGGAGCCAAGAAACGAGAAAGGGAGCTAACATAGTCGTAGGTAAATGTCAAGCTCAGTTCACAAAACTTAATCTTGAAAACCCTCAAAAAAATCGAGCCGCCTAGCGGCGGCAAGAAAGAAGAGGGAAAAAGGGCAAGAGCGCAGAGGGCTACTGCGCCCCGGAGACAACCGCGCGAAAACCGATGTAGTTGATCTTGTAGTCAGCCGAGTACCAGTCGCGGCTCGCACTACGGCAGTACCACGGATTGTTGCCCCAAAAACCACCCCGCAGCAGCTTTTGAGAATGATTATCATTATCAGTATTTGTGATTAACCAAGCACTCCCATCTGCCGGAGCGCCTTGATAGTTTTTATGCCAATTATCAGCACACCATTCCCAAACATTGCCGTGCAGGTCGTATAACCCGAAGGCATTGGGTGGGAAACTCCCGACATTGGTAGTTTCTCCTCGATATTCAGTTTTTGTTTCGTTGTCGTAGGTGTAATTGCCGTTGTAATTAGCTAAAGCAGAAGTAAGGGTTGCTCCGAAGTGAAAAGGTGTTGTTGTTCCTGCACGACAAGCATATTCCCATTCCGCCTCGCTCGGCAAGCGAATTTCTAAATTAACTCGCTTGGAGAGCCTTTTACAGAACTCTACACAATCATACCATGAAACTTGCTCTACTGGGCGATTTGCTCCTTTAAATCTTGAGGGGTTTGGTTCTAAAGAGCGCTCGATTTGCGGTAAGCTAGCTACAGCTTGCCATTGTGCTTGGGTTGTGGGATATTTTGCTATGAATAATGGTGGTACTCTCACTTGGTGTTGAGGACTTTCCGAGTCAGATCTTCGTTTTTCATCTTCCGGTGAACCCATAAGGAAAGTTCCACCGGGGATGTAAACCATTTCTAAACCCACGCCGTTACCTAAGTCGATAGTGAAATATCTCGCTGAATGGGTTTCCCGACGAATAATTTCCCCTCGGTTGTTAACAAACACTGTCTCGAAGGAAAATTGAGGTAAATCTTCAATTCCGGGAGAAATCGTCTCGCCTTGAGCAACTCGTTCTGCTAAGGTCAAGACAGGTTCAAAACCCACTTCGGTGAGTAAATCGGCATAACTTTCGGCTAAAGCCGCATAACGCAATCTTTGCTGAGTATCCTGAGTTGCAGCAATGCGTCGTAACTCCTGACGAATTTTTTCTACTGCTGCTGAGGGTTGGAGATACGCTAAAGCGGTCCATTGGGGACGTTCACCTAACGCCCTAGCCCGTTCTCCTTCTTGGTTGAGGTGATAGTCGATATAATCGGTCATAAAATCGGCTAATTGATTGAAGCGAGTGACACCGAAGTTATCTTTGAGATGATGTAAGAGACGGTTGCGGGTTTTTCCGGTCATGCTATAGAAGTCGTAGCCGATGGTATCGCATAATCCGGAGAGTAAGACATCGGGGACGTGATACCAGTCACATTCGGGGAGAAAGTTTTCCCGGATGCAGTAAAGTAATTCTGAGGTGAGGGAGAGGGGGAAAGCCGCGTGGGAGGCTAGGTCTAGGGCTTGTTGTCCGTAGCGTTTCCGGAATAGTTCGATGCGGCTGGTGGTGATGTCTTGGGTGGGAGACATGGGATTGGGGGTTGGTGATTGGGTGTTGGGTGTTGGGATAAGATTATCATAGATAAGCTAAGACGCATTTAAATTGGGTAGCGACCAAGGACGCATTTAAGTATGGGTAGCGACCAAGACGCATTTAAGTATGGGTAGCGACCAAGACGCATTTAAGTAGACGAATCAAATTCAAAATCGCCGAACCCGTAAACGGGCGGCTACACGAACAAAGCCCGCCTTCGCGGGCTAATTCGCAGTCCCCAGTCCCCAATTACCCAGTCCCCAGTCCCCAATTACCCAGTCCCCAGTCCCCAATTACCCAGTCCCCAATTACCCAGTCCCCAGCCCCCAGTCACAGAGGGAAATCATTTTTCCGCCGGGGAGAAGGGCGATCGCGTGGGCGGATGTTTGCTGCCAACGGTATGATGGTAGGGGGTTAATCCACAACCATTGATGAATATAGGGATGCAGACGAGTAAGAAATTTGTTAATTTCGTTGATGTGTTGTTGGCTGTAGTTTCTGGTGGCTGCACCTGCGTCGCTGAAAATGAGGACGGTGGTGCGATCGCGGTGTAGTTTTGGGAGTAAGCTGTTGATGGTTTCGACGTTGTTGGGTTGTCCCCAACAGAAGAGGTAGTCGTCGGGATAGTTGGTGAAGCGATAGAAACGGGAGAAGATGAGGCGATCGCGTTGGAGTGTTTCTATTAAGGGGCGTAACATAGGTTGATAGGGTATCATCCCGTTATTGTCGTCGATGAGAACGAGTAGTTCGCTTTTTCCGATGCGAGTTGGACGCAAAACCATGTCGCTAAAGATGCCTTCTCTTTGAATGCGATCGATGGTAGCATCGAGATCGATTTCTAAACGCGAGCTTTTGCTTCTGGAACGATGAAATGCTCGACAAGTTTTTTCTAATTGGTTGGGTGTGACGGGAAAATAAGTGGGAATGAGGTGAAATTCTCTTTTTTCTCGTGAGGTTGTTGGTGAGGTGGTTTGAACTCCAATGGGAATTTCGGGTTGACCAAGTATATCTGGACTAGGTGTACCCGTCGGAGGTTTTTCTGGAGTTGTTGTCGTTTCTGGAGTTGAAGTTGTTGTCGTTTCTGGGGTTTGGGTAGGTGAAGTAACAGTTGAGGGAATTTCTGGTTGAGGTTGAAACTGTTGCGGAGGAAAGTAGCGACGGAAAACGCTTTCAAAGGTTGTGGCTGAGTAATTTTTGCTTGGTTTCACCCAGAGTAAGCGACAAATACGCTGGAGATTGTCGGGGTTATCGAGATTGTAACCTTTAGCGATCGCTTGTTGCAAAAGGTCGTAGTCTTCCAGCGTCAGTAACATTCCCGCATTGCGTAAAGCGAGAAATAAGTCCCAAAATCGCGGTTTTTTGGAGTTAGTCATCGGAATTTACGCGATCGTCGTTTTCTTGGAAAAATTCTTGGTCTTCCCTCGTTTTTAAAAGAATACCAAGTAAAGGTAAACGAGTGGCTAATTGACGCAAATCTTGGATAGCTTCACTGACATCTTTGTTTAACAAAATGGTCATAAATTCCAGAAACTCGCTTGTACCGGGAGGTTTACCCCCCGGACGTTTTTCGATAATTTCGCGAACTTCGACAAAACGCGCGATCGTTTCATCTACTAATTCATCTTGTGCTTCTGTCCATTCAGAAAAGCGTTTTTCCGCAATTTCTAATAAGCGATCTTCGTCGGGAAATTCCACATAAAAATAAATGCAGCGACGCAAAAAAGCATCAGGTAAAGGTTTTTCGCGGTTACTCGTAATAATTACAATGGGTGATTTTGCAGTTTCAGAATTTTCCGGAATAACTTCCTCAGTTTCCGGGAC
Source organism: Oscillatoria sp. PMC 1068.18 (assembly GCA_035968095.1). Classification (GTDB taxonomy): domain Bacteria; phylum Cyanobacteriota; class Cyanobacteriia; order Cyanobacteriales; family SIO1D9; genus IIICB1. Next base: position 4,703 of record JAWQFW010000064.1, read on the forward strand.
ATCAAAGCGTAATTCTTCTAATTCCCGCAGTAAATCATTGGGAAAATCTACATCAGCTTTATCAATTTCATCTATTAATACAATTGGACGATGGGCTGTTTCTCGCAAAGCTTCACCCAATGCGCCCCAAGTACGATATTTTTTGCGATTTTTTAGGCGACCAATTAACTTTTGAAATTCAATTTGGTCGAGATATTCTCTTAATTCCGTTGGGGCAATTCCAATCAATTGAGCATCGCGCAATCTACCGACTGCATCATAACGATATAAGCCATCACGAGCGCGACTATCTGATTTAATATACCAAGGATGATAAGACCATTCTGTAGGAAAATTTTGAGGTTTGAGGTACTTTTCCGTAAACTCATACGCGATCGCTTGTGCTAACCGAGTTTTCCCACAACCTGGTTCACCTTCGAGTAGTAAAGGACGTTCTAGTTGAATGGCTAAATTAACAGCTTCTTTCAATTCTGGGCTAGGAATATAAGGGTAGAGAATTTGTCCCTTCGCATTTCGTTGTCCAGGTTTTGGTTGAATTTTTCCTTCATATTCTAATGGTTCATTCATGTTTATAACTCCCAATATTGTTCAATTTCCGCCACACCTTTTAAACCACATCCCCAACAAATCTTGTTTAATGGTACATCGTTAGGATCGCATTGAGAAATATCTCGTAATAGTAACTCTATTCTTTCTTCACCAAGGGAATTTAGCAAAGATTGATAAACTGAATCTTGCTTTAACCAAACTGTGGTATCACCTTGACTAATACCCTGAAGTTGAGGTAAAATGAGAGGATTACATGGAGATTTGATATCAAAGTTCGAGACAGTCTCAAAAGGATATTGCTTATCGCCAATTTCCTCAGTTAAAAAGAGAACCAGATACGAACGGAAGGAACGTCTTGGTTGCGATCGCACGTTTTCAACCAATTCAGACCAAAAATCGCTCAGGTCAAGTAACTTCGCATCATCAAGGGTATGAATGTTATAAAGTGCGAGAATAACCGTTTGGGATTTGCAGCGATCGCTAATAGCTTTGATAATACTATTTCTCGTTGGTTCTGTTTTAAACTTAGTGGCTAACTCCCTCCAAAACTCTTCAAAGTTGATTCGCATTGGATGAGGAGGAACTACAAGCGGTTGACAGTAAGCATTCTGGAAACCAGGAATGTCACGCGCTAAACGTTTAACCAAATATTTTTGTAAATTTAAGTCTTTTGCACGTACGAGAAAAGTACCTGCGGGTTGAAGATATTGTAGGGAGTTCCCAAAGTTTGCTTCCTGTTGACGACAATTTAGCTTCCAGAGTAAATCAGTGATTACGCGATCGGGAGAACCCGGAGATGGTGTAGACTGCGATCGTGAAGATGATACCTTCGGATTATTAGTTTCTGTTACCTCTTGGTAGTATGAATCTAGCAGTGGGCAACAACCGAGATTTTTGTCTTCTAGTTTTTTATTAATCCAGTTGAATAAAGTTTGTATACTCCTAAATTGTAAAGTTTTTGGTTTTTGCGAATACTTCAACATCTTACCCAGAGTAATACGATCAATACATATTTCATCTAAGCTCATTTTTTCACTTAAACCTTTCATATTATCTGGGTTTATTTCTAGCTTTTCCAGCGCCGATATGACGGCTTCTCTTCCTTCATCGTTGAAAATACACTTATTTAGAGCCACTGACTTACGAAATGAGAAATACCCTTGATTATCGACAAACCTACTGTGTCGATAATCGACACTAAAAACTTATTCTACTATATCAAGCTAAAATCCTTTACTGACAAGGCTTGGGGAAATTACTGAAATTTTCAAGCAAAGTTGTCGATCTTCGTGTCGATCTTCGACTCCAACATGAGGACAACCGTAATACAACTGGGTTATAGACAAAATTTAGTTTACACCCAGGAGAAGACTTATGGAAATCAAAAATTCCCCTGATTCTCGACAATGCAAGCGTCGCTTTTGCTTTACTATCGCTTTATTTTTACTCATCGAAAGTCCGCAAGCATTAGCTGCATGGGTGACGCTATCTGATTTTGTCCCGCGCTTTTTCGCACCGAAAATTGAGGTTGTAGAAGTCAACCGTTGTCAAATCGGTGAATTTGAGTAATCCCAATTCGCAATACTTACGCAGAAACAGAAAACATCGGGGTGAACTCCCGGTGATTTTCTCGAATAATTTTCGGAAAACGCATAATTTTGCTTTGCTCGACCAAAGATAACTATAGGAAGTCTGATGATAACTGCATCAGTACAACACTGAACAGCTTATCAACTCTTAGCTATCTTTTTCAGACTTCCTCTTGCAAGCAGTAGTTGGTACCAACTCGCTTTTCCTTTATTTTCCAATCGGAGAAACGAGTTCATGAAAACAATAACTTTAATTTTTTCGCTCCTAATTTGGTTCGTTGGGGAGTCTAGCTTTGCTATGTCGGTAGTCGCTAATTCAACGTTACTACAACCACAAATTAATAGGGAAAAATCTGAGTCTGAATGTAAAGACAAAGATGGAAATATTATCTGTCCTCAATGAAAAGAACAAGGGAATTTATTATTCCCTCGCTACCAATTTCAATCGTTTCTGTGCCATCCCCATCCAACCATCTTCGTCTTCGTTTTCCGGGTTGGCAGAATCCAAGCAAGTTTGCCAGATGTCTAATGCTACCATACCTTGAGCTTCTTTTACTTGGGCGAGAAGACAATGAGCAGCGCCGCGAGTATTATCTATTTCGATGGCTTTTGCTAGACTTTCTAATGCTTCTTCGTGGCGACCTTGTGAGAATCTAGCCCAACCTAAGTTTTTCCATAAAGTATACTGAACTTGAGCTTGTTCTGCTAAATCTAAACCATCAGTTGATAACTCTACTGCTTTAGCATAATCTTGTTTATGAACGATGTACAAACGACCTAGTTGACTATAAGCAGCAGGTAAGCCTAATTCTGCCGATCGCCAATATTTTTTCATTGCACAATCGAATTCTTGTTTCTTTTGACAATGCCATGCTTGATTATAAAGGGCGGCGCGATTTTTCTCGTTAATTTGATTTGCACGCTCAAATTTGTCTAACCCTTCAGCTACTTTACCTTCAGTATATGCTTCTAAGCCTTTATTGTTCAAAAATTTGGCTAATTGAGGTGAAAGTAAATACCAGGAAGGTAAACTGAGAGTTACTAACAATAAAGCTGCTTTAATTAACTTTTGTTTGGTGAAATTTAGGCTTGGCAACCAATTGGTTTTTCTCGGCTGTAATTCCCAATTAAAGTTGGCTGTGGCAGGATTTTGACAAATAGTTGGTAGCCAACTTGCACAAGGAAATTCTCCTTCTAATCCTTGCAATCTTTCCCTAGCTTCTCGTACTGCTTGATAAAAGGGTTTGCCATTAGCAAAAGCTGGAATAAAATGCAATAAAAATTCTTGGGCAACTCGATCTGGGACTAATTCACGCATGACAATCATTTGTGGAATGTTTAAGTCATCGAGTTGTTTGGCTAAACCTAAACCGTCGCAAGAGTTGAAAATTGCGAGTTTTAAACCATTGTTAACTGCTTTTCTTAACCCATACCAAAGTTCGTCAATAGTTAAACTATCGTGAGGGTTAAGATAAATTCGTCCTGTTTCGCCTTCGGTTTCGCTATGTCCCGCAAAAAAGATTATATCCCAAGGTTCTTCCCAAAGGCGATCGCAGATTTCTTGACGGGTTTTCTCAACTAGAAAAACGGTTTCTACGTTGCTTAAATTTGAGAGAATTTCTCGGTCTGCTGCGGTATTAATTCCTTGACTATGACCGATAATTGCGAGGATTCTTATTTTAGTTTTTGTGGCGATTGTCGCTAAGTTGAATGGTCGTGCAAATGTAGGAGAACTGATTGCTACTTCGGCTTGGTGATAGTGTTCAAAAAAGTTCCATAAATGCCAAGGAAGCTTTTGGAGATGATTGTTGTCTGTCTGAATTAAGAAGCGAATCTCTTCGTCGGGGCTTAATTTTTCTCGTAAGCGAGTATCGATTTCACGAAAATCTTCTGCTAATAACCAGTTGTTTAATTGTTGTTGAATTTGTTTCGCTGATTCGTGACATTCACGGATGCGTTTGTTGATACTGCCATTGTATTTAATTTTTTTCGGTTTGAGGCGACTGGGCGATCCTAAAATTCGATATTTTTCTTGCCAATGATTCTCAATTTGAGTAGCTAATTCTGCGTTTGCGGGTAGATAACCTGCAACTTCGATTTCTGGGTATGAATCTTGGGCTTGAATTTGCAAAGTTACTCGCAATCTTTGGGTGAGATTGCCATCCAGCTTGAGAACGATTAGCTTACTCATAACTCATTTTGATGAGATGATCAATGATTATTTTAACTGAGTTGTGCCGCAACAAGATATTAATTTTGTTTGCATTTTCTCAGTGCGGTTATTTTCAGAGAAGGAAGATATTTTACCAGGGACTACCAATCATTGTAAATGCACTCCAGAAGTAAGGATGTGTTAGTTTTTTGTCGCCGATATTGGCTAAATTAGGAGGTAGGTCGAAACTTTGTGCTTCGGTAATTAATTTTCCTTTTTCTAGCCTGACTTTTCCTTGAATCATGGCTAGTTGTGCTTGTCGTAGTGCTTCTGCTTTGATGGGTGCTTGGTGTAGTTGCTGATAAAAGCTGGTCATTAAGCCGAGTGTACCTTCGTCGCTGACGTACCATAGGCTGCCTAATGCTGATTTTACACCTGCTTGGACGGCAAAACCTGCAAATCCTAGTTCGGCTTCGCGATCGCCGACTGCGGTGCGACAAGCACTCAAAACTAATAATTCTACTGGGGGGTTACTTAATCCTAATTCACGTAATTTAGTTAGTTCTAGTTTTTGCTCCCAAAATTGCACGTAAGAATTACTCAGTTTTCCTGGCTTAAATTCGCCATGTGTAGCTAGGTGAATTATCCCATATCCGGCTGCATTTCGCGCACTTTTTAAGTTGTTTTCGGTAAATTCTTCATTCAAAAAATAACGTCCTGACCACAAGTTGCCGCCAATTAATTTTAATTCAACTGGAACCGCAGGTAAGGGGTTTTGTTCGCGAAATTGACTTGCTCCCATTGCTAATACTTGCATTTGCTTAAGATCGCGATAATTTGTATTCGCTAAACTTAAGCTTGGCATTAAGCCGACACTGTATTTTTCCACAAGAAAATTATTTCCGTCGTGCAGTGCAGCGAGAGGCAAAGAACGTAAGCCTTCATCCATGATAAAGGCAAGATTATTAATTTCTTGTGCTGCTAAATCGGCTTCAATTGGTGCAATTAACCACTGATATAATTGTTGTGCTGATTCCAGGTAGGGACGGCGTTGCCGAATATCGGTGACTCCCCGACGAAAGTTATTTGCTACTTCGATAAGTTTGGCTTTGCTGACTTGTTTAATTTGTTTCCGAATTGGTTTGTTTGCGGAGGTTACTAAAATTAATTCTAGGGTTAGTTCTTCTGGTTCGCTAACTGTTCCTTTGACGATATCGGGAACAAAGACGACGTAAAGTAAGGCTGGTTTGGTTCCGGTTTGCTGGGCAATTTTTGCTAAGATATCTCCGGCTGCGTTGATGCTGACTGCGGGGGTTGTTTCTAAGCCTAAATAATTGGTAAATGTGTCGGTGAGATTGGTTTCGATTTCTTGGAAGTTGAGATTATTAAGTGCAATTTGATTGGTGATTTGGTCGCTGGGTAAAGTTACTTCTTCTGTTGGTTCTGGGATTTGGCTGATGTCTGCGGGTTCAAATGTTAGTTCGTTGCTGGGAAAAGGTGTTTCTGTTATTATTTGTTCGTCGGTTATTGAGGGTTCGATAATTGTCGGTTCGTTGATTGATGGTTGCAATGGGGGTTCGGTTTCTGGGGTTTCTGGAAGGGGTGGGGCTTCTACTCCGATTAAACCAATGTTACCTCGTTGGATGGTGTAGGGGAAACTTTCGCCGAGTTGCAAGGTTGATGTGTCATTGGTGACAATTCCTGCTGTCCCATTAATGCTAGAGTCACCGATGATGAAGGGTATGTCTCCTTCTCCTCCGTGTCGAATGAGAATTTCGCCGTCACCGTTACTGCCAATTGTGGAGATACTACTATTGTTCCCGTTGCGATCGCCGCGAGCGGCGCTGGGCTTTGCCCAATCGCTAAATGTTCCTGTGGCGCGAAAATATCTCCCGGCGGTTATATCTACTGTTCCCCCTTGACCTGCTGTCCCTCCTTGGGCGTTAATAAAGGTAACTTCGATATCGGCGATCGGATCGAGAAAAACGTTTCCTGCATTCCCTACTGTTGCACTACTGTCGATTTCTCCGGTTTGAATGGCGATAAGGGCGTTGATAAAGATGTCTCCCCCTGTGGTTCCGGATGTGGTTAAATTTTCTGTGGTAATTATACCTTCACTACTGGTAAGGTTGAGATTTCCTCCGGTGGTGGTGATGTCTGTGGTGGTTACATCTCCAATGGCATTCAGATTAACGCTACCCCCAGATATGGCGGTTATCGTGTCGGTAGAGGTCAGGTTTCTCCCAGATGTGGCGTTGATGTTTTGGGCGGTGATTCCGGCTATTGAGAGGTCGTTTGTACTGTTTAGCGTCAAGTTGCGAAACGCTGATTTTTCTCCCCAATAGCCCCCTATGGATATTGTACCATTGCCCGCCGCAACTGTCAAGTCATAATTTTCCTGGGCTGCGCTGTCGAGAATGTTGGTAAAGTTAAGATCGCCGTTGGTGGTAGTAATGAGGAGATTATTGTTGATAATTATCTCATGGTCGTAGTTTTGTGTGTTGATGGTGGTGACGTTACCGTTAAGTTGAGTTGTGCCGCCGCCGCCGATGTTGATACTGGTGGCATTGATGGTACTGTTAAATATATTGCTACCGTTGTTGTTAATTCTCAGGTTGCCTAAGTTTTGACTATTTCCGACGCTATCTGTAAAGGTAACATTTCCGTTTCCCGCGTTGATGGTTAAGGAGGAGTTACCGTTGAGAGTACCATTAAAGTTGATGTTACCACCGTCGCTGATCAGGAGAGGGTTGTTTCCGATGAGGGTATTTCCTTGGAAGGTTAAGTCTTGGTTGGTGGTAATGAGGTTAGCGTTGAGACTAATATCCCCGATAAAAGTAATGGAAGCGTTATCGATAGCAAGAATATCACCTTGAATGAGAATTGAACCAAGAGGAGATTGAATTGTTACCGGGTCAGAAAAGATGAGATTATCGTTACCGACGGTAATTGTACCATTTCCCTCTATCGCTCCGATCGCTATATTCGCAAACCCATCGACTAAATTAGCAATTTCGCTTCCACTTAAGTCAAATTCCCCGGTAATAGTACCAATTCCGATTTGGCTAGATTCGTTAATTGGGGCTATATTCAGCGTACCATTTCCGGCGACATTACTCTTGATTTCGATATCGGTTGCGCGAAAATCGATATTTTCAGCAACATTAATTCTTCCGGTGGTTGACAAAATTCCGTTACTGAGGATGTTTAAATTTCCGCCAATTTCCGCTTCACCGAGATTAGTATTGGTAGCATTGACTAAGTTAACATTTCCTTGAGTCGCGAGATTAATTGTACCGCTAGCGTTTAAGTTATCGAGAGTAATATTTCCTGCTTCTGTGGTGGTGGTAAAGCTACTGGTTTGGTTAAAGCGAATGATTCCGCTATCGGTAATCGTTCCCGCCGCAGTAAGATTAAGACTACCTGTAAGATTAGTGTCACCCAAATCGAGATTATTGCGATCGCGCAAAGTGAAATTATTCGCACTGGTAACAACTACGGTGCTAAAGTCGTGATTATTATCGAGAATAATATCTCCAGTGGTAGCGAAAGTTACAATTTCAGGGACGATCGCGATCCCACTATTAGTAATATTCCCATTCGCGGTAACATCTAAAGTACCTGTGATGTTGAGATTATTCAAATCAAGATTGTCAATATCGTTAAGAATGACATTATTCGTGTCAGCGATCGCCACACTATTCAAGTTATGCTGATTATCGAGGATAAGATCGTTTCCCCCAGTCGCGAAACTTGCTAAACCTGCGACATTTACCACCCCACTCGTGGTAATTATCCCATTCGTAGTAATTCCTAAATCCCCAGAAACAGCTACATTTCCTAAATCTAGCTGATTAATATCGTTGAGGATAACATTATTCGCGCCGAGGATAGCTACTGTATTAAAATCATGATCATTATCGAGAATAATATCATTCCCATTCGCATTCAAAGTCGTAATTCCCGCGACAGTGACTATTCCGATATCGCTAAGTAAACCATTTGTGGAGATATCTAGGTTTCCTGTGATGTTAGTGTCTCCCAACTGTAAGTTATTGACATCGTTGAAAGTTGCGTTATTTCCACTCAAGATAGCAATAATATTGAAGTCGTTATCGTTATCGAGAGTTATATCATTCCCGGTTGTATCTATATTAGTAACTCCCCCGACAGTGACTACCCCAACATCGCTAAGTAAACCATTCGTCGTGATATTCAAGTTTCCCGCGACATTAAGATTTCCCAACTGTAAATCATTAATATCGTTAAGAGTAACATCTTGAGCATTGGCGATCGCAATAATATTGAAGTCATTCTCGTTATCGAGAGAGATGTCATTCCCGGTTGTATCGATATTAGTAACTCCCCCGACAGTGACTACCCCAACATCGCTAAGGAAACCATTCGTCGTCACATCGAGATTTCCTGAAAGATTAATCTCTCCCAACTGTAAGTCATTGATGTCGTTGAGAGTTGCATTATTTCCACTCAAGATAGCAATAATATTGAAGTCATTCTCGTTATCGAGAGAGATGTCATTCCCCGTCGTATCGATATTAGTAACTCCACCCACAGTTACTACCCCAATATCGCTAAGGAAACCATTTGTGGTGATATCCAAATTACCCGCGACATCAATATCTCCCAACTGTAAATCATTGATGTCGTTGAGAGTCACATCGTTAGCGTTGGTTATCCCAATAATATTGAAGTCATTCTCGTTATCGAGAGAGATGTCATTCCCGGTTGTATCGATATTAGTAACTCCCCCGACAGTGACTACCCCAACATCGCTAAGGAAACCATTCGTCGTCACATCGAGATTTCCTGAAAGATTAATCTCTCCCAACTGTAAATCATTGATGTCGTTGAGAGTTGCATTATTTCCACTCAAGATAGCAACAGTATTGAAGTCATTCTCGTTATCGAGAGTAAGATCATTCCCAGTCGTATCTATATTAGTAACACCCGCAACACTGATAACCCCGATATCGCTAAGGAAACCATTCGTCGTCACCTGAAAATCACCCGCGACATCAATATCTCCCAACTCCAACTCATCACTGTCACTCACAACCACATCTTCAGCACTACTCAAGAAAATCGTGCTAAAGTTATTCAGATTATCCAGAAAAATACTTCCACCAGCAACAATATTCGTATTCCCGAAAATATTTAAGCTACCGCTATCAGTAACATTCCCACCAGCAGTAATCAATAAACTCCCATTAATGTTACTATCGCCTAAGTCTAAGTCATTAACATCATTGAGAATAACATCCTCCGCGCTAATAATCGCCACAGTATTGAAATCATTCTCATTATCAAGAGTAATATCATTCCCCATCGCATCCAAGCTAGTCACACCCCCAACCAGCAAATCACCATTATCGGTAATTATTCCCGTCGCAGTAACCTCCAAATCACCAGAAATCGTTGATGTATCCAGAATAACCGCATCATTCTCAACAATCGTCACATTTTGTCCAATAATTTGCAAATTCCCAAACTGATTATCCGAGTTATCCAGCGTAATATTACCTTCGGGAGTCGCATCAAGAATAGTAACACCCGTCACATTCAAAACCCCACTTTGAGTAATCTCTGCTGGGGCGGCGATCGTTTCCAAATTTGGTGTCGCTGTAGTAAGATTAACCGTACCACCAAAATTGTTTCCTGCTTGATTCAATGTAATTGCTTCACCAGCAAAAACACCGTCAAATGCTTCCCCCGACGCGAAACTATTAACCGTCAAATCACCTGTAACTGTCTGCGAAGATATCTCCACATTTCCCACCCCGCTAACCGCAACATCACCATTGGGGAAGGTAAAGACGGAGAAAATATTATTCGCATTTGGATCAATATTAACCTGGGGTGCAGCAATATCAATATTACCTGCAACTTGAATTTCTCCCACTTGCGAAACATTCCCTTCCGAGTCGATTTCTAAGTCACCACCAACAAGAAGATTTCCTAAAATTGTCTCCCCGGAATTCAAGAAAAAGACACCACCCGTGTTAGCTAAACTGGTAGTAAAAGTTGCCTCACCACCCACAGTTAAAACGCCGCTATCGGTAATTGTACCCGTGGATGTGATAATTAAATTACCTGTAATATTAGACAAACCTAAATCTGTCGCTGCATTTTCATTGATATTGACATTGTTACCTGTAAGTTGCAGGGTTCCAAATTGATTGTTATTATCCAGAATAATATCGCCCAAACCAGCATCGATCGTCGTTATTCCGGCAATATTTAAGTTACCGCTATCAGTAATATTTCCCGCAGCAGTCAGATTCAAAGTACCTGTAATATTGGACTCACCTAAATCTAAGCCATTGCTATCGTTGAAAATAACGTTATTTGCTTGAATGAAGGAAACGGTATTAAAGTCGTTCGTGTTATCCAGGGTAATATTACTTCCCGAAAGAGTCGCAATTCCCGCAACCGAAACATCCCCACTATCGGTAATTTCACCATTAGCGATCAGATCCAAATTGCCGGAAACCGTTGAAGTATCTAGATTAACAGCATCGTTTTCCGTAATCGCTACAGTTCTTCCAACAATAGTTAATGTCCCAAATTGATTAGTAGCTTCGGTAAGAGTAATATCGCCTGCGGGTGTCGCATTTAAAGTAACATTTCCCGGAATTGTTTGTGGAGTCGTTTGAATAATCCCAGGTGTATCAGTGACATTATTAATCTCAGCAGTAACGGTATTGATGCTAACTGTACCACCAAAAGAATTTCCGGGTTGGTCTAAAATAATCGCATCGCTATCAAAAATGTCTGCAAATTCTTCCCCAGAAGCGAGACTATTAACGGTAAGATTGCCAGTTATCGGAGTTTCTGGAAGCGGAACTTCTCCAACTCCATTCACAATTACGTCACCATTAGGTAAAGTGACCATAGGGGTAATTGTCTCACTAAATTCCAGCGTACCATCGGCAGCATTAATAATTACTTCCCCGGCAACTTGAAGATCGCCATTTTGGGAAACTGTACCTTCAGAATTGATAATCAAGTTACCACCAATAATACTAGCGCCGAAAACTGTATCGCCGGAATTAGTGAAGGAAACATTACCTAAATTAGCAGCCGTAGTTGTGAAGCTGGCTGTACCAGTTACAGTGAGATTACCACTATCGGTAATAGTTCCATCTGCAATCAGATCGAGATTACCTTGAATATTCGTTCTTCTCAGGTTAAGATCGGTGTTATTGCGGGCAAATAAGTCTCCGGTTACATCGGGTTGAAACTGATTAATTTGTAATTCTAAAGGATTGTCAATTGTTCCCACTGAACCAGTGGCATTAAGGTTTAAAATATTGCTAGTAATATCAAGTCCGGTTGGGGCGCTGGTAATTGCACCTGTGTTTAGATTAAGCGTGCCATTATTGCCTAAAATAATGCTGTCATTAAAGGTAGTATCGCCGCCATTTATGGTAAAATTATCAGTGATTGTGCTGAAATCTAATTCTCCGGAAATTGTTACCGCACCCGTGCCATTTGTACTACCAATGGTGATCGAATTGAAGCCCGGTTTGATAGCATTAATTTCGTCATTTGTCAAGGTTAAAGTACCAGTTCCGGAATTATTTGTTGCGCCCAGATTAAGATTTTGTCCTGGTGTTGCTGGTTGAATAATTAAGTCGTTATTGGTGGTGACAGTTACGTCATTTCCATCAAAAGAAATGAAGTCAATTTCGTTTCCAATTAACGTAATTGCAGCATCATTAGTTAAAAGGGAATCTGTGGTAAGATTATCAGCAGCAGAGAGAGAAATTGCACCTCCATTTCCCGTTTCCGAACTAGCATCAATTACAGAGGTGGTAATATCAGTATCAGAAGTAATTGTAACCGCACCGCTATTCAGATTACCGCTAGATAAGATAGTTTCGTTAACATTAATGAAATCTAGGGCTGATAAGTTTATTGTCCCACCAATACCAGTATCGGAGTTAGAAGAAATCCCATCAGTAGCGATAAAACCTTCAGCTTCAACGGTAACATTTCCTCCGTCGCCAACAGTAGAACTAGAATCAATATTTAAGATGGAAATATCGCCATTAGCAGTTAAGGAGATAATACCACCATCTGCATTACCATTTGTTTCAATAGCTCCGGAACTATCAATGTCATCTGTGGTAAGATTACCCCCAGCAGTAACAGAAATTGCGCCTCCTGCACCCTGTTCGGCGCTAGAATCGATATTAGCTGTAACAATATCCCCACCAGCAGTAACAGTTATATCTCCTGCATCACCATCATCTCCTTTAACAGAGGAAATTTCTCCGGTAAGAATATTACCTGTTGCGGTTAAATTTATTGCACCGGAATCTCCTTCAGAAGTAGTGTTGAGAATGGTATTATTGCTGTCAATATCGCCATCACTGGTAACAGTTAAAATTCCACCATCTGTAAAGATATCAGCGTTAATTTCAACTAAATCTCCAGCGTCTAGAGTCAAATCGTTATTAAAAGTAAGGTCACCATTAGTGGTAATAATCCCATTGGTAATAATTGTACCTCCAGGATTAGGCGATCGCAGCGTCGTCGGATTATTAAAGGCAATATCGTCAACTACAGTAATTGTACCGCTACCATCGGCACGTCCAATAATAACTGAGTTGAAAAAAAATCCAATTGCATCTAAGTCAACAGTGGTAAGATCGAGGCTAGCAATTCCTGCATCTCCTCCGTCACCGATGTTAATATCTTGTCCAGGTGTGGCTGGTTGAATTAGCAGCGTAGCGTCATTGCTCGTAATTGTAGGCGGGAAATTTTCACCACTATCAAGAACATTAAACTCATCAGCAGTAATATTGATATCTCCGCCTTGATTGCCACTATTAGAGTTAATAGTTCCTGCTAAATTAATTGTATCAGTTGCCGTCAGGGTAACTGTGCCACCATTGCCAGTAGAGGAACTAGAACTTAAAAGGAGAAATCCGCTTGCAGGATTACCAAATTGATCATTCAATATAATGTCAATTGTTCCACCGCTAGTAAGATTTATATCGCCACCATCACCATCAGTAGAAGCGGCGAAAACTGCTTCTAAGTTAATGTTACCAGCAGTATTAATTTCTATAGTTCCCGCATCACCATCAATCGCATTAGATACTACTTGAGTTGCATTAAAACCGCCGTTTTGACTAATAATTGAAATATTACCACCATTACCATCTGTATCTGGAACTCCGAAACCGCCACCACCACCACCGCCATCATCTAAGGAACTAGCAATAACAAAACCTGTAGTAATATCGCCACCAGCAGTAATATTAATCGCTCCGCCATCATTATTATCGGAACTAGAGTCAATAAATGTTCCTGTAGTAATATCACCCCCAGCAGTAAGAGTAATTGCACCTCCAGGAAAACCACTATCGGTATAGATACTACCAACAGTAATATTTCCACCTGCTTGAATAGTAATATTTCTTCCTTTTGCTTCGATGGTATCAACAATATTCATGGTAAAGTCACCAACACCTGCTGTGAACGTAATGTCACCACCAAAACCTTCAGTTTCTTCAAAGGTTAATGTACCATCGGCGATATCGCCAATTGTAATATTATTAGTAGCTTCCAAAATTACATCAGCAGTATTAGGAAGACCTTCCAATGCTACTATAGAAATAGTTATTTCTTCGCCGTTAAAATCAGCAGCAAAAATATCAGGTAATTCGGCTACAACTCCTCCTGTTCCTGCTTCTATATCTATGTCATCAATAAAAATATTAGTTGGGTCTAATAATAAAGTTCCTAAGTTACCATTTACGCTACTTAAATCTACACTGCCATCAAAGATTAAATCTTCTTTACCTGATATTTCAACAAAGCCACCATTGCCGGAAATTTCTCCTCCACGAGCAGTAATATTACCGTAAAATCCGGTTACTTCATCTGCCCAAACTATAACTCTTCCACCATCACCTGCTGTCAAAGCATTAGCGCTAATTATTGAGTCGTTGCTGACAAAAGTACGCAGCGAATTTGGGACAGATCCTAAGCCTTGATAGTCGCCACCAATTCTAATATTTCCGCCGCCAAATGCACCGTCAGCGTTAATATTCGCATTGACAATTCCAACTTTGGTTCCGAAAATATCGAGGTTGCCACCTAACCCCTGAGTGAGTAAATTAGAGACATCTAAACGCCCAGAAACGATCGCGGTTTCACTAAGATTTCCTGGCAAAATTACGCCAGAATTTGTTAACTGAACTGTACCGTCAGGATTAACTGTCAAGCCAGTTTCTACACCTGCACCTGTTAGTAGCGTGGGTAAATCTAAGGGTGTAATTGGTAAAGCTTGTCCGGTGTTATCTGTAGGAACTTCTATTTCCAAACTTAATAGTTGTCCGGGTTGAGAAATTCTGACTAAATTAGTTCCGGGGACGGCGGAAATGGTAATATTACCTCCAGGTGCAGTGAGAGTTCCAGTATTAATTACGCTACCACCAAGTAAGGTTAAATTACTATCAGGAGTAACGCTTAATTCCCCGGCATTAATTATTATTCCCCCGGTAGCTAAATCAAAAGCAAATAAGTCAGGATTTCCGACTAAATTCTGATATTCATTTGTTCCAAAAACCTGAAACCAATTATCTTCACCAAAACCAACTTTTGTAGCGGTGGTTGCGAAGAAGTCTCCAGGAACGTTTAATTGAGCTTCAGCGCCAAAAACAATCCCGGCGGGGTTAATCAAGTAAAGGTTAGAATTGCTACCGAGAACTTGAATTAAACCGTTGATAAGCGAAGGTTCGCCACCGACTACTCTCCCTAAAATATTGCGAATTTCTGGTTGGGAAAGAAAGGTAGCAATTTGCTCAGAGGATAGTCCAAATTGCTCGAAACTATGAAATAAATTGGTTCCGTCTCCGGATAAACTACCGCCTTCGATATAATATTCTTGATTATCAATAGTGATAATTGTCCCGGTACCGTCTGCGGCTGGAGTAATTGATTGAGCTAAAACCGGACTGTTACTAATTATTCCGATTAAGGAAAGTAAAGAGCAAACCTGCAACCACGGTAATTTCATTGTTTTAGTTCCGGCAAACTACGGAAACAAAAAATATTTTTGTTCATGGTAGCAAACTATCTCAGTGAAGATACTGAGAGTTTAAGAAACTTTATAATTGACTTGATTTTTGGTGAAGAAAAGCAAAGAGCGATCGCGTAAAAAATGTGACGGCAAGACGACGATTTGTTTGACTAAAATGTTCAGAATTAAGAAGATCGCGAACGAGTTTTTCCGGAGAGAATTAATCAAGTTAGTGGGCTAGAGAAAGTTTACTTGAGAAAGGACAGCTAGGAGAAGAGGATGTCAAACGCACTAACGAACTTTTGCAAGCAGAAACTAATTTAGAAGCTTTAAAAGCGCGCGATCGCCAACTTGCTCAGACAGAAGTACAACTACAAGCTAAGTTAAATCGGTTTCCTAGTTTATTAGCAGAGTATAATCGTTCTAAAATTTTAGCTAGGCTTCAGATAGTTTTAGCTTATACCATTTTTCTCAATGAATACTATAGATGCAAACCTTTCGGACGTTGTAGGTAAGGTTTTTGCACTATTTTAGGTAGCACAACTGAAGAAAGTTGATATTAATTTAAATTATGACTTAGCCAATATTTCTTGAGCTAAGATATCTTGTTATTTAACGAAATAAGTTAGGTTGGGTTCAGAAAATCAACTCTCAGTTAGATAAATCATGTCTGAAAATTGTCGTGCTGTTAAGATTGAACTATGGTTTAGTTGAATTTACTTTTCTTCAAGGTTGGGTTAAGCTGAAATATAGATCCCTCGCGGTTTAATTGAGAATTCTTATCCTTTTTCGTGAATTTTTGGCAAAATTTACATGGAAGTAAATTGGTAAGTTGTGGAAACAAAGCTGAATTGCAAGTGTGAAATTTGTTTTTTTTATAACCTGAGAGCTTAATTAGTATTGCGAATAAAAGTTGTTAGGAACTAAAGGTAAAAAGTTTTAAGAAATATTGAGACAAACTAAAAAAAATATTTAGATAAGGATTATTTTTTGCAAAAAGGAAATTTAATTTTAATTAAAGAAAAAAAGTTACTTTTATGAGAAACTATAATA
>JAWQFW010000065.1:0-20954 GCA_035968095.1 Oscillatoria sp. PMC 1068.18
ACTCAAGAAGAGATTAACGAATTATTACTTGGACTTTTAAAACCTCAAGAATTAGCTTCTCTCGATTTCGTAAGTTTGAAAATAGGTCAGGAAGAAGTTTCTCTTCCTCTGCAATTATATGAACTATTGATTCAAGCTACTAAGATTATGAAACACGGAAAAGCTGTCTCATTAATGCCAATAGATTCGGAATTAACTATAGAAGAAGCTGCTAGCTTACTGAACGTCTCAAAATCATTTTTAGTTAAATTGCTTGAAGAAGAAGCAATTTTCTACAGTAATACTGGGGTAAAAAAGCGAATTCATTTGTCAGATTTAATAGCATATAAAAAGCAACGAGATACTAAACGCCGGGAACTGATGATCGAATTAGCTCAATTTAGCCAAGAAGAGGAACTGAATGGAAAAAATATCAATAGTTGAAGCTACAAGTACCAGTTTTTGTCAATCGAATTGAACGCTATTTTAAAGATTTTAATTAATTTAATTGTTGTCCAATATCTTGACGCAGACGATAGAGAATTGTATTCGGTTCAATTTGAGAGAGGATTTGTTGAATAACTGTCGAAGGTCCCATTGGTCCCCAGGTACAACCTCTTTCCAAATATTCTTGAGCAACTTTACCGACAACATAGGCACCATAACCAGAAATACCACCTTGGGCGATCGCGGTACTAGCGTAAGTGGCGATCGCTTCGGGACTACCTAAACTACTCACCGCAGCCGCACCCGTTTTCCCAATTCCTAACAAAAAGCTAGTCCCAATTTCGCTGATTAACGTACTACCCGCACTCCAGATAATCTTCTTCCAGAGTTTACCAGCTTCGTAACTCGTAATCGGTAAACCATACAATCGGGCTAAAGAACGAATCAAAAATAAATCTGCAACAGTTCCCCCCAAAAGGTCAAAAATAGCGATCGGATTTGCTGCAACCGCGATCGCCTTATACTGGGTATACTTCCAAATCAACTTTTCCGCCTCTTCTTGGCGCATTTCCAAGGTTTTGCGGGCAATACTCGACTCTGCCTCCCTAGCTAAAAATAACGCATTCAGAGCCAGTAGCGATCGCCCTTCTTGATTTAACACTTGCAGTATTTTCGTTCTCAAAGCTTCAATTTGCGGCGGCGGAGTTTCCCACTCTTCCCCAACACTACCATCTTGCCACTCCACCCGCACCCGTCGCTGCGGCGGTTCGGCGGAAACCATCACAATTTCTGCCGGAGATAAAACCTCATCTAGTCGTTTCTCGGCTTCCCTCCCAGTCCCCAACAATCTTAACTGGTGATAAATCTCCTCGCGGTCTTTATCTGGATAAAGGTCAACCTTATTAAACACCAACAGCAACGGTTTCTGACTTTGGCGCAACTCACACAAAGCCTCATATTCCGTCCGAGTAATATCCCCAGCAACAATAAATAAAATTAAATCCGCTTGACGGGCGACTTCCTTCGCCATTCTCGCCCTTTCTTCCCCATGCACTTCATCCAAGCCCGGAGTATCGATTAATTCTATCAACACTTTACCCCCAGATGGTTGCCAGCGCACCGATTTGGGCCACTTCGTCACACCATGTAAAGGTCCGGTTTGCAGCAATTTTTGTCCTAACAAAGCATTGAGAACCGACGATTTTCCCCGACTAACCAAACCGAAAGCAGCGATATAAATTACTTTATCGTCTAACTTATCCGCAGCCGCTTTCAAAGCTTGCAAATCATTACGGACTGCGGCTTGTAGTTCCACGTCTGGAGGATAATTCCAGTGACGGCGAAAGCTTGTATACCAGGATAGCGCCTGCTGGATACTCGCACGCGCTAAGTTAAAGTGGGTTTCTTGGGGAGTTGATTGGCTCAAGGTTAGCTCAAAAGCGATAGTCTACACCTATAATCGCAAATTTGCGCGTCTTTGGAGAGTGGGAATTCCCTACTCTTGTTTTCGAGGTGAGGAAATCTCGGTTACAGTTTGGCTAATTTTGGCGCGAAATTCCACTATTGCGTCTAAAGGATCGTTTTTGACAACGTATTCTGCTAATAATGCTAAATCGAGATTAGGTAATAACTCGCTTCGGGAATTTTGTGCGTATTCTTCGTTTCGCAAACAATAAACTGTTAAGAGATTATTTTCCCAAAACCAAACTTCTCTAATTCCTAGCTTTTGGTAAACTGCTAGTTTATCTACTTCGATAATTCCTTGACACAAAAGCGAAATTTCTACCCACTTACCTGCTTCCGTTGAGAATAACTTTTCCAGAAAAGGAAGATTATTCTCAAATTCTACTAAATCTGCTGTCAAACAAGAAAGTTTATCTTCAATAGCTAAATCTTCTTGGGATTTTTCTGAGTGAATATAATTTGTTTTCATCGATAAACAGAAAACTAAATTGGGTACATTTTTCTGAATTAGATTCTTCTTAATTCAACGCACCCAAGTCCGAATCTAAGCAATTTTCTCTTCTTGTTTCGCTGGTTTCAAATGTCCAATTGCCTTGGTTGCAAAGCCTTGTAAAAATGCTTGGCGCTGATTTTCTTGGAAAACTTTTTGTATTTTTCCTTTCAATCTTTCGAGGTTAAAACCTTCACCGGATTTAGCACTAATTTCTTGTTCTTGGAGATATTCAATTAAACTTAATCCCGCAATTCGAGTTAGATAAGCGGCACTCACACCTTGGACTGCGCCACCCGCAAAATAAGTTACAACGTGAGATTTGAGCAGGCTACCAATGGTTTGAGTTGTTAACTCGACTATACCCAATTGTACCATTAGTTTACCAATAGTTCCGGCGGCGGTTTTTGCTTGGTCAAGGGAGAATTTTTGCTGGTAAATTGCGCCTAAATCGACTAACATTTGTCCGCTAACTGCGGCGGCTGCTACTAAGTCTAAAGCGGCGACTGGGTTAGCAAAAGCGGCGGCGGCGGCTATCCATTGATATTGTTCGATAATGGGGAGGGCGCGCGATCGCCGAATTTCGTTTAAAATCTGTTTAGCTTGTTTCTGCAATTCTCTGGCTTCGCGCCAGGTAGTTCCCAAAATTAATTCTTGACTTTCTGACTTAATTATGCTATGCAACCGAGCATTGAGATCGCCGAAATCAGGTGGTTGGGGTTCCATATATTCTGTCACGGAACCGTCTTCTTGATGTTTGCGAACTTTTTCCGGTGCGGGTGCAGCAGAAATGCCAATTACGTCTTCTGGGCTAATAATTTCTTTAACTCGATAACACAATTGTTGCAAAATTAAAGCTTGTTCTTCGGGTACATAAAAGTCTTGTTTATTAAAAATTAATAGCACTCTTTGTTTTGCGGTGCGAAGCTGTTGTAAAAGCTTATATTCTGATTCAGTTAAGTCACCAGTTGTGAGGAATAAAACCAAATCAGCCGCAAGAGATTTTTTCGTAACATTACTTTCGCTGTCGGTGATAGCGTTAATAGCTGCGGTTTCGCTAAAGTTAATATTTTTCCTAATTTCTTTTGTTGTTAAAAGTTGCTGGAGAGTCGTTTTGCCGACACTTTTTCCACCAGTAATTGCTAATTGTAAATTCTGACGCTGGGATGAGTTTGGTAACTGAGCAAGTTGTTCTTTTAAATTAGTAGTATCGATATTGGGGGCTTCTGTTTCCAGATAATCAATTGTCGCCGACGCAGACGCGATCGCCTCTGCTACAATTTGCTTATTCACAGGTAGCTGCTGCGAGAGAAAAAGATTTTGCGGGGACTTTTGTTGCAACAACCAGAAAACTCCACCTGTAGCGATCGCGCCCAAAAATCCTAATTCACCCAAATCAATCGCTGCATGGTGTAAACTCGACCATAGCCACAGCGTCACCGACAAACCCATACCACCGACTAAAATTGGCTTCTGCCATAATTTTTCTGTCATTTTTCTCCCCGCCCGAGCGTTTCTACTTCTATGCTACGCCTTACTGTGCTTCGTGGGAATACAGTTGTCCCAACTACCTGAGAGTTTATTTTAACAACAGCAGAGTTTTCGCGATTGGCGTGGTAGCACCAGCGCTAAAAGCGATCGCTACATCAACCTCGCGCTACACTTTGAGAAAATCGCCAAAATAATCTTTCTTGAACCTTTTTTCAGTCCGCGAGAATTTCTCTAACTGAAATTTTCTGGCGCTCTTACCCAACTTATTCATAACCTAATTTATCTTAACTCTTCAAGAAAAATATTTTTCTTTTCCTTGAATAAACTTCACACTTGAGTCAAAGCTCAATTTCACAAAGTGAATCAGTTAAACTTGAACTCATTTTTGAAAACAATTACTGAGGAGTTAGCCAACTTTTTCTTAAGCTAGTTGAAATGTTATCTTTGAGCTACTTCTACAGCTATTTTTTCAGCTTTTTTCCGAAAAAAAATGCGCGGTGTCACCAAAGATTTTCCCATCAACCAAAGAGAATGTAATTCACCTGGTGCTTCCCGACGCAACCATTGTCCCGGACGACAATAAAGCATTTTCACTAATTGACGTTCTTTATCTAAATCAAGCTTGGTAAATTTTATTTCTAGGCGAGTTTCCGCAGCAAAATTATCAACATTCATTATTTTACCCGTAACCCGCAAATCCTCATCAACAAACCAAATATTCACAGGAAAATTTTCCCAATCATTCTCTCCAAATCTTAATTTTCTTAAAGCTACCTCTACCCCAGAATGTGAAACTTTAGTAGTTGTTCCACCAACAAACTTCTCACCAATTTTTAACTCTACTTTTCGCTGTAAATTAAACCATTGATTAAGATTAACTTGTGGGGCATCGAGCATACTTAGCAAAGCCACACTAAGAATGAAAATATTGTAACAACTCCAAACAAAAACTAAAATTGAACCATTAACTAATTCTTCACTAAAACTTGTCCCCGGAAACAACTCACAGCTAATCAAACAATTACCAAAATTTAGCCAAATTCCCACAATTGTTGCTAAAAGAATAATTATTAAAGGCAAAGCTAAAAGCCAGTTAAAGCGATATCGATCGCACAAAACTCCTTTCGCGGTAACTCGGAATCCTGTTGAGAAAGGATTGAGCAAAGTTTGCACAATTTTCACAGCAACCGGAAAGCACAAAGCTACAGAATAAACATCAGAAATAAATGCCGAACGCGAGCGATTACTTAACCAAAAATGTACCGAAATTTGTAATAAATAGCTAGGTAAAAAGAAGTACAGCCAAGATTCTAATGTCGCTCGCACCAGAATCACTCCCAAAAAGGGATAAGCTAATGGTAAAATCAAAAAACAAATTCGGGCAATATTGCCAAACCAAAGTAACAATCCTTCTAAATGTGCTAGTCTTTGTCGCCAAGTTAAACCAGGAATAGTTAACGGGTTAGCTTTAATAAAAAAAGCTTGAATTGTTCCTCGTCCCCAACGTAACCTTTGAGCCGTATGTTCCGCAATACTATCAGCAGCTAAACCCGCGCTTAATTGTTCATCCAAATAAATAACTCGATATCCTTTTGCTGATAATTTAATTCCGGTAAAATAATCTTCACTTAGAGATTCAGTAACAAAACCACCTACTTCTAAAAGTTGGCTACGTCGAACCAGAAAAGAAGTCCCAGAACAAATTACACCGTCAGCACCGTCGCGAATTGGTTGGTTACGTCGGGAAAATTCTTCGGGGTCATGATTAAGGATATTTTCTAAACCTAAGTTGCGGGCAATTGGGTCAAAGTTATAAAATTCTTGGTGGGTTTGTACTAAGGCAATTTGCGTTTTTTGAAAGAAACCAACTGTCCGAGTCAGAAAGTTGGTCGTGGGAACAAAATCAGCATCGAAAACAACAATTAACTCGCCTGTAGTTTGCGAAATCGCGTGATTTAAGTTCCCTGCTTTGGCATAACGATTATCTGGTCTGGTAAGATATTTACAGCCTAATTCTTGAGCTAATCGACGTATTTCTTCGCGTTTGCCGTCGTCGAGTAAATAAATTTTTTTATTGCTATATTCAATTGCTTGACAACCGATAATTGTCCGTCGGAGAATAAACTTAGCTTCGTTATAGGTAGGAATCAAAATATCTACGGAAGGATTGTATTTTCTTTCAATGACGGCAACTTGCATTCTGTCTGCTTCGCGATGGCGAACTTTCGCTTCTAATGAGAGAAATAGCTGAATACTACTCGCAAAAATTATCAAAAATTCGAGACAAAATAGTGTTAAACTAAAGATACCGTCCAGGGGTGTAGCTAAATTCAAAGTTGTGAGGCTACGCCAGAGTAGATAGCGAATGGTTAAAGCGAGTAAAATCGCTACTACAATTACTTGTGACCAACGACGTTGGTGTGGTGAAATTTTTATTACCACTTGGGCTATGAAAAATAAAATAAGCGTCGGTAAAAATAAGTAAAATTGATGGGTAAAATCTGGTACTTCTATCCAGAAAGGCGGGTTTTGCTGCCAAAAATGTAACTGGGAAAAAATACTACTAATGGTAGATGTACCTAAATACCAAGAAAGGAATATAGCGCTAACTATTCCCAATATTCCTAGCATTACTACCGTTGTGAGTCGCAGCCGCAAAATTTTTTTCAAGATTCGATGTTTAGCTTGGAGTTGGTAAATTTTAGATAAAGACATTTTATTTTCCCTGGTGTGATAAGTGGCTTTTCTTAATCTTAATATTCCCTAAAAATCATTGTGTTTCTCTAAAAGTGAGATTTAAACTAATTTAGACTGAGATTTTGATGAGAAAAACGCCTGAAGGGTAATTAAAGGATTTCTCAGAAAATTCTCAGCGTAATCTCATCCCGAAAATGGATTTTAGGAAGTGAAAGATTTTGCAGCCAAATTGAGGATATCCATTACTTATGAAGTCTACTTATTTAGTCATGTTGACAGCAGTTGCTATTTTTAGCTTTGGTTGTACGAAAGAAAGTTCTTCTAATCCTAATGTTGTGACTGAGACAGACACAACTGTCACCGAAGCCGAACAGCCAATAGCCCAAAATAGTAATTCTGGAACTTTTATTAATGGAGAAAAAACTACTCAAGGGACGGCACGTTTAGTTACTGAAAATGGACAAAATTACGTGGAATTGGACGATAGTTTCCAAACGGGAAGAGGTCCAGATGTGTTTGTCCTTTTACATCGCGAAGGTACGCCGAAAAGCTATCAGGAAACAGATTATGTCAATTTAGGAGAGATTCAAAGTTTTAGCGGTTCTCAGCGCTATGCTATTCCTAATGAGGTTAATCCTGCGGATTTTCGTTCTGTGGTGATTTGGTGTCGCCAGTTTAATGCTACCTTTGGTCATGCACCTTTGGGAACGTAATTGTGGCGAAAATTTCTAGTTACTGGCGATGGTAACTAGAAGTTTTTAATTTTACTAAATTTTTGACGCAAAAAAAGATGAGCTTAAAAGATTGGTTGATTTTAATTCATCCGGCGATCGCCATTATCCTAGTCTACCCTCTCCTGGGGATCGCAGTTAACTTGGCTTGGCAAACTCGCCAACGTCGCTTGCAAACTACCGCCGGGAAAAGTAAAATTCCTCCTGTGGTGGGACGCGAACATTTACAAACTGGTAAATGGCTTGCTGGTACGGTTGTTTTTATTACTTTACTGGGGCTAGCTTATCCGTTAATTTACCAAAATATCTTGGAAAAACAGCTTTTCACGAATCAACCGGGACAATTCATTTTTATTCTTTTAATGTTTGTCGCAACTATTGCTAGTTTAGTTTTTCTTTACCGAGGGAGACAGAAAATTTGGCGTGGTGTTTTTGCGACTTTAACGGGGATGGGTTTGGTGGTTCTCGGTTCTCAAGAAGGTGTTTGGCGCTTAACTTCTCATTGGTATTGGTCGCATTTTTATTATGGGATAATTGCGTCAATCTTGATGATTTTTTCTTTAGCGACTATTGAGGATATTTATCAAGATAAATCGATTCGTTGGCGCTATTTACATACGATTTTAAATTGTCTAGCAGTTTTGCTTTTTCTAGGACAAGGTATTACGGGAATTCGCGATTTGTTTGAGATTGGTTTGTGGACTCAACCACCAGTTTAGTTATTAGGTAACTATATTTATCAAGTTGCAATTATCATTAATTAAACAGTTAATTTTGCTGTTGCTGGTGTTTTAGTTGTCAGGCGTTGATGACTAAACGGTAAAATGACGATAAAGTCTGTCCCCAGTCCTACTTCTGATTTAAAAATTAATTGACCGTGGTGTTTTTCTTCGACAATTTGACGACTAATTGCTAAACCTAAACCAGTGCCGATACCAATCGGTTTGGTAGTAAAAAAGTTGTTGAATATTTTCGCTTGAAATTCTTGAGAAATACCGCAACCATTGTCGGCGATGTGGATTGCTATTTCTTCTTTATTGATAGTTTCAGTAGTAATAATGATTTGTTTTACTTGTTGAGTGTTTTCTTCGAGGGCATCAAGGGCGTTAACTAAGAGATTAGTGAAGACTTGATAAAGGGAACTTGTGTAACCTTCAATTTCGGGAATATCGCCATAGTTGCGCACAATATGAATATTTTTTTTGATCCGATTGTTCAGAATTAATAGGGTACTATCGAGACAGCCATGAATATCTACGGAATGAGGTTTGGCTTCGTCAAGACGAGAAAAATTTTTCAAACTAAGGACAATTTGGCGTACTCGTTCGGAACCTGTTTTCATGGAATTTAGGAGTTTTGGTAAGTCTTCGGTGAGAAACTCAAATTCAATATCTGCGGTTTTTTCTTGGATGGTGAGAGGAGGATCGGAAATTTCGTTTTGGTAGGTATTAATTAAGTCGAAAAGGTCGTCGATATATTCGCTAGCGTGAACTAAATTACCATAAACAAAGTTGACGGGGTTATTGATTTCGTGGGCTACTCCGGCTACCATTCTGCCTAAGCTGGACATTTTTTCGCTTTGTAAGAGTTGTTGTTCGGAGGCGGCTTTTTGTTCTGCTAAAAGTTGCTGAACTCGTTGGATTAAATCATTAAGAGAAGTAGCTAAGATCCCGATTTCGTCTTGGGTAGTGATGGGTACTTGGAGATCGAAGTTAGATTCTTTGGTGGCTTTTTGGGCTACTTCAGTTACTTTTCGTAAAGGATTGACGATCGCGCGAGTCGTAAAGATTGCTAAAATTGTGGCGATCGCGATCGATAATAAGATCCCGGTTCCGATAATCGCCAGCCGTAGCTTATCTACTGCTTTTAATTCTGATTCGGCGGCTAGATTCTCTTGATAGGAAATTGCTACTATGTCGTTTATTTTGTCGGAGATGGCATCAAATTTTAGGGCGATGTCGCTGTTGGTAAATTCTAGTAAGGATTCTTGGATAGCGGCAATTTCCTCTGGTGAGTCTAAGTTATAAGGATCGATCTGTTTTAATAATTGATGTAATTCCTGAAAATATGCGGCTGAATTTGCTTGGTGATTTGCCACTAAATCGGGCATAATTTCTTGATGTACCAAATCGCTATGGTGTTCTTCAGCTAGAAATTTTCTCACTTCTGCCCAGGTTTGCTTGGCGGATGCTTGATTTTGGACAAAATGAACGTATTCTTGTTGAAATGCTTCTGGTTGTGAAATTAAAGGAATCAACTTTTGTTGGTGGGTTCTGGCTTGCAAGATGCTGGTTTGTAGGCGATGGAGTAATTCAATTTCGGCTTGGGCGTGTCTGCGTTTGTCCCAAGCTTGATGCTGGTAATGATCGCCAATTACAACTCCGACTATCGTTCCACCAATGGCAATTCCGAGGGCGATCGCGTAGCCCAGACTAATTTTTTGACCTACTGTTAAGGAACTTAACCAATTTGTTAACTTTGAATTAACTTTGAACATCTTTGTTAACTATATTTGTTTAACTTCTCTTCCTAACTAACTTATTTTTCCCTTTTTTGCTGGCAAAAAACCTTAGTTTGTTGCCTAATTTGTAAATCTTTTGTAAAGAAGCTCAACTTTTGTGGGCTATTTCTTGAATAAAGTCAAATAAGTAATGAGCGAGTTGCAGTTTACTACAAGGTTCGATTTGCTGTTTTCTGCCGTGGCGATCGAGGAAAATTGCTTGATTGCTATCGCTAGCAAAGCCTGCGTTGGCTAGATCGACTGGGTTGGCGGCGATCGCGTCTAAGTTTTTTTTAGTTAATTTTTCTAAAGCAGGCTTGACAATATCTCCTGTTTGTGCTGCAAAACCAATTAAAAGTTGCGAGCTTTTTTTTAACTCTCCTAATTGAGCAACAATATCTACTACGGGAGCTAAAGGTAAATTTTCGGGAAGTTCTGTTTTGGGTAATTTGAGCGGGGAATAATTAGCTGGTTTCACATCAGCAACCGCAGCCGACATAATTGTCACCTCAGCATCAGGAAAATTAGCTAACATGGCTTGTTGCATTTCTTGAGCCGAAACTACAGGAATGCGACGCAAATGAGTTAAAGAAGCGAGTAAAGTAGTATTCATCGGAGCATGAACCAAAGTCACCGATGCACCCCGATAAATTGCGGCTTGCGCCAAAGCTAACCCCATTTTACCCGTCGAAGGATTGCCCAAAAACCTTACGGGGTCGAGATATTCTCTAGTTCCACCCGCACTAATTAAAATTTGCTTTCCCGCCAAATCGCGCTTACCTTGAGTGTAAACCAGAGATTGTAAAGCCACGAACATTTCTGCTGGTTCTGCCATTCTCCCAGCCCCGACGCGATCGCAAGCTAACAACCCACTTCCCGGACCAATCGAGTGATAGCGAGGATCTTGGTGTAATTGTTGCCAATTTCTTTGCACCGATAGTTGCTCCCACATCTGCGTATTCATTGCAGGTGCAAGCAAAATCGGACATCCAGAAGCCAAAACCGTATTAGTCAGCAAATTATCAGCCAAACCATGAGCTAATTTCCCCATTGTATTCGCCGTCAAAGGAGCAATTAGGAAAATATCCGCCCATTCTCCCAACTCGATATGTAAGGGACGTTGGTAAATTGGCTCCCAAAAATCTTGGTCTGTATATGCTCGATGCCGAGAAAGAGTGCTAACAGTTAAAGGGGTAATAAATTGCGTCGCCGTTTGGGTAAGAATTACGCGAACTTCTGCACCAGCCTGAAACAGTTCCGAAATCAGCGCACAAATTTTATAGGCGGCAATGCCGCCGCCTATAGCGATAACTATGCGCTTACCAGAAAGCATTTACGACTCATCATAAGCTTCGATATCGAGCAAATGACAATAAGCCTCTGCTAATTCCGGACGTTGAAACGCGATCGCGCGCAGCAAATGCCAATCATCCAAAGCTGCAAAAGGATTAGTATAATCATCTCCTTCTAAACGGGCAGCCAACTCAGCCACATCAGTAGCCGTGTAAACAGAAATATCCTGCTTGGACATGGTTAAAGTAGCCATAACCGCACCTCCATCTAGCCGACGTAATTCTAAACCCCTCTATATCCTAACTTGATTGATCCCAAAAATTAGCTCAAGAGCAAACAAAATTTTGCTGAAGTTTTGACCAAGTTGGAAACTAAGGCAACTGCTTTTTTCGGACACCAAGCTTGTTCTCCTTCGTTGCGGTGGAAAATTCTCTCAAATTTCAGGGCTAAATTGACAACAAATTTGACTTCATAAAACTTTGAATTAAACTTAAAACTTCTGGGCGAATTTCGTGACCCATATCAAACTCGTGATAATCTACATTTACATCTAATTTAGTCAATTCATCGCGAATTTGATGAGCGGCGCGCAAAGGAACAACTTGGTCTTGGCGACCATGTACAATTAAAACTGGACGAGGAGTTTGGGGTTTTTCTAGCGTTCCGTGTAAATAACCGCTAAAACTACACATCGCCGCCAAAGGTAAACTCATCCCGACATCCAAAGTCATCGCCCCACCTTGAGAAAAACCTGCCAAAACTGTTTGGGACAAAGGTATTCCGGTAGAAGTTGCTAAAGATTTCAACCAGTGGGTCAAAACTTCTCGACTTTCAGTTAAACCTGCAAAATCTTGATCTTCCAAGTTATACCATTGTCTACCTTCCGGGACATGATTGTGAGGAAAAGTAGCATTGGGGAAGACAAATTGATAATCGGGAAGTTCGAGAAAAGGCGCTAAATTAGCTAAATCTTGGGAATTAGCACCCCAACCATGCAAAACAACAAATAAACCTTGGGGTTGGTTTCCGGATTTAGGGGGAAACGAAATTGCGTCTAGAGACTTCAAAATTACTCCTTAAGCGGTGAATCAACGTGCCAGACTTTCCCAGCGATCGCTAGTTAAGATTATATGGCGATCGCGATCGATTGTAATATAACCTCGACGTTGAAAATCACCTAACAGTCTCGTTACCGTCACCCTTGTCGTGGCGATCGCTTGAGCGATATTTTCGTGAGTTAAGCGTATTTCCAAACGCACACCTTCAGCAACACTTTGACCAAGATCTTGTTTCAATAATAATAGTAGCTGCTGTAACCGTTCTTCCACGCGGCGCTGTCCGGCGATCGCCAACATTGCTTCGGTTTGGATCGTTCGCTTTCTTAAATTATTCACCATTCCTTGCGCCAAACTCGGCGAACTGGCAATTTCTTGCTGTGAAAACCAACAAATACCAACCTCAGACAAAGCCTTCGCCCGATAACTTTGCAAACAAGTCAACCATAACCCAAAATAAGTTGTTGGCTGCGCCCAACCTAAAACAATTTCTTCCCCACTAGGATTAATCGTACTTAACTGAACCACACCACGCTCAACTTGCCAAACTCCCTCTGGTAGCAAAGGTATTTCCTCTCCACGCCGATAACAATGTAGTTGTCGTCCGGCGCGGTATTTTTCTGAGTCAACTTCCGGGGTTATATTTACAGTCAAAGTCATGAGTAGTCAGTCTTGTGTGCAGATCATTACAGCCAGCTAAATCTCACCTTATACCTACCAGGTAAAATCAAGGTAATGACCAGATTAAGCCCTTAGTCAGAAAATTTCGGCGCAGAGAGAATTGTTTGCTGAAATTTGATAATTAATCCCACTGCGGCAAATCATTATCGGTCAAAAGTTATTATCGAACTATTAAAAGTTATTATTTAAACATTAAAATTTCTGATCGGGCTGTTGGGAATTCAATTTAATGGTTAATAATTGAGGTAACTTAACTTCTTTCCCTAAATAAAGCTCGAAGTGAGCAAAATTTTTCACAACAACGGTATCGAAATCTACTTTCCGGTCAAGAATTCCCTTCTCCTTGAGCGTACAACTATCCTGACGAACAAGCTAATTTCCTAGGAGTAAGCAGACTAAACAAACATGAGCAAAAAAACTCCCACCCCATCGCCCCGTCGCCAACTAAGACTCTACTCTTTTCTCGCCAATCGTCGGCTTCCTAAAAGCTATTTAGGAAAAATTATGTTGGTAGCATTTCTCGGTACACATATTCCGCTTCTTACCCTCTTTTGTTACGCTTTTAGTGCTACAAATCTTGATAACGACATCAAAATTCGGATTCTGCTTGTTGCTCTCATTGCCACTTTAGTTGGGACAGCAATTACTCTTTTTACCTTACAAAGATTGCTCCTTCCCATCACCCTAACCGCCAAATCTTTACGTCAATATCTAGAGCAAAATCAACTTCCCGAACTGCCGAGCCAATTTACCGACGAAGTGGGTATTTTAATGGCAGATACTCTTTATACAATCACCAAACTTGATGAATTAATTCACCAGTTAAAAAACTACGATAACCTGACTTCTCTACCCAACCGAAGCTTATTTCAAACTCGACTCCAAAATACCTTTCTGAAAGCCCAAAAAGAACAAAAAGCTTTAGCAGTTATGCTGCTCGATTTAGATGGTTTTGCGAACATTAATACCAGCTTAGGCTCGGAACAGGGAGACAGTTTATTGCGTCAGGTGGCTCAACGTCTCAATAGCTCTGTGTGTGAATTTGACTCGATTTACCGAACTGGCGGTGATGAATTTGCGGTAATTCATCCTCAGATTGACTCAATTGAAGCTTTAACTCTTTATGCTCAACAAATTCTTAACGCTCTTGCTCCCAAAATTCACCTGAAAAATAATCATAATTATCTCAGTGGTAGTATGGGAATCGCAATTAGTTCTGAGGAAAATAAGAGTCCGCAAGAATTGATCGCTCAAGCCGAAGTTGCCCTGCGTTTAGCGAAACAACAGGGACGGAATACTTACCGCTTCTATTCTGCGGAAATTAATGAAAAAATGCGTCGTCGTTTTCAATTAGAACGAGATTTACATTTAGCCTTAGAAAGTAATGAGTTAGAACTTTTTTATCAGCCGCAAATTGATGTTTTTACTAGGAAAATTATTGGGGCTGAAGCTTTATTACGTTGGCGACATCCTCAATATGGCTTTGTTTCTCCCGAAGAATTTATTCCGATTGCTGAAGCTAGTGGGCTAATTTTACCGATTGGTGATTGGATTTTATATACAGCTTGCGCCCAAAATCAAATTTGGCGATCGCAGGGTTATCCTGAGTTATGTGTTGCAGTTAATCTTTCGGCAAAACAGTTTCAAGAACGAAATTTAACGGATCTGGTGGCTAAGGCTTTGTCTACAACAGGTTTAGAGTCTCATCAATTAGAACTGGAAATTACCGAAAGTTTATTAATGGAGGATGTGCAAAAGGCGATCGCCACTCTGGAAAATTTACATCAACTGGGGTTAATGTTGGCTTTGGATGACTTTGGTACAGGCTACTCTTCCCTGAGTTATCTCAAGCGCTTTCCGATTGATTTTCTCAAAGTTGACCAATCTTTTGTACGCGGAATTCCCGCAGACCGCAACGATCTCGCTATTACTCGTTCCGTGATTGCTTTAGCCCAAAGTCTGCAAATGCAAGTCATTGCTGAAGGTGTGGAAACACAAGCACAAGTTGATTATCTCACCACCCAGAAATGCGATCGCCTCCAAGGATACTATTTTAGCCGTCCCCTCCCAGCCGCAGATTTCCTAAAATTATTGAAAAAAAATCTTAATCAAACTTGATTTTTCGCTCACTTTTTTACTCACACAAAAACTCAGCATGATGTTGCAAATGATCCGCCATAAATGTCGCAATAAAGAAATAACTGTGATCGTAACCTTCCTGATAACGTAACTTTAACGGCTGTCCAACTTCTTGACAAGCTGCGGCAAACACCTCCGGTAACAATTGACCTTGATTGAGAAAATTATCTTCAGTACCCTGATCGATTAAAATCATCCGATTATAATTAGCTTCTTTCACCAATTCACTAGCATCATAATTGCGCCAAGTTTCTCTATTTTCACCTAAATAGTTACGAAAAGCTTTTTCGCCCCAAGGACATTGCCTCGGCGCAGCAATTGGCGCAAAAGCCGACACACTCACATATTTTTCTGGATTTCTCAAAGCACAAATTAACGCCCCATGTCCTCCCATCGAATGACCAAAAATACCTTGCTTTTCACGAATCACGGAAAAATTTGCCGCAATTAAATCGGGTAATTCTTCAACAACATAACTATACATTTGATAATGTTTTTGCCAAGGATTTTCCGTTGCATCAACATAAAAACCCGCACCCGTTCCCAAATCCCAATCTTCATCTTCTCCTAAGATTCCTGTCGCGCGAGGACTCGTATCGGGAGCTACTAACATTATCCCAGATTCTGCCGCATATTTTTGCGCCCCGGCTTTCACAATAAAATTTTCTTCGGTACAAGTTAACCCAGAAAGATAATACAACACCGGAACTGATTTTGTTTCGGCTTGGGGTGGTAGAAAAACGGCAAAGTTCATTTCATGGTTACAGTATTCCGACTGATGGCTATAGTAAGCAACTTTGCCGCCAAAACAACGAGTTTCACTTTTCAGTTTGAGAGAGTTAGACATTTTTTTAATTTGTGGTTTTCAGTTGATTTTAATTATCTTTTGGTCTTACTTTAACAGAAGAACTTACTTCACAGTTAAATGTTTAGCCCTAGGATGGACACAGATGAGCGCGAATAAATCAATCAGTTTGATTTAGTAGTTAATAATTGAGGTAAGTTAACCGCTTCAACTGTATTCAGGTCAAGTTTATGAGCAGCTTTATCAAGATCAATTCCCACAATATTACCATTAATATCGAAATCTACCACAACTTCGTCGGCTATTTCTTGGGAATCGACACTTGATTTATCGCTGAGTTCGAGATAAAGAGAATCAGTTTCTGGATAATAATTAATTTTCATTTTAACTTTTTATTTAAAAATTTCCTAATTTGCTTTTGCTGTACTACCTAAAATTGTCTAGAGACGTTGCCTGCAACGTCTCTACAGAGTTGGAAACAGGAGAATTTATTTAGGTTAAATAGTCTAACTGAATTGAAAGATAAGTGAACAGAAATAAACACCGATAAATAATGATTTTAGCAAAATTTATCGGTGTAACCAAGTTAAAATGTAATTACGCTCCGAATTGATTCTCCTTTGTGCATTAAATCGAAAGCGTCGTTAATTTTTTCTAAAGGCATAACGTGGGTAATTAAATCATCGACATTTAATTTACCTTCCATGTACCAGTTAACAATTTTCGGGACATCGGTACGTCCTCTTGCGCCGCCGAAGGCGCTTCCTTTCCAGACTCTTCCGGTAACTAATTGAAAGGGACGAGTGCGTATTTCTTCCCCTGCACCAGCAACGCCGATAATGGTGCAAACTCCCCAACCTTTGTGGCAACATTCTAATGCTTGGCGCATGACATTAACATTGCCAATACATTCAAAGCTATAGTCTGCGCCGCCTTTAGTTAAATCGACTAAATAAGGAACTAAATCTTGCTCTACTTCTTGAGGATTAACAAAGTGAGTCATGCCGAATTTTTCGGCGAGAAAACGTTTTTCTGGATTGATATCTACGCCGACAATTGTCTCAGCACCGACCATTTTTGCGGCTTGGATAACGTTTAAGCCTACGCCACCTAAACCGAATACTACTACTTTTGAACCTGGTTCAACTTTGGCGGTATAAATAACAGCGCCAACGCCTGTGGTAACGCCGCAACCGATATAACAAACTTTGTCGAAAGGTGCGTCTTCGCGAATTTTGGCGATCGCTATTTCGGGTAAGACGGTATAGTTAGCAAAAGTCGAGGTTCCCATGTAGTGATAAATTTCTGCGCCGTTGAGGGAAAAACGACTTGTGCCGTCTGGCATTAAACCTTTGCCTTGAGTGGCGCGAATTGCTTGACAAAGATTCGTTTTCATGCTGAGGCAATATTCGCACTGACGACATTCGGGAGTGTAGAGAGGGATGACGCGATCGCCCGGTTTAACGCTTTTCACCTCCTTACCGACTTCCACCACGACACCAGCACCTTCGTGTCCGAGAATGGCAGGAAACAAGCCTTCCGGGTCTTTTCCAGAGAGGGTATAAGCATCGGTGTGACAGACTCCGGTTGCCTTAATTTCAATCATTACCTCGTTCGCTTGAGGTGGTTGTAGCTGCACAGTTTCAATGCTTAAAGGTTTTCCCGGCTCAAATGCGACTGCGGCTTTAACATCCATGTGTTGATTCCTTGGCTAATTCCAGAGGCATTTTATAGCAAATTTAGGTGGAGTGTGTTGCGATCGCGCCCAAAGAAAGAGTATCTTGAAGTTAGTCGTAGTGTTTTCCACAAAACTAAATTTATGACACCGAGCCGAGACTTGGGAGAAGCACGAACGTCCTGCGGTGCGATCGCGACCAAAGATTTTTCGATTTTAATGCCTAGACCTGGTTGGCAAGAAATTTTGGGTCTAATGTTTGCCGATACTTAGCATTAGAGCTAACTAAATCGAAGGACAACTGCTCGGCTTCAGCTTGGTGTCAAACTCAGAGTTTTTCTACTCAAGTCAAGAAAAAAAAACGTGAGATCCAAATTGTCACAAAGGAATCTCGGTACTTAGCTATAACTTACCATAACCTTTTGAGCAACAGAGACGAAAAGCCAAACTTTAGTTAGGGGAAATCAGTCTTTGTCTTACTTGTCTCAATAAGTAACAATTAACAAAACTAAAAGAGAGCCTGGACCTCCGTAATTGGAAAAAAATCCAGCAATTTTTATGAATACAAGTCAGCTTTTAATTACTAACGATCTATTGCATCGATATACCGAAGGAGAACGGAATTTTCCGGAAGTCAACTTACTAAAAGCTAATTTGAGCCGAGCGAATTTGAATCGAGCTAATCTCAGTAGAGCCTTGCTCAAGAAAGCTAATTTAACTGAAATTAAGTTGATTAGAGCTAATCTGAGTAATGTGGATTTAACGAAAGCTAATTTAACTAAAGCTAAACTCGTAGACACCAATCTCTCGCAATCTTGTCTCATCCAAGCTATTTTGGTCGGAGCCGATTTAAGCGGTGCAATTTTGAGCGGCGCAAATCTTTCGGGAGCCGATTTGAGCGGCGCTTGCTTAATTGGTAGTAGTTTAATTAATGCCGAGTTATTAACAGGAACGAAATTAAGAGCAGCTAATTTGACAGGAGCAAGTTTTGCGAGGGCAAATTTGGCAGAAGCAGATTTGAGCCAAGCGACGCTGACGAGAGCGATTTTTACTCAAGCAAAGTTGAGTGGAGCGTTTTTGAAAGAGGCGATTTTGATTGGTGCTTATTTGAGTCGGGCGAATTTAAGTAAAGCGAATTTAAGCGGAGCCGATTTAACTGAAGCCGATTTACGTTTTGCGAATTTAGCCGAGGCGAATTTGAGAGGAGCCAACTTGGAAGGAGCCGATTTGAGCGAAGCAAATTTAAGCGGGGCTAACTTGAGTAAGGCGAATTTATCAGGAGCAGAATTGAGTAAGGCGAACTTAACTAAAGCCAAACTAACTCATGCTAATCTTTCTGGGACAAATTTACTCAAAGCTAATTTATGTCATGCTAATCTTGCGAAAGCAAATTTGTTTCAAGCAGGTTTATTACTTGCTTGTTTGCAACAGGCAAATTTAACTAAAGCTAATCTTAAAGGTGCAAATTTGATTGGGGCTAACTTACAGCAAGCGAATCTGGTGACAGCTTATTGGGAGGAAGCAATTATGCCGAATGGAAGTAAATACGAAGCAAATTAGTTAATTTCCGACTTGGTTAACTACACCAGTTCCAGATTGAGAAAGTAATTGTAGCTATTGAGACGATTTTGCGCCTATGCTATAACTAGATACTTTGGAACATTATTAGGTGGAGTAAATCGAGAAGAATGAAAAAAGTGGGT
Source organism: Oscillatoria sp. PMC 1068.18 (assembly GCA_035968095.1). Classification (GTDB taxonomy): domain Bacteria; phylum Cyanobacteriota; class Cyanobacteriia; order Cyanobacteriales; family SIO1D9; genus IIICB1. The sequence continues at coordinate 19,151 of JAWQFW010000065.1, forward strand.
ACCCATCTGGTCGTGGACGCTTGGCAAGCACCTGGAGAGTTGCTCAACGACCCGGAGCGAATTCGCCGTGCCTTGATTGACGCGATCGCTGCTGGAGAGGCAACACTTATAGATTTGTGCGTACACCAGTTTAGTCCCCACGGAGTAACGGCAACGGCAACTTTAGCAGAGTCTCACATCGCGATTCATACTTGGCCCGAATATGGTTATTTTGCTGCGGATTTGTTTTTCTGTGGTCGAGGACAGCCCAAGGAAGCGATGAAGCTTTTACAAACTGCCCTGCAAGCGCAGAAAATGGAAATGAGAGAAATCGATCGCGGTTTTCCGGCTTCAGCAGTATCGACAGAGCAGTTGTTAGAAAATTCAGTTTATGATGATGTGGCGTAATTCACGCTCTGAGAAAGAAAATCGAAGTAGACAAGGATGAGGGAAAACTGAGAGGAGTTTTCCCTTTACTGTTGATTTTTGCCACAAAGTCTGGGTTTTGCTGGTGGTGATTTTCCCACAGTTTTCTAATGAATGACTACAATTGATCTAGTTGCTTTATTGTCTCCTTCGATCTCGTCAGCACCAGATCAACCGTGTTTGAAATAATTTTAATTTTTATTTTTGCGCTGATGCCCCTGGTCATTTCTCTGTTGCTATTGAGAAAAGCCAAGCAGAGATGGCAAACAAGACTCCGGCAAATGAGAAATTTGTCTCACAGACAAGCGATCGCTTCACAGTTGAGAGAGCGATCGCATTTTGATGTCGGTAATTATTTTGTCGGCGATGTTAGCTGTCGGTATAATGCGCGATCGCCTCACGTTCGCTGTGCTGTTAATCCTGATGGTCCCTGTGAAGGTTGTCGTCATTACGAACCCAGAGATTAAGTTTTTTTAGTTACCCTAACTGCTGTTCGAGATAGTTGAGTCCGAGGAAGATAGCCGCGATCGTCCCAGAAACGCAAATTTCCCCACTAAAAATCTTGGCTTTTACTTCAGTTAAAGGAACCAAAACAACTTCGATTTCTTCAGTTAAATCTAACTCTTGTTTCCCCGTAGAAACAACATCTAAAGCGAGATATAAATGAATTCGATTCGTATCTTTCGGTGGATTATCAAATAAAGTCCCCAACTTAACTAACTTTTCCGTAATATAACCTGTTTCCTCAGCTAATTCTCGCCTAGCCGCAGTTTCTCCAACTTCCGACTCCGAGTTAAATCTACCCGCAGGTAACTCTAATAAAATTTCTTCAACCCCATGTCGATACTGACGCACAAAAACAACTTCTTGCTCCGAAGTAACTGGCAAAACTACCACAATTTCTGGTCTAACATTAACAAAATAATCATCAATAATTGTGCCATTCGGTAACTCGATTGTATCTTGTCGTACTCGACACCAAATATTATCTAATACCAATTGAGAAGCTAAAATTTTCCACTTGCGTAACTTTGACATTTTTTTTGATAACTTTCTCTAGCTTCTGAAATAATTTACCCAGAAAAATCCAGTTTCAATGTCGCTTCTTCAATCTTTACCAGACTGCAACACCAATTTGCTTTAACTGCACTACATAATCTTGTGTAGAGACGTTTGATGCCACGTCTCTAAAGCGTCTGGATTTGTCGCATTAGTTTAGGTAAACGGTATAACCAAATTTGATATTATCATAATTGACTAACTTATTTTGTCTTAAGATTAACTTTTTTACCCAAATTTTGCTATAATTAGACCCGATCTCCAGAAATTCTCGCAAAATTAACTGAACTTTTGGAGACTTGAAAAGTGAAAATATCTAGTTTTAAGAGGAGAATAAATG